>JASFVL010000086.1:0-12344 GCA_050049875.1 Anaerolineales bacterium
TCGATGTCTTTTATGACCACCATTTCATCATAATCCTCTGCTGTAAAGATCGCACCATTTATAAGCTCGATGGGATCTGTGTCATATCCAGAGGTCAACTCTTCGAACATACGGGCAACCCGGTTCGGTGTTCGCAGTAACCCTTCACGAGCAGGATCTTCGCCAATGCTGCGTAAAATGCTATCGACCGCGATTTCTATATTGGTCTGATCTTTTGATCCTTCCGCGCTCGAATGGTTTCGCGAATCGAAAACATTTTTGTGACCATTGTCATTTTTCGTGATTACAAAATCAGGATATTCTTTTAAAGCCATGAAATTCTCCATATATCTATATCTAATTGCTACCTAACCGCAAAATATTGACGATTATCACAATCAGATTCTTACCCCCTTCTTGGCATAAACTTAAATAATACCCCTATGAAGGTATCTCGAATTAATGAACAAAAAGGTCAATTCATATCCCTAATCAACTCACGTAGATGTTACACAGGGGGGAATTGTTTTGAGGGATAGGGCGGGCGCTGCCCGCCCTATCCCCCTTATATTCCCTTTCAAATGCGTAAGTCTTATAACTTTAATTTACCGGCTTGTCCTAATGACTCAAGGATCCTTGGATCTGCTCGTGGGTCCATGCCCTCGAAGAAGTCTGGGCCAGGATAACCCAACTGAATTTGGAGAACATCCTTACTACTATTCATTGGTGGCCAGAGAATGACGACCCCATCATATGACATTGAAAAATAAGCAGCCATGAACCTCCCGAAGTAGATTGGTTTGTTTCCTACTGTAACAACAAAAAACCTACCAGCGGGATCGAGTTGATTCATCCGCTCAACGGAAGAGGCAGTTATTTTGAATTCATGGGTTCCAGCGTGATAAGAGACGACATCATTAACAGAGAGAATCGGTTCCTTCGATAATTGTATCTAGGTTAAGGAGGAGGATTCGTCAATCACTGATTCTTCCGCAGGTAGGTAGATGGCGAACTGGCCAATAGTCTCGCTGTCTAAAACCTCCTGAGTTTGGTTAAAGATACAGCCAAAGAATATCCCGATGGTAGTTGTATAGACCAGAAGATAGAATATTTTCTTCATTTCCACAATCCTTTAACCCAAATGGACCTACGCTTTATTTTTCAGGCTCACCGATTCAATCGAATCCAACGGTATCTCAACGTTGGCACGTCCTCAAAAACCGCCAATACGTTCTCATCAAGCAGATGACTTTCCACCTGGATTGATCTGTTACGTTTCTTCAGCGGTGAAGATAAGAAGCGTTCTTTAAGATCATCCAAAGGTAAGGATAATACAGCATTTGCTCTGCCTCTCCCTCCATATTCAGCTTCCTTCTGCGCGAGATTCCTTAAATCTTGATCGTTATAACGCTGGCTATTTTCCAAGATCGTTCTGATGAGTGATGGATTCTTAATCAGAACTTCGAAAGTGTTGTAAACTCTAACCGTCAGAGCCCCAGCAGCCCGAATGCTATTCGTCGCTCTGGGAGTATCTTCGATGACCACCCCAAGGTGTTTAACTTGATATTGGTCAGGGGTGATCTCCACTCCCAAGGCATCCCGGAACTCCTCAACAAGCTCCCTATCTGGGTGCGACTCAATAATCATCTCCTCCTCTCCCCTGAATTGCCGCAAGCATAGTTCCTCCACCCGCTTCCAATTCTGAGGTCGAATTTGAACCCGGAAGTCGCTTTCAGCCCGCGATCGCGGACTGTCGAAACGGAAATCACCAATTTGGTTGCGTAGTCCGTGCAGATCAAGAATCTGGACACCCCCTCCAAAAGGTTGAGCTTTGACCACCACGATTGATTGTTCATTAACTTGCCTGAAGGTAGCTGTACGCTCCAACCCGAGCATAAGACGTTGATCAACAGGATGATGGAAGAGTAGCTTGGAGAGCGTTGCCACACTGACGCGCAAACTAAAATCTTTCGTGATGCCAATACCAAAATCACTACTTTTGGGAGAAGTCATAAGCATGAGTAATAAATTTAGGACTTACGCTGTTCAAGGGTAAGGGTGGGTGGGATAAAATACAATGGTATAGTTAATTTCAGTAGGCCAAAGTAGAAGGGGTATTGACTTCAGGTACCAAAATATTGTACTATGGTATTAATAATAGTTCGTGTTGATGTGTATTTGGTTCTTTATTTGGTAGATCCGGTTTGAAAGTTAGCCCGGAGGATAGCGATGGACAACGAAAAAAGTGGTTCTACAAATGGATTGATCCAGTTTCTCATGATCATCCTTGTGATCTTGTTGGGATATTTGTTATACGCTTATCTCAGCGGGTCGAGTGTCTTACCCCAATTATCCCGCATTACAGCGGATCCCTTAGGCGGACTTATGGCGAGCTTAGATGGTTTAGGCAGAGGCATTGGCGATGCCTTCAGCAGTTTTTTCCGATAAGCTAATCAAGATTATTTCCGCCATCTAGTCTTCCATTCGAACTCCAAGGGTAGCGATCGCTTTCTCCAGCGACATCCCCTGGCCTTCTTGCCAAGAAGTCTCAAATTTTTCCCCCGCGAGAGCGTGGCGAATAAACTCAATATTGTGTTCGTACTCAACCAGATCAGCCGGCCACCAGGTCTGATTCAAGGCGCGCATTAACGCATCTACCGAGCTGAGCAGCACAGCTGCTCGTTCCGGTTCTCCCTGTTCAGCTATCAATCCAGCTAACCCGGCTAAACACTCAACAATGCCGCGTTTGTTGCCCAACCTCCTGAACATCGCCAAACTGTCAAGAAAATAAGTTTCCGCTTGATCAAGTCTTCCTTGCCGTTGGGCTACATAGGCTAAGCTATAGATTAGCCTCGCCAGATCACCTCCCCGATCCCCCTCTTCTCGTAATAGTGCTTCGGCCTCCTCATAGTATGATCTTGCCTGGTCATAATTTCTTCGAATTCGGGCAACCTCACCGTAGTTGTTCAAGACCAAGGCGATCAACCAGTTATCGCCAACTTGTCTGCTGATCTTTTCTGCCTCTGCAAGCCGTTCCCAAGCATCATCAAGATCTCCCAATCCCATGGCTGCGTTTCCCAAATGAACGAGCGTATCAGCAATCTGCCAAGGGAAATTTAACTCCTTGAATAGTTCAAGGGCCTCCACTAATAAATCACGGGCTTCAGCGTTCTTTCCCTGATTTAGTAAGCCAAATCCTTGGAACAAAAATGAAATTCCGAGACCTTGTTCATCTTCCAAATGGTGCCATATCTTCAAGCTCTCATCGATGTTTGCCAAGCCTGTTGATAAATCTCCTTGCCACATCGCCATAATGCCATTGAAAAGTAACCCAAAACCCCTGATTTGATTTAGCCCTTGAGCTATTGGGGTCGATAAACCCCATTCTAACCATCTTCTCCCCTCATAAAAGTAACCGCGCCGGTACCAAAACCAAAACAAAGCCCACATGATCATCATCGCTTGCCACAGATCTTCTGGTTTATTCAAGCTGCGGGACATTACTGCACGCAAATTATCGTACTCTCGCGCAAGCCACTTCAGCCATTGATTACCTTTTCCGGAATACATCTCGTAGACAACATTTGTCATGATTTCCGTAAAATAATCAGCGTGTTGTTTGCGCAATTTATCAACTTCCCCACGCTCCTCCAGACGCATCAAGGCGTACTCTCGAATGGTTTCCAACATCCTAAAGCGGGCAGAATCACCATGCTCCTCATCCCGCCTGATCAAACTGTTTTCATGTAGTACCGTAATACCCGAAATTACATCTAAATCATCCCCCAAACTACAAATAGCATCCGCTGATTTAAAAGTAAAGCCGCCGATAAATACTCCTAAGCGCGCGAATAACGTCTTTTCCCCCTCCTCCAACAGCTCATAACTCCAGTCGATGGTGTTTCGCAGAGTTTGTTGCCGAGTTGGCAGATCCCGAGCACCACCAGTCAACAAAGTCAAACGATCGCTGAGACGTTCAAGAATCACTTGGGGGGGTAATACCCGGATGCGTGCAGCTGCCAGCTCGATGGCTAGAGGTAGTCCGTCTAATTTCCGGCATATCTCTGCAATAGGCCTTAGGACTTCTGGAGAACTTTGAAACTGTGAGCTCGTAGAGCGAGCGCGCTCTAAAAATAGAGCTACAGATTCCACCTGGGTCAAGTCCTCTTCCTGTTCATCCTCAGGCAGCTTCAGTGGAGGTACGAAATACTCAAATTCACCTCGTAAGTTTAATAATGTCCGGCTGGTGACTAAGATCTTCAACCGTGGGGCTCCAGCCAGCAATTCTGCAACAAATGGGGCTGCCTCTACAACTTGTTCGAAGTTATCCAATAGCAATAACGTTTGTCTACCCCTCAAGTAAGACCTTAAATTCTCCATCAAGGATTGGCCACCTGCCTCCCTCACACCAAGTTGTTGGGCAATTTGTGATATTACCAGCCCTGGATCGCTAATTTCGGCTAAAGGAACAAACACCACGCCATGTCTAAAATTAGTCAATACCTGGTGGGCAACTTGTAAGCTGAGGCGAGTTTTACCCGTCCCCCCTGGGCCAGTGAGAGTCACAAGGTAAACTCCCTCACGCGTGATGAGTTCTTTTACTTGCTGCATCTCCCGTTCCCGCCCGATGAAACTCGTGAGCTGAACCGGCAGATTATGATGAAGTTCTTCCTTTTCAGGCGGTATTTGGACAGGTTCCAACCTTTCAGTCTCCCGGCTGGGATCATATAACAATCGCACATTAACGGGAAAAGGCGTTCCAAACTTAGAGCAATAGCGTTTCATGTGAGCGGCTGCAAAAATCAACCCTGCCAGCCTCTCCGTTTCAGGCAGGCTGGTTTTATTGCAGTAATTTAATCCCGCTGCCACCCCGGCTAGAAGGAACTGTCCCCACAGATCATCGCTCAAACTTGGATGGTGTTCTTCCGTCCAACGTTTAAAAGCCTCTCTACCAGCGTTTACCACCGTGCATGCTCCCGCAAGATCGACAGGCACTTCCTGTGGATTTGGCATATCCTCCACCGCATAACGGCTTACAAATTCAACCCACTTCGAGAATGGCGCACGCTCCAACTCCCGCAAGAGGTAGGAAACCTCGAGATAACGTTGGTCGTAAAGCAAAGGCATATCCGGCTTGTATAATGCGAAATCGATCAAGTAATAGTCATCTATTTCCAAGCTATCACCGGAGAAATTTACAAGTATATTACCGATGTTTAAATCGCCGTGCTGATTACCAACCATGGCATCTATCGGTCTTGTGTGCTCCCAATGATCGGATTGACGGGCATATACATAGGGGTTTGGAAATACATTCCCACTAATCAGCAATCCCTCTGAACCAGGGGGGATATAATAACCTTCTTCTAGAAAACTTTCGATATTTCCACCCGCTTTTAGGCGGTAGCCCAGCCAATTATCGAGTAAGCTGCGAGGGTGAACGGCTTGATTGAATCTTCGCTTGGCGTTCCAATTTGTCAATAAGATTTGATTTGTCTCGCGGAAGATAATCTCTAAGCGATTACTCTGTTCGAAGAAGGCCAACGGGTGAATGTCCTGCAGTGATTGACCTGCGATGCTGTAAAAGATGGCGATGACTCCCTCTCGTTCCGTGTCATAAGCCACTTTTGGCATATGTTGGTAAACAAACTCCTTTGAGGAGCCATTTTGAGCATTTATGTGACGCTTAATCTCATTCAGCGCGGCTTTCTTATGTACGCGATCAATTTTTAAAATGTAGTGCTCGACCTGTTGGGTTTGATTAATAGATACGCTCACCAAGTACAAGCGGGCAGCCGTGCGTCCCCCTTTTAACTCCCGCAAAGGTACGACCTCAAATCCATGCTCCTGCTGAGCAAGCTTGATAACTTGTTGGTATTCAGTAGATAGATGGTTGAAATCAGGTGATCTGGGGTTCATAGAGAATTACGTTGGGTGAAATTGTTCACCCTAACCAATTTTAGCGAGCCAGAACTTATTTGTCCAAAAACTACTTAATATAATCCGAGTGTTGAGACTATGAAAAGATATATATCTTATTCTTGAACAAATTCTCGCAACCCAACACTAATGCCCCCTAATATTAGCATAGAGAATACAATCAACATAGGACCAAACCAATAAACGATCCCTGCACCAAGGAGACATCCCATCAAAGGCCATTTATATAAACTCCAAAATTTGTATCTCTCGCCTTGAGAGATTCGCTCAAAAAGGTAAATCCCCGCTGTAAAACCGAAACTAGTAATAACAGGAGCAAGCAACCAGAGAATAATCTCTTCATAACCTTCAACCGGCGTTGAAAGGAGATAAATAGCCAACCAGATTAAATAGAATAACCCACCAACAATGAATGAAACAAGGACTTTTACTCCCCTAACCCCAAGGTCTCTTTTATGTCTGCGCAGTTTGTTTGTCATCAGGTGAATTATAAACGACGAAGAAGCAAGGTTGTTACCTCGATATCAAGATAAAGACTCATTTTTATGAATAAAAATCAATTTCCGCTAAGTTCCCATCATCGGGATATAATCCTAAGCATTCATTTGCTTCTGGTTGTTAAGTCCTCCTTAAGATCGAATAATATATAGATGCTGGGAGACTACAATGATAACCCATAAGGAAAAACCTGGAAAAGTTCAGCTTTTATTGATAATTCTCGCAGCGATGCTGATGGTGATAGCTTGGTGGGGCGTGATTCAGTTAGAAAACAATTCGATCATCCGCAAATTCGAGCGTAAAGGACAACCCTTTAGTTACATCGGACCAATCGAGGCTCAAAACGTGCCTGGGGTCATCGTTGCGCATGGTTTTGGTGGCTCTCAGCAATTAATGTTGGGATTTGGGAATACGTTTGCACGGTCAGGATACGGGGTTATGTTGATGGATTTCAAAGGACATGGTGCAAACTCCAATCCAATGGACAGCACCCGCAGCGGATTGCAGGAAGACATAGAAGCGGCAACCCAATTGTTGATCGCTCAGCCGGAAATAAATCCGGACTATATCGCCCTATTAGGTCATTCAATGGGCAGTGGAGCGGTCATGCAAGCTGGCATCGAAAACCCAGACCAGTATGATGCTGTCATTGCGATCTCGCCTACAGGAGCTGAAGTGTCCGAAAGTGTTCCACCGAATCTGCTCTTGATGGCTGGGGAATGGGAGAGTCGTTTTATCGCTAACGCGCAGCAATTATTGGAAGAAGCTGGCGGTCCAAGCGCGAATTTTAAGGGGAAACTAGCTCGTAAATTCGTAGAAATCCCAAACGTTGAGCACATCAGCATTCTATTCAATATGAAGAGTCAAAAGCAGGCGGTAGAATGGCTTAATCAAACCTTTGAAATCGAAGGTGATAGTGTCGTGAGGGACAGGCGGATTCTTTTGTATGGCTTACACATCGGAGCTTGGTTGATTCTATCCTACGCAACAAAACCTTTGATCCGTTCCCATGATAAGCAACCGAATGATAGATCTCCCCTTTGGCGATCCTGGATCGGCTTGGTTTTGGCTCCATTCATCGCCACTGCTCTGCTGGTACTGCTTAACACGCTAGTTGACATTACAAACATCCTAAATATGCTGGTGGGAGGCGCACTGGGTGTATGGTTTCTTTTGATGGGCGTTATTTGGCTGGTTGGAAGTGTACGACTCAATACCCCAAAGAGGAAAAATATAATTCAGGGGTTTCTCATATTCGCGATTCTGTGGCTGGCATTGGGTTTGATGGCACAGTTTACCTGGATGAATTGGTTCCTAATCCCCAGCAGATTGTGGCGCTGGCCTATATTTGTTTTTACCTGCTTACCCTGGAAGTTGGCAGCGGGAACCGCTTATCAGCACTCTACGAACAAAGGAAAGCTCGGTATTTGGGCACTCCAAAACCTCGTTCTTGTCTCTGCTCTTGTTGTAATCGCCTTTTTAGTTCCAGGGATGTTCATCGTAATCCTGATCGCACCAGTACTACCTATCATCATCGCTGTCGAATCGCTGGTTGGGGTACAATATGACGCTCCATGGGCGTATGGCATAGGCAGCGCTTTGTTCTTCGGCTGGATGATGGCTGCGTTTTTTCCGATCGTTTAATGAGTGACTATATAAAAAATAACAAAACATTTATACATTTACGGCACTTAGGGAATACGGATATCCAAGTAACACCCATTGGATTAGGCGTGATGCAGTTTTCTGGCAACGCGGGGATTTTCCGATTTGTGTTTCCCGACATACCTCAAGAAACGATGAATGAAATCGTTGCAGCTGCTTCCCAAATGGGTGTTAACTGGTTCGACACAGCTGAACTTTATGGAAATGGACGCTCTGAAAGAGGTTTGGCGAGAGGCTTGAAGGCTGCGGGGATAACCAATGATGAGGTCGTCGTAGCTACCAAATGGTTTCCCATCCTGAGGACAGCCAGCAATATTTCACGTACCATCGAGGACCGTATTCGCTTCTTAGAAGGGTATCACATCGATCTTTACATGGTCCACCAACCATGGGGGTTCTCCTCTCCGGAGTCTGAAATGGATGCCATGGCAGACCTAGTCGAGGCGGGAAAGATCGGCTCGGTAGGCGTAAGCAACTTCAACAAGGAACGCATGAAGCGTGCCCACGCCGCGTTGAAAAAACGCGGGCTCACGCTGGCGGTGAACCAGGTACAATACAGCCTACTTAATCGAAAGATCGAAACGAACGGCGTATTAGATACAGCTAAGGATCTGGGGGTGACCATCGTCGCTTGGTCACCTCTAGCCAGAGGCCTGCTAACCGGCAAATTTCACAAGGACACCAAGAAACTACAGGATACTCCTTATGGTCGCAGGATGATGCTCCGTCGCAAATTAGAAACCAGCCAACCAATTATCAAAGCTTTGGAGGAGATCGCTGAAGAACACAACGCAACACCCGCTCAAATCGCTTTAAACTGGATTATAAATGCGCACGGGGAGCTCGTGGTCGCCATCCCCGGCGCATCCAAAGTGCAGCATGCTCGAGAAAACGCGGGAGCGATGAATTTTAAACTTACCGAATCAGAAATTGCTCGTCTAGACGAGCTTTCGCGGCCATTTCGATAAGATTTTACACACTGAGAGGGAAGATTAGGAAAAATCATCCACTACCAAAAAATCAAAATCGAAAGAAGAATGGGCAAGGGAGAGTCCATTGGCGGAAATTACACTAAGATAAATCATAATAGGGAGATATTATGAAAATTGGATTACAAATCGTCCGATTCAATTGGCCAGGATACCCACAAAACATTGGGGAAAAACTTGCTGAAATCGCCCGCACTGCTGACAATGTCGGATTCGACAGCCTATGGGTCATGGATCACTACTACCAAATAGCACCTGGTCTGGGAGCAGAGGATGATCCCATGCTGGAGGGTTACAGTGCGCTTAATTACTTAGCGGGTCATACCAAGCGAGCTACACTAGGCACCATGGTGACGGGGGTGATTTACCGCGAACCCGCGTACCTGGTCAAGACAGTCAGCGCCCTGGACGTCCTATCTGGCGGACGTGCTTATTTTGGTATCGGCGCAGCCTGGTATGAAGCTGAAGCGAAAGGGATGGGCTTCACCTTCCCCTCTATAAGTGAGCGTTTTGAACGCTTGGAAGAGACGCTGCAGATCACCAAAAAGATGTGGGCCGGGGATCGCAATCCTTATTACGGTACGCATTACCAGCTAGACAAACCAATCAACAGCCCGCAACCGCTCTCCGATCCACACCCTCCCATCCTGATCGGGGGTATGGGTGAGAAGAAGACCTTGCTATTGGTCGCCAAGTACGCCGACGCCTGCAACTTATTTGCCCGGGTGGGGAAGGAAACTCTAGCGCACAAGCTTGAAGTGCTCAAAAACCACTGTGATGATGAGCAGCGGGACTATGACGAGATAGAAAAAACCTCCCTTGACACGGTGCATATCGCTCCTGGCAAGATGACGATAGGTGAAATGATCGATAAAATCCGCGACCTGGCGGATCTCGGTTTCCAACACGCCATTTTCAACATGCCGAATGTACATGAAATTACGCCCATCGAAGCGATTGGACGGGAGGTTATCCCCGAAGTGTCAGGACTTTGAGTGGCAATATATAATAATTAAAATACCATCAAACGTTAAAACGATTGTGCGTTTTAACGTTTGAACGTTTTAACACAATCTTTTTGTAACAGAATTGCTACACCTTGTCGCTGGTCTATCACTTTCCCGCTACTATGAGACCACAAAGAGCCCCTATAATCGGGTCATCTTAGACGGAAAAATCCGATTGCCTTAGGAGAGATTATGATGAAAGCGAAAGCAAACAAACATATCATTATCGTACTCAGCTCGTTGATCCTAGTGACCTTGTCTTGCGGGCAATTCGATATTGGGATTGTGCCTCCGACGCCAACTTCACAGCAGCAAATCGGCGAGAGATCCGATAAAGCTAGTGAAACCCCTCCAACTGTACCATCGGTTAACAAAACAGTTACCAGCCAAGGATCTGAAGAAACACCTGCGACATCACCCTTAGATTGGTTAGCAAAAGACCGACCGTTTGGGGTAACTTTACCCGCTGACCTAGCCGGTTTGGTATATGACGACCGGGAAGCCTTGTGGCTGGTGGATGAAGAAGGCCGATCAGTCCAAGCGTTTGAGATTGGTTACAGCGGTGTGCTCTCCCCAGATGGCGCGTACGCTCTCTACTCAAGCGATATGAACCAAGGTGAAGACATCTTTATGGTCGACCTCAACAGCGGGGAAACGCGGCAATTGACTGATACCGCCAATATCTTCGAGCGTAGTTTCCAATGGTGGCCAGAGCGACCAGGGACGGTAATTTACAATTACGTGCCTGATGATCAGTTAGGTCCCTGGTCCGGATATCTTGGTGCATTGAATATCGAGACTGGTTTGCAGATCGTTCTGGATGACCAATCGATAGGATATGGTTCTTTCGCCACCTCCCCCGATGGGCGTAGGATCTTATATGACAACGCTTCTCAGCCCATGCTGTTGATTTGGGGACAAGAACCCATAGCACTGTCTACTGAAGCCTGGGGACTCGATTTTGAAGGCTATGTCGGACCTGCGTGGTCACCAGATGGGACCAAAATCGCCTACCACGCCAGCCGACCAGCTCGCAACAATGAGAGCGGGGATGTGATACGAGCATTGGTCATCGTCGATATGGAGAGCCAAACGGCACGAGTCCTTCACCAACACAACAGCATCGGCCAGCGCGGTGGTCCGGATATTGCTTGGAGCCCCAATGGGAAATGGATTGCAGTGGTCAATTTCGGAGAGACCGGAACGAGCCCCGGGGCAACAACCCTGTGGGTCGTGCGAGCCGATGGGAGCGGTGATGTTAACCTGGGCTATGCTACTGAACCGATCTGGAGCCCGGATGGGAACAAGTTAATCTATACGCAATGGCCCGCACCCAACGAGCAGGAAGGAACATACATGCAGGATGCTCACATTACCGTGGTGGAAGCCGGCGTATGGCAGCCTCGCGAGATCGAGCCCCTGCTGGGATATGTCATCAAAGACTGGATCGATATCAGCTCCATTCGAGAAACAGGTGATAATGTTGAACCCAGCGCGATCCTATCTTGCCCAGCCTCTAACCAAGGCAGCGCTGAAGACCTGGCGTGCATCATCCAAGAAGCACTCCTCCAACGTGATCTAACCACCCTACAACCATATATGGCAGACCCATTCATCATCGGTTACTGGGGCTCAGAGGGTAAATTCGACACCCCCGAGGGGATCATCCAAGAACTGAACCGATACCGTTTACCCCCGGATACCAGCCAACTGAGCTTCACAACTGATCGCAGCCAGTTCCCTCCTCTGGCGGGCCAGCCTCCTGAAACTCTGTTCGGGCCTGATCTGAACGTCGCTCAGATCGTGTACAGTGAAGGTTGGGGACCAGACGGTCTAGGAGCGGCGTTGCTTTACATCGCTCAAGAAACAAGCGGTGAATACTATTTTCACAGTATCGCTTATTCTGAACAAACACATTTTGATCAATAGATTGATTAAATGCCCTCGTGCTCATTCTAGACGAGGGCTTTATTGTTAATAACTTCATCCCAATGATATGTGTTGACCAAACCCAGTGAAATACTTAGCGCGGCTGATTGTTATAATAGAGAGATATGATCATAATGGGTAATGTCTCTATTCAAAAAGTGAGGTAAAAAAATGTCCCGCAAAAAAATACTAATCATCTTATCCGTCTTTGTGATCGCTATCCTCCTCACAACAGCTTGCGGGGGTGCTAGCCAATTTCCACAAGAGACGGAAGTTGCAAGCGCTGAAGAAGATGAGCACATGGATGAACACGAACATATGAACGAAGACGAGCATA
>JASFVL010000087.1:0-12305 GCA_050049875.1 Anaerolineales bacterium
AGAAAGCAACTGCCGGATCAAGTCGACCGAAGCAGCATCGCCCCAGTGCATGTCGTCGAATACCAGTACGGTCGGGCGCTTGGAGAAACGCGTTCGCCACCATTCTTGCATGGCCTCGAACAGTTCGCGCTTGAATGTCTCACCCTCTAAAGGTGGACCGCCGTTGTCGCTGGTCAATCCAAACAACGCTTCAAATAGCTGCGTTGCTCGGGGACGATCCTCTTCCAGCAGACCTTCGACAAGCGAGGCGAGTTTCTTCTGCATCATGCGAGGCGCATCGTCGTAACCGATACCACTCACCTGTCTGATCAGCCGTTGGAACAGCCCGTAAGCCTGGTTGGTTTCATAGGAGAGGCTGGTAGTTTCGTACCAGTCGCCATCTAAATTGATCACGTCATTGAAGACCTGGCGGGTTTCGCTGATCAGGCGGCTCTTTCCCAGTCCCGCTTCCCCCAGTACGAAAACAATTCGCCCCACACCTTGCTTCAGGTCGGCTACCACATCGCCCAAAATTTTCATTTCCATGTCGCGTCCGACCATCTCAGCGTGCAGCCCCTCGATCCCACGTACCCGCCCGGCAGCGGCTTTCCGCTCCAGCACCCGGTAGGCCATCACAGGCTCGTCCTTGCCTTTGATTTCAATGCCTCCCAGTTCCTCGAACTCAAAGAGGGGTTTGACCAGTTTGTAGGTGTCGTAGGCAACTTGCACCGTTCCGGGTTGGGCGGTCTGCTCCATACGGGCAGCTAAGTTAATCGCATCGCCTAGGGCAGTGTATTCCATACGCAGGTCCGAGCCAACCGCGCCGACGACCACCAGACCTGTGTTGACACCCACACGCACGTTGATGTCGATGCCCCACTCCTGCATGATTTGCTCGCGATATGGTTTGATCTCGTTGAGAATGTCTATCCCGGCCAACACAGCTCTCTGAGGGTCATCCTCATGAGCCAGAGGCGCGCCGAAGAAAGCTAATATTCCGTCCCCCATCAGGCGGGCGACAGTGCCTTCGTAAGTGTAAATCGGTTTGATCATGTGCTCGAAAGCGCCATTGATGATCTCCGACCATTCCTCGGGGTCCAAAATCTCAGCAGCCGCGGTCGATCCTTTGACGTCGCAGAAGAGCATGGTGACGACACGGCGCTCGCCAACCATCTCACCACTGGATCGGGCGGCCTCGAGCTTCTTCATCAGCTCTTTGGGAACGTACTGCGCAAGCCGAGGATCCACCTTAACAGGCTGGGACTTCACTTCGAGAGGTTGCGACTCGGGTTGTTTGGAGGTCTCAGGCTTGGGGGAGATCTCTTGGGCTTCTCTTTGGTCCCCATCTGATTTTGGTTCGGCAACTGGTTTGGGTGCTGGAGAGGTCGGGACGGGGCGCTTTTGTACGGCACTCGGCTGCTCCACTGAGCTGGTTTCAATCGCCTCGTGCGCATCTAGCGGATAGCTGCAGCGGTCGCAGTATTTCGCGTGGCTGAGAACCCGCCGGCTGCAGCGTGGGCAGACTACCGAGATGCGGTAATTGCAGTTCAAGCAGAAATTGGCATCCTCAGCGTTTGCATTTTGACAAATTGGACAGATCATGTTCATCTTACTCCAGATTAAATACCGGCAGGGCTTAAGCAGTCGCCCAAATATGAGATTGGTTGAGCGGTCGAAAGGGTTGCCTCCAGCGGACGATCCTTAGAGGAACCTCCTCAAGGAACCGATCAGGACTATGAGCAACACCGTGAAAGCGCCAAAGATGATCGATGAGAT
The DNA here is from genome assembly GCA_050049875.1 of Anaerolineales bacterium. GTDB lineage: Bacteria > Chloroflexota > Anaerolineae > Anaerolineales > UBA11858 > JASFVL01. Next base: position 1,756 of record JASFVL010000087.1, read on the forward strand.
GGTGATGCTGTAGAGGATTTCTTTTGCGGTTTCCCACCGATTATCCGGCAGATTACCGCCGTAATAGACGTATAGATTGAATACAAAGATATAGGCAGCTACCCCTAAGGGAGGTATCGGCAAAAAGAAGCGCAGATTTTTGGATAACGTACCCCTAAAAATCAAAAAGAGGGCTCCTGTCAGCAAAATGAGGAGCCCGGATACGGTGATGGATAATATATTCGTTTTTAAGATCTCTTCTTCCATGGATTTCTCGTCTCGGCGGACCACCCCCCCCGAGAGTGTTCTATAGGTGACGATCATCTGGTAGTTTCGGGGTGTTGCAGTCTGCAATTATGATTGATTGTAGTTTCACCTTTGAGGACTTTGCTCAGCTTTTCGCCCCTATTGGCGGCGTCGAACACATAAGCTTAGCCTTGACAGTGCCTAGAAAGTATAACATGAATTGGATAAAATGGGGGAATATTAGTAAATATTTAGCTGATGTGGCAGGCGACCGAAATCTTGTAGGCTTGGATTATAGGGATGAAGGAAGCGGGATTACTTTGCCTAATCGTTACCCAGTAGGGGCACGACGGCGTGCACCTATATATCGCTGATCTATCCGGTACTGGTTGCCTTCTTCCTCTCCAGACCAGTTCCCTCTTGGTATACCCGCAGCTTAGCCATGGCCCAAATTCCTACCAACGGGCCGAAGACCAGAAAGCTGAAGGCCCACTCCCATCCGACCAGTCTTTGCAGGGTGGGTATCAGGCGGATGGTGATCAGGGTCAGCAGGAATCCCAGGCTGGTTTGCAGCGTCAGGGCTGTACCGGTGTACTCGCGGCGAGCTAGCTCGCTGACCGCAGCGGAGAACTGTGCCGAATCTGCCACCACGGCGAAGCCCCAAACTAAGCCCAAGATTACCAGGGCGGCCGGGCTACCGCCAAATAACCCCCCGATGGCGAGAGAGCAGGCCCCACTGACCAGCAGGGAGGCAGTGATCACTTGGGGGCGCCCATAGCGGTCTGCCAACTTCCCGGCGATGGCGCTCCCTAAACCGCCGATGGCGATGACCGCGAAAGACCACACGCTGGCCCAGAGCGGATCCACACCGCTCAGCTTGAAGCTGGCTGCTATGAAAACGGGGAACCAAGTCCACATGGCGAACAGCTCCCACATGTGTCCTAGATACCCCAAGTTCGCTAGCACGATGCCGCGCTGGCGTAGAATCGCCCCAGCGTACTTCCAATTGAAGGGTGGTGTTTTCGTCCGGTAGGGGCCCTCCCAAACGAATAAGAGGCTTATTACCCCTCCCAGGATCGCCAGGCTAGCTGCTAGGTACAGGACGAGTTCCCAATTGTCGACACCGCCGAGGGCGTTCAGCAGGTGCGGAGCTGCCGAACCCACCGTCAAGGCTCCTACCAGCAGACCGATCCCCAAACCGCGGTCCTTCTGAGTCCAGGTCGCCATGATCTTCATCCCGACGGGATAAACGCCAGCCAGGAAGACCCCGCTGAGGAAACGCAGTGAGACCGCTGTGCTAACCCCACCTGCCAGGAGCGGTATCAGTCCCGTAACCAGTCCGGCTAGAATAGCTGAGCCAGTGAACATCCAGCGCGCCGGCATCCGGTCCGCCAGGTTCAAGATCGCCGAGCCGAAGGCGCCAACAACGAATCCGATCTGCACTGACATGGTCAGCCAAGCTCGGCCACCCTCGTTTAGCCCCCAAATCTCGGTTAGCGCTGGCACGACTGCCGAGGCGGAGAACCACACTGCCATGCCTAGCAGCTCCGCCAGGGAGAGCAGGATCAAAGTGCGCCATTTGTCTTTCGGTGTCAGGGGTGGGGTTGTTGTCACAATTTCCTCAGCTCTTTATATTTCCTGTTAATGAGTAAATCAATAGCGCCTCAAAACTTGGACAGGATATAGATAGTATACCTTACAAATATGGTCTAAATAGGATATGTTATACCATAAGTATGTGAGCATAAATTCTCACCACCTCTCAGTTAGTGTTCGCTGGAGCAAGTACTATACTATTTTGAACACTGGCTAATTTGCTCCGATATGCATACAATTGTTTTTATTATTTCAAGCCCATCTTATTTAGGTTTTAAGTTCCAATGAGATTTCCCGGCATTGAATGGAGAAAACTGCAGTGAAAAAGGTTATTTGGTTTGGTTTATTTCTTTGTGTGTTGTTAGCGGGTTGCATTACAAAGAGCGATCCGAACCCATCAGATCCAATTAAGCCTCCCACAAAAATATCTTCCCAAAGATATAAGGTCCTAGAACAACTGACCGTTATCAATGAAGGGCCAAATCAACCCCAAAAGCAAAATATTTGGATCGCGTTGATTGGTGATGTGTCGCCTTACCAAAAAGTCCTATCACGTCAAATCTCCCCAAATGGGTATGTCATTATTGAGGATGAATACGGCAATCAATATGCTGAGTTCGATCTGGGGGATATGCAACCCGGAGAGGAGATAAGGCTTGAAATCCAGTATCATGTGGAGGTTTACCAGCTAGCATATGACTTAGACGACTGCCAGGGTCAACTCCCCGACGAATTCACTCACCCCGAACTGCACATTGAGTCAAAGAACCCCCAAATTGTTGATCTCGCCACACAGCTTTTCCAAGACACAGGATCAGCCTGTGAGAGCGCGGCGGAGTTCTACAACTACATCGGTGACAACCTGGTCTACACTTACAATAAGGAAAATTGGGGCGCACAGGCTGCACTGGGTGAAATGGGCTCTGATTGTACGGAATACGCTTCTTTAATGATCGCCCTCAGTCGGGCGGTTAGTATTCCTGCCCGATATTTCGAGGGTTTGGTTTATTTCTCCGATCAATCCGATGCCATTGCCCGGACGGAACACGCTTGGCTGGAAGTCTATCTCCCTGAAATCGGCTGGGCACCCATGGACCCCACCCTGGGGAGGTTCAGAAGCTACCGGGATGATTACTTCGCTAAAATCCCACCCGATCACATCATCGTTACCCGGGGGCGCAACCCATCCACCTTGCGAGGATCCAGCTACTGGACGCATCTTTATTGGCCCGGAAACAGCACAACAATTCGCATTAAAGATTCCGGTTGGATCATCACCCCCTTGGATTCTTAAAAACGAGATCGGGTTTGACTCCTTACCCCCTTTTAAGATATTGCATTAAACATAGAAAGTATAAGAATTCCCCCTACTCAAACGTAAGCACGCCCGCGCCTTCAGCAGCCTGCACGGGGTAAATTTCCGGAACAATGCTGGTGCTAGCAGCGTACTGCTCAGCGACGTGCTGAGCAAATGGGTGAATTAAATCACTTCGCACAAAGGCGACTAAGCATCCACCAAAGCCCGCTCCAGCCCCGCGGGCGCCAAAAGTACCCGGGGCGCTCATGATAGCATCGAACATGGCTTGCATCTCGCCGGATACGATCTCGTAGAGATCCCGGGCACCCTCAAACGATTCCACCGCCAAACGTCCAGCTTGATCATGATCCCCTTTCGCCAGTGAGGTAGCAAGATCCAGCACGCGTTGATTCTCCTCAATAATGAATTGGCAGCGTTTATAAACCACCGGATCCAAGTCCGCTTTGTGGGCTTGGAGCTGTTCTAAGGTCGCATCGCGCAATGATTTAATCTGAGGGTAATATCCTGACAAAACGCGAGCGCCCTCTTCGCATTGGGCGCGCCGCTCCGGATATTCTGAGCCAGTTAACTCACGATGTGAGCGAGTATCGCAAATCATCACCTGTAGGCCTGGGGCAATCGGAATGCTTTCACTGGTGATATCCCGGCAATCTAAGAGCAGTACACGACCTGCTTTCCCCATGATCGAAGAGTATTGATCCAGGATACCGCAACGCATGCCAACAAATTCATTCTCGGCGCGTTGACACATCTTGGCCATGCGAACTGGATCGATATTTAAATTTCCTAGCCCATCGTAGATAACCCCCGTAGCGACCTCAACTGCTGCGGAGGAGCTAAGCCCACTGCCAATCGGTATCGTGCTATGAAGCAGACCATCAAATCCCTGAAGCGCGTAGCCATCCTCCTTTAGTATGGCCCCTACGCCCGCGATGTAATTCGTCCATGGCAGTTCATGGCTGTAATGGATATCAGCGAGATCAAACTCGCCACAACCTTCCACATTCAATGAACAGACGCGAACGACACCATCATAGCGCGGACGGGCTGCGATCCAGACGTTGCGGTCGATGGCCTGGGTGAGCACGTAGCCCAAATTGTAATCTGTATGGCTGCCCATCAAATCAACGCGACCGGGAGCCTGAGCCCACAAGGTTGGGGGGTAGCCAAAGTTTTTAATAAATTCCCGCTCTATGATTTGCCTTCTTTGTTCGGATGCCATGCTGTACCTGCTAAAAACTGAGTCAACACCTTTAGATGTTGACTCAGTTATAAAGTGAGAATCGAGCCAAAGGTAGTTCTTTATTCCATTCGCCTACCCAAATACGTATGCATGATCACCGAGAGCACGATGATCAAGCCGTAAATCAGCTGGGTCCAGAAACCGGTCAGACCGATGGCGACCGTCGCGGCTTCGATGGCGCCAATAATGAAGGCCCCAATGAAGGTTCCCAGTATCGTACCCACACCGCCAAATACAGATGTACCACCCAGGAAGACCGATGCCAAGGTTCGCAGCAGATATCCTTCTCCCAAACTGGGCCAGAAATAAGTTACGTGTAGGCTGGCGACCACGCCGGCAAAGGCAGAGATTAAGCCGATCAGCATAAAAGCCATAATGCGGGTTCGTCCGGTATTGATCCCCATCAACTTAGCGCTGTCAACATTGTCACCGATGAGATAAATATGAGCTCCAAATCTGTGCCGGTTAAGCAGTACCCATATCAGGACGGCAATCACCATCAGCCATATCATCTGCACAGGGAATTTTCCACCGATTTTTCCGACCAGGAGGGGGTGCAGGATGGAATCTTTGGTATAGACCAGGGTGCCACTCCTGCCCTGACCTAAGACCAGCACTGCTCCTCGCCAAAAGAATTGAGTACCAATCGTCGCTACCAGGGAGGGGATTCTAAATTTGACGACAATGATGCCATTCAGCCAGCCGATAAAAAGGCCCGTTAGCAGTGCGGCGACAAACGCCAATCCTACGCTGCCGCTGGAATCATGCACACTCATAAAAGAAATCATACCCATGGCCATGATGGATGGGAATGATAAATCCATCTCTCCGGCGATCACAATCATGGTTAATGGCATCGCCATGATGGCAAAGAATGGGATCGTCGACATAAACGCAAAGTAGATTTGTGATTTCAGAAATGTGTCCGGAGCCATGACGATGAAGAAAATCCACATGGCAAAAAAGACACCCAGAATGCCCAACTGACTCCCATTTTTTCGGGCGAATCTAGCTAAGCTGAATGTATCTTTATATAGCTGTTTGGTTTCAATTGCGATATCGTCAACCTGTGGGCTCATGGTAATTTTCCTTAACTTTTGATTGTGCTAATCGAGGCTGCCAGTTTCAGCAACTTTGATCATTTTGGCCATTAAGTCGTCCAGGGTTATGTCTTTGGTCTGGAATTCGCCAGCCACTTGGCCGCGATCAATGACCACAACACGATCAGCAACGCCGTATACATGGAAAATATTGTGATCGATGAAGATAGCTGATTTACCCGCCTGTTTAATGTCACGCACAAAGTTGAGCAATTTTTCCGTCTCCTTAAGCGAGAGACCCATAGTAGGCTCATCAAGCACGATGATCTCAGCATCGAAATACAAAGCCCGCACGATTGCTACGCCTTGTTTTTCACCACCGGAGAACATACCAACTTTCGAATCTGGGGTGACAGCTGCTGAGGTAAAGCCCATCGATCTGGTCATCAGGCGGTGCGTTTCTTGTTTCATTTTGTTGACGTCAAGAAACCCCCAAGAGTTTTTCAACTCCCGCCCGAGGAAGATATTTCGCCATAAGGTTTGCAATTCGGCAAGGGCGCGTTCCTGATAGACCGTTTCGATACCAAGTTGGCGCGCTTTAGGAACGGTTAGGTTTTCAACCTCTTGACCATTAAAGAAAATCGAGCCTGAGGTTGGTTGATAGTAACCCGTGATGATCTTGATCAAGGTCGATTTTCCAGCACCATTATCACCTAACAACCCAACCACCTCGTTTTGCTCAAGTTTAAAATCGACGTTCTTGAGCGCTCTTACTTCGCCAAAGTTTTTGGATACGTTTCTTAATTCAACTCGATAACTCATATAGGAGTCTCCAATGTAAAAATTCCTTGGTACAAATCACGATTCTACTGCAAAAATGTACTTTCCAAGAAGTGAGATGGGTATAGGTGGCGCTGCGTACAGCGCACGCAGCGTCACCTATACCACCCTCTTCTTCAGGTAGAAGGTTATCAATAAGCATAATCGTGTGCATGCAAAACATGCCAGACATGAAGGAGATCTTGGTTTGGGGTTGGCGGTTTAGCCGCCCATACCCCAAATCAACGCTATTGCTTGTTCGATCCGCGACGAGGGCTAGATGGTTTTTGATCCCTGCGATGTTGCGGTGGTGTTTAGGAGCAAAAGCTGGTGATCACCTAGCCCTCGTAGTCTATTTCTACCTACGCACTACAGAGATTGTGGTAGGAGAACGAACGACATTGCCTAGCGGATCTGCTGCTCAACCAGTTCAGCCAGTAATTCAACGTTGTCGGCGTGAGCGAAGCCCGCACCGGTATCGATGTGCAATCCAGTGAAAGCATAGTTGTGGGTCAGGCAGATCTGCAGCACGGACATGTAACCCTGCAGCCACTGCTGCTGGTCGATCACCAAGTCAGTCCAACCACCACGGATCGCTTCCACAGTAGCAGAAGAGAGGTCGAAACCAATGGCGAAGACGTCATCCGGGCCCAGACCAGCGCTTTCCAGGTAGGTTTGCAGCGTAGCAGTTAGCGCACCGTGATCGGTGACAACCAGTTTGATGTCAGGGTTAGAGGACATCATGCCCACAAATACAGGCACACCGGCAGCGGCGTCAGCGTTGGTGGCGTCGTCGATTTCTTGGTAGATGACTTCTAAACCGGCATCCTCTAAGGCATCAACCACACCTTGGGTGCGCTCACCACGACCAGCTTGTGCTAACAGACCCCAAACGAAAGCCTGGTCGCCGGCTTGTAGGTCGAAACGGCTAACGGCTTCAGTGCCTAGTGCATAGCCGGCATCATAGAGGATGGCGCCGACGTAGCCAAAGCCGGCGGAGCTGTACTGAGCCTGTAATTCCGCTAACTGGGTGTTCATGCTGGTGACGACAATACCCTGAGCTTCTGCTTCATCAACCAATGGCTTAAAGGCCTCATCGCCCGGGTGACCCATGATGGCGATGCCATTAGGGCCAGTGGCAACAGCCTCAGAGAATTGGGTGATCATTTTCTCGGGGTTCCAATCGGACCAGACATATTCTACATTGGCACCCAGGTCAGCAGCTGCTTGAACGGCTCCATTATAAACCACAGTGGCGAAGGGGCCACCCGGGGAACCGCCAGGGAAGAAAACGATGTCCGTGTTTGAGCACCATCCACCTTCTTGGGCAGGCGCTGGGCCTTCGGTCTCACCAGGTTCTTCGGTGACCATTTCTTCAGTAGGTTCTTCAGCCATTTCTTCTTGGGTGGGTTCTTCAGTAACCTCCTCAGTAGCGGCTGGCTGACAGGCTGAAAGCAGTAGACCTAGAACCAAAAGGGCAGAGACTAACCAAAAGAGCTTCTTCATTGTCTTTCTCCTTTACTAAAAGATAGAATTCTTCGTAACGGTTGAAGGTAGGTTATACTTCTCGTTCTCATCAATCCATTTGCACCTCCTCGTACCATTCCACAAATCATCTATTTAGAGAACAACAGCTTACGAAGCGCTTTAAGACCACTTTGAAATGCAATTCAGTATTTCGATCTCTTCTTCTTCGTTCTCCGTTGCTACCCAAAGGAATAGACCCTTAGGATCCACGGCGTCGATGAAAGCTTCGATGTCTTCTTTTGCCAGATCGATGACCATGGGAATGCCCTTCGCCCTGCATTCTTTGATAAAGGGCACCCATTGCATGATAGGATAATCATCACCCACACCTTGAACCCATTGCAACGCATGAACTTCAGGCACACTCAATATCGCCTCCAGATGTTTGGCGACACCAGTGCCATCAACATGGAAGATGTTATGGGTCATGGGTTTGACTTCCCGCTCCAGAATTGGCATGTTGAACTCGACAAAAAACTCGGGCGAAATCAAGCTCGAAAAATCACAACTGGGGATATGCATCTTGCCAAATGAGGGGATGCCCATCCAACTGACAGATAGCTGATTTTTCGCTTTGAGCATGGCGTCGAAATGATCGAAGATCAACTCGAAATCGGCAATCGCCAATTCCGCCAACTGGTGAACACCTTCGGGGTTATCAAATAAATCCAAGCAAAGCTGCTGGGGATCACGCCAAGCGGCCACACAATCCAGGCCCGGATGCAGGTCGGTGTAGCCGACCATAAATTTGCCTTCACAGCGCTCTAAAGCGTGATGGGTAAGTTCTTCGATTTTCTTGAAGTACTCATTTTCCAGATTAAGTTTGGGCTTATCGATATCATCCCACCCCATCACCAGGGGATGGGCATAGGAAGTCACTTCGGCAAACTCCAGGTCGGCGCCATAAAACGCAGCGTATGCTTCCGGCCCCAAGTTGGGGAAATATACCGGGAAGGTCTCGCCGTGAAAGCGACGTCCTTCAATTGATTTTACGAACAGATCAACTTGTAATTCGACATCGAACCACCAGGCTTTTTTTTCTTCTCTAGAGAGGGGTTCAATCTCTTCGGTGGCGGCGTTTAAAAAGGCATTGTGGGCCTCAAAGCGAATTGGCGGACGGTCGATGATCTCATTTTGATACCAGGCATAAACGCGCTTCATCGCCATATCGAATTGCGGCATGCCTTCAAGTTCAAGTGTCCACCATTGGGGAGTTTGGCCAGGTTTCGCCATGAGATCCTTGCTTGTTAGAGCTTTGAATAAGTTGTATTGATAATTGTATCGACCATAGCCCAAAAGTTTTCCAGAGGTGTATCTAGCTGGACGTGATGGGTGGGTGCCAAAATCAGTCCGCCATTCTTCCCAACGGTCTTTAAGCGTTCGAGAACTTCGGCTTGCACATCTGAGGGGGAACCGAAGGGCAGGGTGTGTTGCTCATCGATGCTGCCCCAGAAGCACAACTTGTCACCAAACTGCTTCTTGATCTCGGCTGGATCCATGCTGGCGGGCTGGATGGGGTTGAGAACATCAATACCGATTTCGATCAACTCTGGAATGATGGGCATAACGTTGCCGTCGGTATGGTAAGCGACTTTGATATCCGGGTTGATGGCTTTCAATTCGGCGACAAAGTTAGCCATCCTGTGCTTGAAGAAGTCCCGCCACATCTTTGGAGATATCAGCATTTGATCCTGGGCACCGACATCATCACCCGTCCAAATCATATCCACGCCCATCTCAACCAGTTTCTTGGCTGCGGTGAGGTGATAGTTATAGGGGATATCCAAAATTTGATTGGCCAAATCGGGATTCATGGCCATATCTAAGAGCATTTGCTCCAGACCGCGTAATGCCCAGGCTGTCTCGAAGATGGTGGTCACAGTCACGCCAACGATCCAGTAATCGTCTTTGAAGTCATGGATCATCTGTGCCGAGTCATCGTAAAGCTCGGGGCGGTCAGGGTCTGGGGGCTGGTAGTCCTCGATAGCAGCATCATTTACCAGTGGGTGGCCAGTAATTTCGGTATAATGACCCACTCCAAAAGGCGTCTCGTAAGCCTGCACATTCCAGCCGATGCCCCATTCATCGGTGTAAGCTTTATCGTCCATATAATACGAATTAGCCCATCCAACAGAGGTCAAGAGCATATCTTCACCGAGGGCGCGTTCCAGTTCGTAAGTATTGCCGCCGCCGTGGGGATTGTGCACCTTTCTACCCTGGATTTCCATATCCGCCTGAAGGCGGTCTGCAAATTCCGGGGTGAAGCTTGCCTGCATAGGGCAGCGGTCGGGCTTTTCGTGGTGGAGCGCCATTTCGACGCGTTCACGTGGTTTGATCACTTCTGCCCGTATACGTTCTGATAGCGATCGTGAAGCTTGGCGATCATCTCTTTGGGTATCTCATCCGGCTGACCGATTTGGAGCGCCAGCCAGGCGGTGCGGGCGATATCTTCAACCATCACCGCCGCTTTGAGAGCGGCTTTTCCTGTAGAGCCGATAGTGAAGACGCCGTGATTCTTTAGCAGCACAGCGGGAGATTTACCAATTGCATCTACGACGATTTTGCCTATCTGCTCGCCGCCGATCAGGGCGAAGCCACCACAGGGAATCGGCCCGCCAAATTCATCGGCCTGGGCTGTCAGATAAACAGGGATGGGTCTGCCAACAGCAGCAAAAGCGGTGGCGTAGTTAGAGTGGGTATGCACGATACCATTGACATCCGGACGGTGACGGTAAATATATAGATGACTGGCTGTATCCGAAGAAGGTTTGAATTCTCCTTC
>JASFVL010000427.1:0-3931 GCA_050049875.1 Anaerolineales bacterium
ATATATCAGATGTTTCATCGCAATATTGCAGTATTGGACTTTGGGGACCTCACGCTCGAGAAGTTCTCCAAGCTGTGTGTGAAGAGGATGTATCCAATTCAGTCTTCCCCTATTACACCTATAAGCGCATCACCATAGATGCAGTATCAACGCTTGCACTGCGCGTTTCATACGTTGGCGAATTGGGGTGGGAATTTTATGCACCCACAGAATATGGTCTGAAATTATGGGATGTCTTGTGGAATTCGGGTAAATCATTCGGTGTAATCGCTGCCGGGATGGGCGCTTTCGATTCCTTACGCCTTGAGAAAGGATACCGTCTCTGGGGAGCGGACATTCACACAGAATACAATCCCTATGAGGCGGGATTGGATTGGGCTGTGCAATTGAATAAGGGCGATTTCTTGGGTCGCAAAGCACTCATAAAGAATATGGATGGGGAAGTTTCACGAAAATTATGTTGTATGACTTTGGATGATCCCAAAGGTATGGTTCTCGGGAAAGAACCCATCTTAGATGGAAATCAAAGACTTGGATATGTAACCAGCTCGAATTTCGGATATAGCATCGGCAAACTCATTCTCTATGGTTATTTACCTGTTGAGTACACTCATGTGGGCACCAAAGTCGAAATTGAGTATTTTGGTGAGCGCTATACGGCTACGGTCCGATCCGAACCGCTCTACGATCCTGAAATGAAGAAATTAAAATTATAAATCCAACCAATTATAAAAGCCGCTTTAGGAAAGTATTGATGGCAACCTATGAAGTGCTCTATTGGCATGATATCCCCATTCAGGTGCGCGCCCGTGATGGTGAAAGACGCGCCAGCAAACAACTTCCGCAACGATTTCAAAACGCTATCGACAATGCAGCAATGAAAGCCGGTCTCATTGATGATGAAGCGTATTTGAGTCTCTTCAATTGGCACGGGCCTATCGAACGCGAGGGATCCGCAGAATTAATAGTTAATCAAGTCATCGCTGAACTCATCAAAAAATATCCTCAAATCGATTGGCACAACACCGCCAGAGAATTGAAGTCATTGTGATGAATAATTCGCTTGTCCTTTTGTGGTATTCACAAATTACTGGTTAAACATGACAGATTACCCAAACGCCCAAGAAAAAGCAAAATTGATTCTCATGCCATCGGGTCGACGGGGACAAGTCCAGGTAGGTACGTCTGTACTGGAAGCTGCTCGCGAATTAGGTGTGGGAATTGAGAGCATCTGCGCGGGTCGTTTGACCTGTGGGAAATGTAAGGTCAAGATCGAGCAGGGAAGTTTTGCTAAACACGGTATCGTCTCTATGGACGAGAATCTATCACCAGCAACCAAGGAAGAATTGGATTTGATCAATCGCTTGGAGATACAGGGGTACCGACTCTCGTGTTCAGCCCATATACAAGGGGATGTTCTAGTCAGCATCCCTGAAGAGAGCCGTGCCCAGAAGCAGATTATTCGGAAAACCGCTACGGAGCGGGCCATCGAAGTGGCACCTGCTGTGCGCCAAGTTTATGTTGAGGTGGATAAACCCGCATTAGGTGAACACCGAGGAGATTGGGGTCGACTACAGGACGCCCTTTCCGAGCAGTGGGATCTTCATAACCTTTCCATCGATCTGATTGCATTACGAGATTTGCAAGAGGTGCTGCGTAAGGAATCCTGGAAGGTTACCGTGACTTTATGGCAGGATTCCGAAGTGATCGATCTGCGTCCTGGATATGATGAAGGTATCTATGGTCTAGCTGTGGATATCGGTAGCACAACAGTGGCGAGTTATTTATGCGACCTACGCACAGGTGAATTGTTGGCTACCGAGTCCATGATGAATCCCCAAGTCTCCTACGGTGAAGATTTAATGAGCCGCGTATCCTACGCGATGGAGCATAAGAACGGGCTCCACAAAATGCACAAAGATATTATCGCTGCGCTCAATAAACTAGCAGCGCGAACAACTCGTTCTATCGAGAAACGCAGCAGGGATATTTTTGATGTTGTAGTGGCGGGAAATACCACGATGATGCACATATTCTTAGGCATTAACCCGGTCCAACTAGGGGCCTCCCCTTTTGCATTAGCCAACCGAGATTCAATGGATATTAAAGGGCGCGATTTGGGTTTACGATTTCATCGAGGGGCGTACGTTCATGCTATGCCCTCGGAAGCAGGTCATGTCGGCGCTGATAATATCGCCGTGTTAATTGCCGAAGAACCATATCTAGAGGAAGATATTACTTTAGTAGTGGACGTGGGCACGAACGCAGAAATCGTTCTGGGTAATCGTAGCTGGATGTACAGCGCTTCCAGCCCAACTGGACCCGCATTGGAAGGGGGACAAATCTCGTCTGGGATGCGGGCTGCACCAGGGGCAATTGAACGGGTAAAGATCGATGCTAAGTCCAAAATACCACGCTTCAAAGTCATCGGAGAGCAAGCGTGGTCGGATGAATGGAATCTCGGACCAGATGTACCAGTCGAACAACAACCTCGCCATTTGGCTACGGGTATCTGCGGGTCAGGCATTATCGATGCGATCGCTGAAATGTATTTAACAGGTATTCTGACCCCAGATGGGCGCTTTAATCCCTCCTCAGAATGCGACCGTCTTCATTGGGATGGGAGAAAAGGAGCTTTCATGCTCACGACTCCGGAGGAAACTACCCAAAACAAACCCATCTACATAACCCAAGAAGACGTGCGCAACGTCCAATTAGCAAAGGGAGCATTATACGCAGGCGCCAAATTGTTGATGAAAAAAGCAGATGTACATCAAGTGGAACGCATAATTTTAGCAGGCGCTTTTGGAAGTTACATCGATCCAAAAAATGCCATGATCTTAGGGTTAATTCCGGATTGTGATTTAGACCAAGTCTACTCCGTTGGCAACGCGGCCGGTGATGGGGCTCGAATTGCTTTATTAAATCGACACAAACGCGGTCAAGCCAGAGATATATCCCGCTGGGTTCGATATATCGAAACCGCAGTGGACCCGGATTTCCAAGCCGAATTTGCAGCCGCGATGCATATGCCTCATCAGCACGACTCCTTTCCCCATCTGGAAGGGATACTTCCGCAAGAAACTGTGCCTCCCCCTCCAGCCAGAAAGCGGCGGTTTCGTCGGCGGATGCGCTAGACCTGGTAAAATTCGGACTCAACCTTACCAATAAAGGTTTTATGCATTTTAGGAAGGTGTTGATGGTTGGATCAGGTATAGTCTTTCTAATCTCACCACAATTCCCCTCTAAAATGTATGAAACCCGATCAACTCATATCATTTGAGGCAGATTATGACCGACGAAATAATAATCAAAGAAATGGCAACCGAAGAAATTTTTGAATTGATGAAGGAGGATTTATACGATGGGTATGCAGAAGAGATTGTAGAAGAGGTAGAGGAGTTACTGGGCCGCGGGTTGCAGCCTTATGAAATCTTGACCAAAGGTCTCGTCGCAGGTATGGATATTGTAGGTATTGATTTTCGAGACGGTATTCTATTTGTGCCTGAGGTACTCATGGCAGCAAAGGCGATGAAAGCTGGAATGAAAATATTGAGACCACTGCTCGCCGAGACAGGGGCTCCAAATGTTGGGACCATGGTCATTGGCACCGTTAAAGGTGACATCCACGATATCGGTAAAAATCTAGTGTCTATGATGATGGAAGGCGCGGGATTTGAAGTTGTTGATTTGGGCATTAATACAGATGCAGACCGTTTTTTAGCGGCGATTGAAGAAAATTCGCCCGACATTGTTGGCATGAGCGCTTTACTCACCACAACAATGCCATATATGCGTGTGGTTATCGATGCACTTAAAGAAAATGGCATTCGTAAGAATCTTATCGTCTTGGTGGGTGGTGCGCCTTTAAATGATGCTTTTGCTGAGGACATCGAAGCTGATGCTTACTGTAAAGATGCAGCAGTCGCCG
>JASFVL010000428.1:0-3922 GCA_050049875.1 Anaerolineales bacterium
ACCACAACCCGATCTGAAACTGCAAATGCCTCCTCCTGATCGTGAGTGACGTAAAGCGCTGTCTGTTTCATTTCTTTTAGTATCTGGTGTAATTCACTCATCAATCGTTCTTGGAGATTGCGGTCTAATGAGCCGAGAGGCTCGTCCAGCATGAGTAAACGCGGCTTTGGAGCTAATGATCGAGCCAAAGCCACGCGTTGTTGTTCGCCTCCTGAAAGGGTTGATACATCCCGATTTCCATAACCGGACATTCCAACCATATCTAACATTTCTGTGACCCGGTTCTTAGTTTCTGATTCAGATTTATTCGCCATTCTTAGACCGAATGCGACATTGGCATATACATCCATATGAGGGAAAAGCACAAAATCTTGGAACATCAAACCGAATCCACGTTTGTGTGGTGGCATATTTTTTAAGAGTTTAAAATTCCAATACACTTCTCCTTGATCGGGTTCCTCTAAGCCTGCAATAATGGAAAGCAAGGTGGATTTTCCACAGCCACTGGGTCCAAGTAGCGCTACGATTTCTCCCTCAAGGACATTGAATGAGATACTTTGTAAAGCCACCACATCACCAAATGATTTGTAGATATTCTGAATTCTCAATCCATTGGTGGATCTCATTAAAATTCTCCGATATTAGCGATCCTGAATCGCTCAATTACCAGCATTCCGAATGTTGTTACAAGCATCAGAATCGTGCTTAACGCCAACGCTTGCCCATAGTTTAATGCTCCGGGACGAGAGAGAAATCGATAAATCATAACGGGTACGGTGGGATATTCGGGGCGGGAAATTAAGGCGGTTGCACCAAATTCGCCAATCGAGATTGTAAAAGCGAAAATACCTGCGACTAGAAGCGCTCGTCCTATTAATGGTATGTCAATTTGTCTAATCACCTGAAGTGGTGTTGCTCCCATAGTCGCTGCGGCTTGCCGGATTCTGGGTTGGATACTTCGAAGTGCGGGACTAAGACTACGCACAACAAAGGGAAAAGCTACAAGTGTGTGAGCAATTGGCACTAATATTGGTGACGTGCGGAGATCTAATGGAGGTTGGGATAAGGCGACGATGAATCCTAATCCGAGAGTAACTGAGGAAGTCCCTAAAGGGAGCATGAGTATAGGATCGAGGACGCGACTGATCCTTGACTTTTGTGTTCGGACCAGTGCCCAAGATGCAGGCATTCCCAAACCAAGAGCCATGATAACAGTGATAAATGCATAAGTTATTGAAATGGTAATCGCTGTTGTGGGTGGAGCATAAAAAAGTGACTCTTGACGGTTTTCCGAGAGTTCTTGATAGAATGATAACGTAAATCCGCTCTCGATCATTGCATCCCTTGTCCGTTCTGTTCCCAAGTGGGTAACCGAACGAGCAGCGAGTGCTATCAAGGGGCTAACCAACAATGTGAGAAGGGATATAAGTATTACAGCGGCCATTATTTTTCTTTTCGTTGTTTGTAATGGCTTTTGTGTGTACTGTTTAGAACGCAATGATATAGGTCTTGATAACCGCGCTGATAAGTGTGTATATGTCCATGTCAGAAAAAGTGTGAACAATAGTTGGTATACAGATAATACGGCTGCTAATGGGAGATTGAAAAGACTTATTGTTTGGTAATATATTTCGACTTCAAGGGTTGCATATTGGGGACCTCCTAATACAAGAATTACCCCAAATGAAGTGAAATCAAAAATGAAGATCAGCAACGCTGCTGTTCTTATCACAGGGGCTAATAATGGGAGTGTAGTTTTGCGTAATGTTTGCCATCGATTCGCACCAAGGACCCTGGCAGCCTGAGTAAATCTTGGGTCCAAATTGGACCAGAAATCACCAACCATTCTTAAGACAATAGTTGTGTTGTAGAAAACATGAGCGATAAATATCGCTGCTAAGGTGTTCATGAACTGAATAGGTATTTCATCGGTTTGGAGTAGGGCTTGTAATGAAGCATTTATCCACCCACGAGGTCCTAACAAGGCGTTAAATCCAGCAGCTACTACCAAGGTAGGCATGACAAATGGCACCCCTGTTAATGCCCTAATTAAACCCTTGCCACGAAATTTATAGCGCCCAATGAGGTAAGCTCCAGGCAATCCCACTATTAGTGTTAATAGGGTGGAGATTGTTGCTTGCCAAATTGTGAACCATAATACCCCTCGTATTGATGAAGATTGCAGAGCTTCTATGAATGGTGTAACTGGCCCACTTTCGCTTCGGGTAAAGCTGATCCACAGGATATTTCCTAGAGGAAAAAAATAAAAAATGAGTAGAAATGCTAAGGGTGTAAACCAGAGAAGAAATGGTGAAGCCTTGCGAAGATTAAACTTCTTCGCAAGGCTTTGATATATTTTCACCGTAATACTGCCTCTGTCCAATCGTTGATCCATTTCTCGCGTTTAGCGGTGATGTCAGCTGGACTGATAGATGCAGTTTTATCAGGTATGCTCAAGTAATTGACAAATGTCTCATCCAGCTCAGCATTTGAATTGACAGGAAAAACGAACATATTCAATGGGATATCCTCTTGGAAAGTGGGGGAAAGCATAAAATCAACCCATTCTTCGGCCAATTCCCTATTTGATGTTCCCCTCAATATACCCACAAATTCAATTTGTCGGAAACAGGATCCGTCGCTTGTTACAGCAACTGTTGGTGGTTCATCTATTGGTTCCTCCGCGAAAATTACTTCGAATGGCGGGCTTGAAGCGTATGAGACGACAATCGGTCGTGTCCCCCCCCATTGGCTGAATTCAGTATAATAAGCGGTCTCCCAGTCGTTGACAACTTTCACATCATTCTCTACCAGCCCATGCCAGAAATCCAAATAACTATCCTCACCAAAGTACCCGATCGTAGCGAATAGAAATGCTAACCCCGGGGAAGAAGTTGCGGGATTCTCGACAACAAACAGACTTTGATAAATGGGATCGACCAAGTCTTCTATATGTTGAGGTGGTTCCAGATTATTCTCATTAAAATACGCTATCTTGTAGTTTAAACAAACGTCTCCATAGTCGACAGGTAGAACTCGGTTTTCGGAGTCGAGTTCAAATCTATCTGGAATATCCTCCAAGAAACGGGATGTGTAACTCTCAAATATATCTTCCTCAAGAGCTCGGCTCAGAAATGTGTTATCCACACCATAGAAAACGTCAGCTAGGGGGTCGTCTTTAGATAAAATTGCTTTATTTAGACTTGTCCCTGTATCCCCAGCTTCAAGAAACTTCACTTCGGCGTTATGTTCTGATTGAAAGATTTCGATAACATTCTCAGATGCAGCAAATGAGTCGTGCGTCATCACTGTTAAGGTTCGAGTTTCTAGCTGCCTTGGAGCGCAGGAAGCAGATATGATCAAGAAGAGTAGAATTAAGATTTTTACTCGCATCGAATACCTCCATTAAGCTTTATCCATACTTTTCGTTCTAAATCTCTATTTATGACAACTAGTTATGATTCACAATAGTCAACAACATTCCCTTGGTAATATGGACAGAAGCTTGGCTGTCTAGCAACACATTACTGATGCCTCTGGTCGAAGCAAAGTTCAGCGTGCTATTTTCGAGGGAGTATTCCAAATTTGTTGTAGTAACACCTTCTACTTTACCTTTTAATGGTATTAAAGAAACTGTATCACCGGGATTTCCATCAATCTCTAACGTCTCACCATCACGAACTATATATATGTTCTGTCGACCATCGGAGATTTTGATCATCAAATTAGAGGCTCGCGGATGAGCTAATAGTAATACGTTTGCCAAAGTCATATCCCATCGAGCGCCTGATGCTCCAAAGATTATTATCTCATCTAGGTCTCTTTCTACCGCATAGAGGATTGCAAGTTCCAGATCCGTCTCATTTTTCCGCGTTGGATGTTGAAACACATCTGCTCCCTGAGCTATATAGTTGGAAATCAG
>JASFVL010000429.1:0-3921 GCA_050049875.1 Anaerolineales bacterium
CTCATGGGGAAAGCGGTTCGAGTTGCGTCCGGTTAGGGGTCACAAGCGTAACCGCTAATTAATGAACTTGGAAAGCTCTGCTTTGCACTGATATCAACTGTTCGGACCAATCAATTCAATTATCACCTCATCCATCTCCAATTCCCGACCACGTTCCAGAGCCGCTGCATAGGCGTCGGAGTGAAGTTCATCCTCGAGTTTGACGAGCATACCCTTTGCACTATCTCTGATGCGCCCTTCTCCAAGTCTGATCTGGTGGCTGACAGGATGCTGAAGAACCAATCCCAGCAGTTCGGCTGCCTGCTCTGAATTATTCTGAGCCACCAATAAGCAGGCATACTCATACAAGAGATTGAGTTTATCCCGAACAAGACCGACCTCGTTGGTAATCCTGAGACTCTGAAGCAGATAAGTTTTGGCTTCTACGATTTTATCCATCGATAAGGCCACCTTCCCCAGGTATTTGCTTGCCTTCTCAATTCCCCAGAGGAATCTAGTCTCTTGTGATATTTTTAAGATGCGCAGATAACAATCGCTCGCTCTTTCATACTCACCCCAAGCCATAGCTGTGTGACCTAGAGCGAGGAGGGATAAAGTCGATCGAATCAAATTTCCAATTTCTTGATTGAGAATCAAGCTGGATTCGGCGAGTCGCTCTGCCTCAGTGTAGTCCTCATTTCGCAATGCAACCATACTCTTCTCGAACAGCGCTAATGCCAACAGCCACCTATCATCAAGTTTAGTGGCGATCTCGAGCAATCTGTTTTTTCCTGCGGTCTCCTCCATAAACCTGTTTAGGCAGTACGAGTTCAAGCTCAGGCTTTCGTATGCAAAAGCCAACGCCTCAAGATGATCGAGTTGTTCCAGGATCTTCACACTTTCTTTCGCCAGTTCATACCCTTGATCAGAAAGACCCAACCAGGACATGAAATACCCCTGGTATGCCAGCGCTAAAGCATACAAGATTACAGATTGTTCGTCTTCCCCTCCTTGCAGCGCGCTTACAGCATCTGCGAATAACTCCATCCCTGCGTGGTTCCAACCCCGAATCCAGTAAACTTCCCTAAAACTGTGGATAAACATTTTCAGTTTGGGGACATTTCTTTGATCTAGATAATACCGCCAGGCTACGCGCACATTCTCAATATCAGCTTCGATCTCGGTAAGCGCCAGAATTTGCCGATCGCCTTTAAGATCTCCCCACCTTTGTTCCATAAACTCTGCATAGAAGACCGCATGAGCTTCTTTAGCGGAGGTGCTGGCTTCCAGAGTCTTCTCAAGTTGCTCTTGGATATACTGCCGTAGCAGTTCGTGAATTTCCAAGCGGCCGGAGTCTGGATCATGGCTTAAGAATGATTTGTTGACAAGACCCTTTAAGTGCTGCAACGATGCTCCCGCAACATACCGAGCTGCATGACGTGTGAAACCGCCTCTGAAAACTGAGAGCCGCATGATAATCTTCTGCTCAGTCTGGGCCAACAAAGACCATGAGTGATCAAAAACAGTGTGGATACTGCGATGACGCTCTGGCGCATCACGCACTTCTGCCGAAAGGATATCAATCCCTTTCTTGAGTTCCTCAGCAATTTCATCCACATTGAGAATATGGAGCCAAGCAGCGGCTAACTCGATTGCCAGCGGCATCCCCTGCACGATTTGACAGATCTCTACGATTTTCCCCAGTTCGCTGGGAGTAGGGACATACTCAGGGCGTACTTTTCCAGCACTCTGCACGAATAAGCTGACAGCATCATAGTTCAGAGCAGTTTCTGCCTCTATTTGACAGGGACTATCCATTCCACCAACAACGAGCATTGTCTCGCTTTGCAGATTGAGTCTTTCACGCGAGGTTGTTAAGATCTTCACTGCAGGAGCTGCTTTGAGGATCTCGCTGATGTTACCCGCGCCCTCCAGTAAGTGCTCAAAGTTGTCGATCACCAGCAGAAGCTGCCGATTGCGCAAATAGCGAAGCAGTTGGTGCTGTGGGTCTTCATGTGTCGCCAGGGGAAATTTCACCCCTTCAGCAATTGTCTGAATGATGTGATCCACAGAGTGTATAGGCGCTAAAGAAACAAAGAAGCACCCGTCTTTGAAATCCCCAGCCGCGCTCTCCGCAGCCTTCAACGCCAGGCGAGTCTTTCCCATACCCCCGGGTCCTGTGAGAGTCAGCAAGCGTGTGGCCCCCAACAGTCGTTTAATTTCCGCTAATTCATCCCTGCGTCCGACAAATAGAGTTGGTTCAGCGGGTAAATTGATTGGCGACCTGACCGTGATCCTTCGGTCATCTTCTAAGAGCCCCAAGGCTTTTGCTCGCTCAACCGCCTGTCTCCGGTTTTTCACATACAGCTTGCTGAGGATTTTAACAACGTATCCCTTGACCGTGCTCTCTGCAAGATGAAGACGGTCCGCGATCTCGCGGTTTGTCAGCCGTTCTGATAGGAGGGCCAACACTTCCTGTTCACGCCAGGTTAGGTCTTCAGCATACGCTTCTTCAGCGGATATGTCGCCGGTATTCATCACATTTTTTTGAGAATAACTAATTTCCCATGAATTGAATTATATACGATTTACCCTAAGCCGAAATACCATCTTTTTGCCTCCTAAAAGATGGATGACTTTGTATTAGCAATCCTGTATAGTGGAAACATAAGGATTACGAGCTGTAGATAACCCATAAAAAGCGCAAAACATCCGGTAGCAAAGGGAAAACTTAATCAATGCCGTTTATGCCGCAGTTCGTAGAAATTAAATTACCTTACTTCCAAAGGAGAGAAAAATGAATACCAAAACTTTATCCATCAATGTATTGTCGAGCTTGATCTTAGTGGGCGTTGTCTTCCTTACAGCCTGCTCGTCGATTGGGGGAGCCCCTATTGCCCTGGCTCAGTCAGATCGCATCGAAGAGAACACCTCACGACGCTGGGAAATTAACGCTGACGATATCGCCGCAGCTCGTGAAGCTGCTGAAGCTCTCTCCAAAATCTACGCCTCCGCTGATGTAGACTACGGAGAAGATGAGGTCGTTCGAAGCTGGGAAATTGACGCTGACGATATCGCCGCAGCTCGTGAGGCTGCCGAGGCACTCTCCCAACTCTATGCATCCTCCGGTAAAGATTATGGAGAAGATGACGTCGTGCGAAGCTGGGAAATTGGGGTTGACGATATCGCCGCAGCCCGTCAGGTGGCAGAAACTCTCTCCCAAATCTATGCCTCCGCTGAGGTGGACTACGGAGAAGATGACGCTGTGCGAAGCTGGGAAATTAGCCCTGATGATATCGCTGCTGCCCGGGAGGCTGCACTATATCTATCAGCTAACCTGCGGGCAGCTGATGGGAGATGATGTTGCTGCAGCTTACTTCATTACGCAAGCTCCACTTTTTTCAGAGAACGGCAACGGAGTAATCGTCGGCTCGGAACTTAGGGACCACTTAAAGGATCTCGCTACCCTTCTCCTGTGCGCAGGAGAAGGGTTTTTGTTGTGATCCTTTAACTTATGGCTAGGTCATACCGAGTACGCCGCCAATCAGATAGAACAGCAAGCTGATGTTGGCAACGCCGTGCTGGATGATGCTGATCCAGGTGTTTTTGCGAACCTGAACAATGAAAGCAGTCAGCAGGCTGGAAGGTAAGATGGCGATAAAAATCCAGGGCTGCCAGATGTGGTTGAGCGTGAACATCAAGCCGTTGACCAGCCAGGCTATTTTGCCAAAAGCCAACTCCTGTCGGGGAAGAATATAGCCGCGAAACCAGAATTCCTCGCCGAAAATGTTGAAGAACCAACCGAGAAAATACATCCCGATAACCCACCACTGCCCCTTAAGCGGCAGTTCCATAAAATCTCCTGGTGACAGGTTTTCCGTACCCCCTGGACCGAACTCTGGCGGCCAAGACTCCCGGGGCGCCAAGAAGGGCACTGACTTC
>JASFVL010000430.1:0-3915 GCA_050049875.1 Anaerolineales bacterium
CGTTACGGTAGGCGTTACGATAATGATTATTTCAGAAGTTACGCAGTTGGGAGGTATTTGGGAGGATTGGAGGGCTTTCCCCGCCCAATGCCCCCAACCTTGCCCTTCAACTGCGTAAGTCCTATATTTATGTGTTTTCACTGCGCTCCCATTCGGCGGCGGGCGGTTTAGCCAGCGCTCTCCATTGAGGGGCTAAGGGCATGACGCCTAAATCATGAACCAGGCGCCGCGCAGCCAGTCCCACCGAGGCGGAGTAAGTCGGGTAAGCCAATTCCAATTCGGCCAACTGCTCGATCCAGATTTCTGCTGCCATCCCTGCAGCGACAAGCTGGATGACTTCCAATGCTTGCTCGCCGACGACATGTGCGCCCAACAGGCGGTGCGAATCTCGGGAGACGATGAGTTTACAGAAGCCCTCTGTGTGACCGTCGATGACAGCCCGGTCCAGGTCCGCGTAGGACACGATTCCCACGGCGATCTCCTCCTCCAGGCTGCGCGCCGCTTCTTCCGTCAGACCCACGCTGGCGTATTCTGGGTCAGTGAAGCCGCCGTGGGGGACGATGGTGTGCCGTTGGGGTTGGCCCAAGCCGAGCACGGCGTTTTCAGCGGCTACCCTGCCTTCATGGCTGCCGCTCTGGACCAGCATCATCTTGCCGGTAATATCCCCGGCGGCGAAGATGTGTTCCACGTTGGATTGTAAGTAGTCGTTGACCACCACATAACTGCGCTGGGTCTCCACCCCCGCTGCTGCAAGGTTGAGGGATTCCACATTTCCCACCCATCCGACCGCCAGCAATATTGCCTCGCTCTCGATCGAGTGGACTTGGTCTTGGTGCTTATAACGCAGGACGAAGTTGTCCTCGTTTTTTTCAATCCCCTCGACGCCGCCGATGCCGGTGAGGACTTCTATTCCGTGACCTTGGAAGGCTTTCCCCATAGTCTCCGATGTGTGGGCGTCCTCAATAGGCAGGACGCGCGGTGACAAGTCCAGTATATAGACCTGGGAGCCGAAGGCGTTAAAGATGGAAGCCAGTTGGCACCCAGTGGCTGCCGCGCCGATAATAGCCACCGACTTGGGTAATTTCTTCATCGACCACACATCGTGATGAGTTAAGGCGTGCTCTGCCCCTGGGAAGTTTATGCGCCTGGCGTGTCCCCCGACACAGACGATAAACTTATCAGCCTGAAGCTTGCGACCATCTTGCAGCGATATGGTATGCGGGTCTGCGAAGCTAGCCTCACCAGCTTCAGTGATGACATTGACGTTGGCGCTTTTTAGATGCTTGATCAACTGCTTTTTCTGATGGGTTTGGTAGACCACCTGTTGGGTGCGTTTGATCAGTTGGGCGAAGTCCACCTGAGGCGGCTCACCAACCAGTCCGTAATCCTCGAAATGGTGCACTTCCCTGGCTAAGCGGGCAGCTTTAGCCAGCACACGGGTAGGCACGCAGCCGTCGTTGGTACAGATGCCGCCCAGGCGATCCCGCTCGACGAGGGTGACATTGGCCCCTAATTCGCTAGCTCGTAGGGCAGCGGTGACCCCAGCGGGTCCGCCACCGATGACAATGATGTTAGTCATGTTGTTTCTCCTTTGTAGTTGTTGGTTAATTTGTCGATTGGTTGATTGGTTATTGTTCACAGTGGGAATTCATTATTTATTCATACAATCTAGAAACGTTTAAACGTTGGAACGTATCAACGTTCAACGTTCAAACGTTTGATGTTCGATGGGCTCGAGCCACAAACTGACCTTCTCCGGCTGCATGGTGTTCTCTACAACGCCCAAAAGCGTCCCGGTCAATCGTTCCATATCGACCTCATCGCGGGCTGTGGCAGCGAACAGGGCGAGGGTTTGTTCGGCATCGTACTTGGCGCGGTAGAAGCGGCGGTCGATGAATTTCTGAAGGCGACCCCGCAGCGGGTTGAACAAGGCTGCGATGGTTAGTGTGGAGAGAACAATGGCGAATTGGGTGCTTTGACCGCTCAGTGCCCGGATAGCATTTTGAAAAACCACCACACTGATGAAATAAACCAGCGCTAAGGTGGTGCTCAGCAGAGTGTAAACCAGCGTTCGGTTGATCAGAATGTCGATATCGAATAGACCCTCCCGCAGGATAGCGATGGCGAAGGTGGTCGGAACAGCGCACCACAGCAGTCCGATTATGTTGTCAGGAATTCCAATAGAGAGTTTAAAGATCGATGATAGCGCCAACGATAGCAGCCAAGGAATAGAGGCCACGGAGAAACCCCATAATATCCAGCGCATCTGCCGGCGCTGTCTGCCCTCTTGGGTGATGCGGTAGCGGCGAAATGAGATGATTAGGACCAGCGGGAAAGTTGTCAGCGTCATCCATCCGGTTGAGTTGACCAGTAATTGAAAACGAGCGACGTTCGAGATGGCTTGGTTCCATCCAGCAGCGACCGAGAGGGCGTAAGGTATCCACACCCCGGCGTAAATGGCAGGTAATATCCAGCGCTGGCGTCTCACTTCTCCTGTTCCGCTCGGGAAGATCAGAGCGAAATGCAGTAAACTGCCAGCTAGCCATCCATAGAGGATCACGCTCCCCCACAACCATAGCGAGATCATCTCAACTCGCAGAAGATCGCTGGCTTGGATACCGAGGAAGAAGATCAAACCGCTGGCGAAGATCAAACTACTCAACAACAAAAATGTCCGTGAAGTACCCAAACCAGGGCTGCGCAGGTAGACGAACAGGCTGATAGCCTCTAGGTAGAAAAGGAAGAAGTAAACGCCCCAACCCTTCTCCAGAAAAGAACCCATGGATGGGTGAGTCAAGCGGATTGGAAATTCTAAGATCTCATCTTGGCGCTGTATTTGGTATCGTAAGGTATCCTCAGATTTTAAGCGCATCCCTTCTGGGTTCATAATACGCGGCCGCAGCCACTCGTTTACAGGGCGGCCTTCGATGGTCAGCAGAAGGTCCTCATCCTGCAGGTTGCTTGATGATGGGGTGATTGGCGCGAGCTTGAGCCCGCCCACATTCTCCTCAGCGTCCTCGAAGATGATAGCAGTGCCGTCGCTGGGGAGCAAGCCGCGCGCACCAAGGAATGCCAAGCTGGAGGCGACCAGAATCCCCACAAGTAGGAGAAACCGGCGGTCGTGTAAGTGGGTGTTTGATTCAGGGTGGGAACTCATTGTTTCTTCATTCAATCTGGAAACGTTCCAACGTTTCAACGTTTAAACTTTCTTACGATTAAACGTTCAACGTTCAAACATTTTCCTCTCGGCTGGTATTAGCCAAAGTGATGCACTTTCTGGCTGCATCGTCTCCTCGACCACACCGAGCAGCGCGCCCGTCAACCGCTCCACATCGACCTCATCGCGGGCAGTAGCGGCGAATTGGGCTAGGGTTCGTTCGGTGTCGTATTTCGCCCGGTAGAAGCGGCGGTCGATGAAGTTTTGGACGCGGGTCCTAAGGGGCGTGAAGAGAACGACGATAGCCAGCTCAGGTGTTTTTGAGAACCGATTCCTTGGGAGACGCTCGTTTTACCGATTTTCTTTGACGACCCCTTTCTCCCCGTCAATCACCACTTGGTAGGTTTTTACATCTTCGGTCGCCGGACCGCAGGTGATCTGCCCGTTGGTGACGTCGAAACAGGAAGCGTGCCAGGGGCAGATGACCTCCTTCCCCTCCAGGTGACCGTCGCTCAAGGGTCCTCCGCTGTGGGTGCAGTGATCGTGGGTGGCGTAATGGGTCCCCTCCAGGTTGTAGACGGCCACGGGCTCGCCCTCCACATGCACTAGCGTGATGCCGCCGGGTGGGAGCTGATCCAGCCAGAACTCATTCTCCTCCAAGGTTGAAGGTTTTTCCTCTATCAACTCGGGTACCTCGAAGGAGCCGAGGGATATTTCCACCTCATCCCGCACCAGGATAGGGATGCGGAGATGGATCT
>JASFVL010000431.1:0-3909 GCA_050049875.1 Anaerolineales bacterium
ATGTGGAATATATTGTTGTGTGAAACCTTATGGGCATTCATTCTGAATATGTTCCTCTAAGGTCCGGGCGAAGACATGATGTCCCGAACCATCGCATGCGGATCGGAAGTAGAAGTATTGGGTCTGGGCAGGAAAGGCGACCGAACGCAGGGCTTCGACACTCGGATTGCAGATTGGTCCCGGAGGTAAGCCCACATATCGATAGGTATTATAAGGAGAGTTTACTCTAAGGTCAGCGCTCGATAGTGGGTTCGTCCACCAGGTGTTTTGCACGGGATTGTATCCCAGAGCGTATTGCACTGTAGCGTCTGCGTCTAATTTAATATCCCCCCTCAAGCGATTGAGAAACACAGAAGCGATCATTGGCATTTCATCATCCACTACGGATTCGCGCTCAATGATCGAAGCTAGAATCACTGCTTCCCCAGCAGAGAGCCCTTGGTTTTTCCAGCCAGCTTGGATTTCTTTGCTTAGTTGGTCTTCGAAGATTTCAGCAAGTGTTTGCAACAAATCCTCTGCGCTAGTATCTCTCGGAAATCGGTGCATGCCTGCGGGAAGATAGCCCTCAGCATTCATGAGTTCCGCTGTGGTTAGAAATTCCTCGGGTGAGATTTCAAGACCAGTTGTGGGCAAAGATGCGGCGACCTCCTCGATCCTCCAGCCAGCTAAGATCGTAATCGAAACCTCAGTGGGAGTAGCGTCTTGCAGAGCCCAAGCGATTTCAACTGGAGTCATGCTCTGGCTGAGAACATATTCTCTGGCTTGAATACCGGTGTCCAGCCCCTTATAAACAAGATAGTTGCGGAATGAACCTGAATCTGGAATCATACTCTGCTGCAATAATCGTTGGATCACCGATTGAGGGGACTCCCCTAGGGTGATATGAAAGGGTATTTCCTTTCCTTGTTTATCTACTGGAGTATTGAGGTTTTCAATCTGCCTCGATAACAAGATCGATAAATAAACCTTCTGGAGGGTCCCCAGGGTGGGATCTGGAGGACCAAATGCTTGCTCAGTTTGTTGATGTAATCTCAAAGCGGCGTTTAGGAGCAGGATTCCCCCAACACATATCGTTGCAAAGGTGGGGAGCAAGAAGATGAGTATCAGACGGTGTCTTTTCATAAAGTGAGAAAAGGTCTTTCAGGGGTTATGAATCAGGACTCACGCTTTGAAGAAAAACTAGCTTACGTCCCCTTCTTGTGTGTTTTCGGTACGGGAGTCTAAGTAGCTCTGCAAGATTACTGTGGCGGCAAGCTCATCTAAATGTCCACGGCGTTTTTTCCGCGGCACGCCCATCTTAATTCGCGCTCGTTGAGCAGTCTGAGTGCTGCCGCTCTCATCCCATAGTTCGACGGGAATGTCCGTTTTTGTACGGATAGCAGCAGCAAGACGTGCTGAACGACGTCCTTCGAATGTGGGTTCACCGTCAAGGTCTAACGCTTGACCCACTACAATACGTCCAGCATCGTATTGGAAGGCAATTTGGGTGATGGCGGCTGCATCCTTTCCACGAGATACGTGCTTAATTACGGTCAAAGGGTTTGCAATCGTCCCACTGGGGTCACTAATTGCCAGCCCGATGCGTTTTTCTCCAGGATCAACAGCTAGGATTCGCATAGTTAAACCAGGATATGTAGTGGTATTTGAAGCTGAAAAATATGCGGATTAATGCGGATTCTATCACCAGTATGATGGTGGCTTAATTAATATTGGATACCGTGATGCGGAAGGGGAGTACAGGCAGGCGCGGCCACCACTCAGGATGAAGGTTCACACGAGCGGTTGAGGCTAGATCAAATTTGCCGCTTAGACGAGCTTCAGCCTGGTTGGGAGGTAAGCCAAACACAGTATTGAGGACTTCTGTTTCATTAATGATCGGTTGCAGCATCCATCTAGCCTGAATGTTCCACTTTACCTCCTGCCTGTTCGTGATCATGGGCGCTGTGTCCTGAATAATTTCCAGCGTATCCTTGACATAGATATGATTCTTAGGCCGGTTTGCTTCAAGCACGAGGAGACTCAAAGCCCGTAAGTCTTCATATGATACAACCATTGCACGAAATTCCATCTGTAGGGTCAATTCGAGTTGGTCAGCGGGTTGAATCTCAGGCGGGTTATAAGTTTCAACGAGGGTGTTTTCCACGCTGAGAGTGGTGGGGAGAAGGAAGTCGTCAGTCTGTAAGCCTTTGGTTATTTCATCCATCGCAGTTTGGCGTAGCGAACGTGCCAATTGATTGTAAAGCTCCTGAAAATCCTCTGAAGTTGGAGCTGGAGCGATTCGGTCACTTCCACCCACGGTCGGGTTTTGATTGCTCACCCTTAGATCAAGACCAAGTGACCCCTCAATAGCTATGATACTTTCTGCTTTAACATTTCCCTCAGTTCCTGGGTTCATAGCTCTAATCGGGAGGTTGATCCTTTGGTCAATTCCTGCTGGAACGTTGCCTCGACGTGTGGTCGCGAATCGAATGATGTCGGGACTTACTGTACTCACAACTGTCCCCTCTGGGATCATAATAGCTTGGTCGGTTAGATTCGAGAAGGTAACTTGACCTGAAGCGAAAAGATTTGGTATCGAAATAGTCCCAGAAGAAGGTAGTGTTTCGCGACCCTCTACAATGACTGGAAACCAACTCGATGGTACCTCACCTGAAAGGTTTACCGATTGGATTTCCGGGCTGGCGAGCACAGGGATAGTAACGGAATCTTGGTGTATCGTTGGATTCAGTTCAATTTCGGCGTTGGGAACCAGCAGGGCTGCAATTGCTAGTATGGCTATGACTCCGATAAGGAAGATTGTGAAGCGCGTGATTGGGTGTGTTATCCACCCAGGAGGGGAGGGGTGGATATTTTGCTGCTTTTCTCGAAGATCAGTCAGCGGTATGCGCTCATCTTGACTTTCAGAATCAATTAATTTCAGACGTTTGGGTCTTTCGTGATGTCGAGGTCGCCTCCAATGGCTTTCTTCAGCTTTGCGGACGTTCGTGTATATCGGTATCCCTAAATTTCGAGCCTGGAAGCGCACATCGCGGTCGCGGGTAACCAGAGCAAGTTGCGCGCCTAAAGTGGAGCTGTGTCTGTGTAAAAATACCAGGTCTAAACGCCTATTAAGGATTTTGCCCCTCACAGGCCAGACAAGCAATATTCGCGAAGTTTGACTCCAGCCCATTTTGTCCCGGACGGAAATTACGTCATCGTGGGGTTCGAGTTGGATGATTTGAGTTTTCACTTGATCCTATTTTATCTTGCTCTTAATCCAATCGGGAACGCTATCAAGGGCTTCCTTCAGTTTGTGTGGATTTCTTCCTCCCGCTTGAGCCAGCGTGGGGCGACCTCCGCCTCCTCCACCAAGTGGTTGAGCTGCATGTTTGACCAAATCACTAGCTTTAATGCCGCGTTCAACTAGATCTTGTGTGACTGCGGCGATAAGGATCGGCCTTTTATCCACAACACTGGCGAGAACAGCTATGCCGTTATCGGGATAATGCTGTCGAAAACGATCAGCCATCTGGCGTAATGTGTTGGCATCAGCATCTTGAAAAGCAGCGGTTAATACGTTGACGCCATTGATCGCCTCAGTTGCACCCAGTAGCTTGTCAAATTGTGCATTGGCTAAGTGTTGTCGCAGTTCAGCGATTTGCTTTTGCGCTTCTGATAACTCTTCTTGTAAGCTCATGGTATTTTCGAGAATCATATCCGGAGTTGTGGATAGCAAAGCGGCCGTTTGGTTAAGCACATCGAATCGCTTTCGGATTCTCTTGTAAGCTTCACGCCCAGTTACGGCTTCGATACGCCGGATTCCAGCAGCAGCGCTACCCTCACTGGTGATCAGGAAAATACCAATTTCAGCAGTGCTGTTGCAGTGCGTGCCTCCGCAGAGCTCGTAAGAGAAATCACCCATTGTAATTG
>JASFVL010000432.1:0-3907 GCA_050049875.1 Anaerolineales bacterium
ATTGTCTTTGGAGTGCTCCTCTGGAAGCCGCTTCCAAGTGAAATCTCTGGATCATTGGATTGTGGTCTGCTGGTGCTGGGCAGTCTGATGTACTTCCCGGCAATTAGTCTGTACTTATGGGGATTGGTAACCTTGGGGAATGAGTTTGGGGTATCCACCTTCGGAGGGGCGGAGATCTATGCTGACCATCGTTTTGTAAAGAGCGGTCCATATCGATTCGTACGACATCCGATGTATCTTGGTGTGATGGTAGCAGCAATAGGCGCATTGCTGATCTTCCGAACTTGGGCTATGGCGTTCTTTGTACCGATGTCTCTGATTGTGATCCGGCGAGCCAGTCAAGAAGAGGCTTTGCTTGAGATGGAATATGGAGATGAGTGGCAAGATTATAAGCGAGAAGTTCCCAAGTGGTTTCCAAGCTTTGAGAAAATTTGGTTGTAGTGCCATCTACCGGCAAGTTGGATTGTCAAGGGCAAGAAGGGGAACGAGTAAAGCAGTAGTTGTTATGGTGAAGGATCGGACCCCAAATAGGAGATTATGCCTGTCTTTGATTTACTATGGATAGAATCATAGGCTGGTATCTGGACAACAACAATTAATTTCCATGAAGAGGTATTTAGGTTTGAACAACATTAATTGTTATAAAAAGGAGTTGTCAACAGAACAACGTGAAAAACTGCTCAGAGCATCGATAGACCGTTTTGAGAAAAATATGAACCGCCATAAAGGTCTTGAATGGGAAAAAGCACAAGCAAAGTTGGAGGCGAATACTCAAAAACTGTGGTCGCTCAATGAAATGGAAAGAACCGGCGGTGAACCGGATGTTGTTAGTCATTAAAAAAAAGACGGGCGAATACATCTTTTTGATTGTTCAGCGGAACGTCCTTAAGGCTGCAGAAGTGTTTGTTACGATCGCGAAGGGCTGGAGTCAAGGAAAGAACATAAACCGGAGAATAACGCTCTTGATATGGCAGATGCCATGGGCGTTGAACTTTTAACCAAAGAACTATATCGGGAGCCGCAGAAACTAGGAAATTTCGATACAAAAACATCGAGCTGGGTGAAAACACCTTCTGATATTAGAAAACTCGGTAGTGCCCTCTTTTGTGATCGCCGCTACAATACTGTCTTCGTGTATCATAACAGTACGCTCTCTTACTATGCTGCTAGAGGGTTCCGTGGCTCGCTAAGGGTCTAGATTTACGTTTCCCCCAGAATTTGTTTTGAAAGACAAACGAGGTTGCCGTCCAAGCCTACTGTCTAGTTGCTTAGAGTTGGATGGCAGCCTCGGAGTGATTTAATCTGGGCTGAGAGCGTGTTTCGACTGCGAAACGCTCAATTCTATTATTTAGTTGTATCTCCCGACACTTCCCTTGTTGTGATCTGTGTGGGGAAATTGAAATCGTAATTTTAGATAGGTGTGGCAGTTCCTTGATTAATTCTCTCTCAAGTTGTTTCCTTACATTGTAAATTTGGGAGAATTCAAGCTTTGGATCGACCAATATGCAGCTCTCCAGCTGCATGTTGTGTCCAACCCAGCGCATTCGTAAGTAAATGATTTCTTGAACGAGTGTATTCTTTCTGAGGGCTGTTTCAGCATGATCAACAAGGTGAGGGTCCACAGCGTCCATTAGGCGGTACCACATTGCTACAATTGCATCCCAGGTGATAAATACAATAGCAATGCTGATTACGAGAGCAAAGACGGGGTCTAAAATTAGAATATATAACCAGCTGCCGATCACAGCTGGGAGCACAGCTAAGGAAGTAAGGCCATCGACGCGCGCATGCCGGCCGTCGGTGACCATCGCTTCAGAACCAATTTACTTCCGACCCGAATTTGTAGGACTGCGACAGCTTCATTATCAATGAAACCGACTAATGCTGCTACAATCACCCAACCACCATAAGCGATTGGCTGAGGGTTGATCATCTTTGAGACAGCTTCGATGAGGATATAACCCGCACTAAAAGCGATAGAAAGTACGATAAATAAACCAGCGATGTCTTCCGCGCGACCAAAGCCGTAGTTATATCGTCTTGTAGCAGCCAGCTTTGCAAGGACAAAGGCGATTAATGCAGGGCTATGACGCACAATAAAATTAATTACCTTGAAACACTACATCAAAACGGACACCGCCTGACCAGACAAAAGGAGGTTATCCTGGATGCAATCTGTCAAGCGGATGGACATGCCACGATTCGGGAGTTTCATTACAGGTCGAAGAAACTAAATGACAGTTTAGATCGCTCAACCGTGTATCGGCCTCTGGATCTTTTTGTTAAACTGGGTATTGTGATCAGCGGGGAAACGATCGATGGTGAACGGACATATGAGCTGGCAAAAGAAAACTGCCATCATCACCTAATCTGCATAAAGTGTGGGAAAGCTGTTGAAATCGAAGATACCGTGGTCGATGATTTTTACCATTTCCTTCGACCTGAGTACAAATATGAGGTTGACATGGATCACCTAATCGTTTTTGGAATTTGATTTGATTGTTCTAATAAATTTGCCGCGAGCCAGCATCTGTGGACAAAGAGCCCCCAGTGAGTTTGTCGGAAATATGCATCAGAAAATTCACCCCGTCCTGGCAGCGTGTTCAGCAAGATATCGGACTGCATCCGCTAAGCGTTGAGCGTTGATCACGTCAGGCTGCCGTCTCTAATCTCTCTCCTCACCAATTAAGACAATCTTCAGAGGAGAGACCGCGTCTTCATGCTTCTCCTCAATTGGGGTTGTACTATTGGTTTTTATCCGTTAAAATAACCGGAGTACTGATAAGTTTAAGGCTCAAAAAGTGGCTAACGCGCCTCGTATATGTCCACAAATTCGAGCACATACTAGAGTACTCTTAAGTCCATCTAGGGACATTTTTATAGGGCCTGTAGCGCAGTTGGGAGCGCGCATCAATCGCACTGATGAGGTCGCGGGTTCGAATCCCGCCAGGTCCACAGCGAATCGGTATATCTTGGCGTAAGTTAATTATGCCGAAATGCTTGTTATTGACGGAAGGATTATTAACAGGTAAAATCCCACCCACGGTTTAATGGGCCCATGGCGCAGCTGGGAGCGCGTCTCAATGGCATTGAGAAGGTCGCGGGTTCGAATCCCGCTGGGTCCACTCTGGATATCCAGGTCGAAGTTTAATAATCTGTATGTCTTGATAAGATCAAGGCAGGAGTAATAAGTCATCTGCCAGCGAGTCAGGAGATAATGGTGCGAGCCTGACACGGTGCCCGCAGAGCACGTGGACCGAACTCGCCTGCTGCCCAACGTTGCTGGGCACGTCCCGTTGGTGAACTGAATAATGATCATTAGCCAACGGCGTCGATCGCACGTTAACGCGATCCTGAGAGGCTTGACGCTGTCCAGGGAGATGATTTTCCCTCCTCGTGACACCATCAAGCAATCCGGGTGGTCCCGCGGAGTTTCCCTTCGTCCCTGGCTGACGAAGGGTTTTTTGTTAATTTGGTGATAACATGACCCAAGCCAGAATTTTGATCTTTCATTATTGGTATCAGTTCCACCAGGAGGTGTGTGATGAACCGAGATTTCATTTATGCTTATAAGAATGAGATAAATTTTTGCCTTCTCGCGCGCCTCCTTAGTCTCTTTCTTGATGGGGAAGAAGAACTTAAGCAAGTGCAAAAACAGCGTTTCAAGAAGGAGGCTTTATCATGTACTATCCCTATAACCCGAGTGAAATAGAATCAAACTGGCAGACAGCCTGGGAGGAGGCCGGGCTGCATCGCGCCTTGCGGTCGGAAGATAAACACAAATACTACTGTTTGGATTATTTCCCGTACCCCTCCGGTGAGGGTCTGCACGTCGGACACTGCCGTAATTATATCCCCTCAGATGTGATCGCGCGCTATAAACGTATGCAGGGGTACAACGTGCTTC
>JASFVL010000433.1:0-3903 GCA_050049875.1 Anaerolineales bacterium
TCGACGGATCCTACACTGATTGGTACGGCGGTCATGAAATCGGTCACACCCGCGGCCGCTACCATGCTGAATTCTGCGGCGCAGGCGGTGGGGTAGCTTATCCTCACCCGAATGGGCGGATCAGCCCGGCACTGAGCGGCGACACCGCCATATACGGCTTCGACATCACCACGCGCGATATTTATGGGCCAAACTGGAAAGATTTAATGACCTACTGTGACAATGAATGGGTTTCAGATTTCACCTATGAGGGCATTCGTGATTACCTGGTTGGAGTCGGCTTGCAAGCCAATTCGATCCAGACCGTCACCGCCAGTGATTTCTTGATCGTGGTCGGCATGGCTGACCTGGAGACCAACACTGCCAGCCTAGAGAGCGTTTACATGATCACGCAAGATGCCACCGCACCACTGCCCGTACCAGGAGCCTGGACAATCGCTCTGGTCGACGCCGGGGATGTAGATCTGGCTACCTATCCGTTCGCGCCAAATGAGCTGACAGAATCCGAAGAAAACCCGGGGATACCGGCAATCATCAGTGAGGTCGTGCCCTGGGAACCCGGAACGGTCAAAGTTGAGATCCGTTACGATGGTGAAGTGGTGGCCTCGCGCAGCGCCAGCGCAAATCCACCAAGCGTGACGATCACCTCACCCGGCAACGAAATCCTGGTGTCTGATGACACAATCGATGCAAACTGGACAGGCTCGGACCCAGACAGCGATCCGCTGACCTACAGCGTGCTGTACAGCAACGACGGCGGCAGCAACTGGCAAACCCTGGCAACAGAACTGGAGGACACCCATCTGGCTTTGAATACCGATCACTTGCCCGGCGGCACTGGGCTGTTACGTGTGTTAGCCTCCGACGGCTTTTTGAGCGGAAATGATACCAGCAACCCCTTCGATGTACCGCTGCATGCACCTGATGCGCAAATCATCCAACCCGCCGAGGGCCAGGTTTTCTATCCCACCCAGCAGGTCGTTCTAGAGGGCACAGCGTATGACCTAGAAGATGGATCTATGGGTGACGATGCTTTCCAATGGGCATCCAGCATTAACGGTGACTTAGGGAGCGGTGCAACCTTGAGTACAGCCGAGTTATCGACAGGCATGCATGTAATTTCGATGACCGTGACTGACAGCGACGCCATGACCGCCGAAGTGACCCGCACCCTCGAAATCAGCCCAGAAGATGCACCTGAGGTCTTGACGTTGGATACAGCTCCCTTATCGGTCAGCCGCCTGGTCGGGTTTGGTGAGGCAGTTGAGCCATTCACGCTTACCTTGCGAACCTCGGGCGAGATGGAGCTAGGCTGGAACGCCAGTGAAGACATCCCCTGGCTCACCTTAGGCGCAACGTCCGGCACAACGCCATCAGATCTGATGTTGAGCTTCGATTCGTCTCTCCTACGTGTCGGTCAGAATATCGGAATGATTACGATCACATCAAATGAGGCGGAAAACAGCCCGATCGAAATACCTGTTTCCATCTATGTGAACGGTGAAGTGATCTATCTACCCAGCATCCAGAACTGATGGCTAAGCATCGATCCTTACTATGAGAAAAGAGGATGTTGTGAGTAGTAGAAACGAACTACCGGCATTCATCAATTGAATTCCAGGAGATCCTTATCTTTAACACCCTGGTCAGTTCACAACACTGGCCAGGGTGTTTGGTTACCTCGGTCTCACTCCACAAAACATTCTGTGTATTGTTGCGACAGGTTTCTACCCATCCTTTGCATCACCCCAAGCACTTAAGCTCACTTCCAAGAGCTTCCTTGGCAACTGGCACCGACTCCAACGGGTTATTAGTTCCCTCGGGGTAGCAACGCACCTTCGCGCAGGACACCGAACACCCCAGCACTTTCTTGCATTACAGCCACATGTATAATTGAACAATAAGAGAAACAAGCTTATGAAGGAAACGAAGACCAAACCCCTCTGCATTCTCAGCGCCACCATCATCACCGCCAAAGATCAGATCGAAAACGGGGTGGTACTGATCGAAGATGGGCTCATTCAAGCGATCGGGACGGTGGAAGAACTGCTCCCTATCCCTGACGCTGTCGTGATGGAAGCCGCCGGACTCACCTTGGTCCCCGGTTTCATCGACCTGCAATGCAACGGCGTCTTTGGGTGCGATTTCACCAGCGACCCAGAATCCATCTGGGATGCCGCCGCGCAGCTGCCGCGCTTCGGGGTGACCTCCTTTCTACCTACCTTGGTAAGCTGCCCGCTGGAGACCATCGTTGCAGCGCGCGCCGTCCTGGCGGGGGGCAACTCCAACCCCAAGCCAGGTGCTATCCCCTTAGGGCTGCACCTGGAAGGCCCTTTCCTCAACCCTCAAAAAAAGGGCGCCCACAATCCCTATTACCTGCGCCCAGCGGATACCACTGTGGTGAGAAATTGGTCCCCCGAAAATGGAGTCCGGATGGTTACCTTGGCACCCGAGCTGCCGGGAGCGCTGGGGGTGGTGCGCCGCCTGGTCTCTCAAGGTGTGGTGACAAGTTCGGGGCACTCCCTAGCAACGTATGAGCAAGCTCTCCTCGCCTTCGAGGCCGGGGTCCTTTGCGGGACCCATCTGTTCAACGCCATGGCACCACTAGGGCATCGTCAGCCTGGTCTGGTCGGCGCGCTGCTCAGCGATGCGCGCCCCAGCGTAAGTCTGATCCTCGATGGGATCCACATTCACCCAGCGCTGATACGCCTGGTCTGGGCGGTTAAAGGTGCTGGACGGCTCATCCTGGTGAGCGACTCCACCGCCGCCTCGGGGATGCCCCCGGGGAAGTACCGCTTGGGCGACCAGGAAATGCTGGTGACCGAGCGTGGCGTCCAACTTTCGGATGGCACTTTAGCGGGCAGCGTTCTTCCTATGGCGGGGGCTATACGCAATCTATTGGCCTTCACAGGATGTCCCCTGGCTGAAGCTTTGCCCACCGTGACCAAGACGCCGGCTGCCCTATTGGGCCTCTCCCACCAGCGCGGAAGTCTCGCCCCCGGCATGCGCGCCGATTTGGTCCTGCTCACCCCTGATTTGGAAATCGCCTACACCCTAGTAGCTGGGGAGGTCATCTTCTCTAACCCGCACTTCCCAAAGGTCGAATTCTCATCGTCAGGTTGATCTCTTAGACCGCTCAAAAAGCCTTGCACAGGGGTGGAAATTCGTGCTAAACTGCTGTCAAATTGGTAAGTGAAAGGAAGCGAACATGCCTAAGATAACCGATCGCCCCCCCGCGGAGATTCACGCTGAGCTACTTGAGCTGCGCGCAGCCCTCGACCAAGCTATCCCCGCCAAAGCGCTAGACTACAACTTACTCATCGCCACCTGGAACATCCGGGCTTTCGGCAACTTGACCGAGAAGTGGCGAGCTGGACCTGATGACAGCCCCAAACGTGACCTGCACGCCCTGCGATGCATCGTCGAAATTCTCTCGCGCTTCGATGTAATCGCGCTGCAGGAGTCCAGAGCCAACCTCAAAGCGCTGCGCCATACGCTGAAATGTCTGGGGCCTGACTGGGGATTCATCCTTTCCGACGTCACTCGCGGCGCGCCCGGCAACGGGGAGCGCATGGCTTTCCTGTTCGACACCCGCAAAGTGCGGCCCTCCGGGCTGGCTTGCGAGCTGGTCGTCCCACAGGAGCGGCTGGACAAGATCGCAGCGGACGCCCTGGAGAAGCAGTTCGCCCGCACACCCTATGCGGTCAGTTTCCTCGCTGGGACCAAAACCTTCATCCTGGTCACGCTGCACGTGATCTATGGGAAGAAAGCTGAGGAGCGCATTCCTGAACTCAAAGCCATTGCCGAGTGGATGGCAGAGTGGGGCTGCGACATCAACGCCTGGGGGCATAACCTGATCGCCCTGGGCGACTTCAACATCGACCGTCAGGGGGACGAACTGTA
>JASFVL010000088.1:0-12177 GCA_050049875.1 Anaerolineales bacterium
CACACTGCGTGGTGACCAGCATCAACACCCGATCGGGATAGCGATGCACCAATCCCGGGACTGGTGAGTGGCGATCTTCAGCTAAGGAATCCTCCATCATGGAGGTAAATGGCACCATTTCTGCTTCCGTAGGGACGACCTGCTTGCGGATGGGATCATCAGGATCCTCAGGATCTATCAGCGAGATAAAGTAAGGGGTGATATCCACCCGGAAGAGGTGTGCCGCAGAGAGCGCTTTACGTTCATGTTCTGTGAGAGGGATGATCTTCTCAAACTCTGCTGGCGTATTGATGCGGTTGCTGAGCTGCCAGCGCCAGTTGTTCCACTTTTCGTCAGGCACATCAGCGTAATAAGGTGCCCGTTTGGAAAGGAAGGGATTTTTTGCCATCAGTTGTGCTCCTCAGTCGAGTAACTCCTCAATACGGGTAATCGACACAGATAAGGGATAATTGGGCAAGTTTAGTAAGTCGTGCTTCAGAACCTAGAATACCAGCAAAGAGGGTTGTATCATAAAACCAATGATATTTTAAGAGACAAGGGCGAAAGACGTCAATGTGGTAAGGGGTTAAGGGCTGAGCAAGACTTCCACACTGGAAAGATGAATCACTCCTGGCAGGCGCACTCCGCGCTCCGAAACCGTCAACCTCACCCAAGTCGGCGCGCTGACCTCATAGGGAACCTCCGTGGCGAACAAGCTGTGGTTCCCCTGCGGGGAGGGGGAGACAGCCGCCAGACGAGAGCCGACCACCCGTCCGTCTGAGGCGATCAACTCAACCAGCATGGGTTGATCGCTGACCGGGCGCGCGAGACCGGAGACAATCAGCTCCCCACCCTGAACCAGACGGTTGAGAGAGGGCTGCTGGATTACGATGGTCTCCAGAAGATCACCCCCAGGATTAATGTCCGCTTCACCCATCGACAGCAAGATCAAATCTTCGGAGGTCAGCGCCAGTAGCCGACCTTGGGCATCATGCGTACTGATCACCAAACGAGCGGTCTCAGCAACACCAGCAATCTCATATTCGATTTCCGTTAGTAGGTTGACCTGTGCATTTGAGACTGAATTCAAAATGAATATTTGCCGGTACATCAGCCGACCGTCTTCACCCAACAACTCAACAGTCGCCCGACCACCGTAGCCAGTTCGCAGAAAGGCATGCAGTTCAATCGGTGAGGCTACCTTCGACAGCGGTCCAGGGCGAATGATCTGTATGGTGGCAAATGGAATTTCAACTTGAGGGGGCGAGGTCGGGCTGGGTTCGGCAGTATTCAAAACAGCGGGGGAACCGGTTTGCGACAAGGTTGCAGAAACCTCCGCGGTGGCATCCCCTTGGGTCAAGTCCCCATCTGAGGAATCTGGTTCTTGGGTTTGTTCTTCGAGAGGTATCCCCGAGATAGTCGTCGGGGTGAGATACTCTGCTGAAGCCGTCAAATTAGTTGTAGGGGCAGGAGTCGGGGTATCCAACGCAGCGATGGTGAGAGCGACGGCAGTGGGGACATATTCGGAAGGGATTAAAGTAGGCGGCGCAAGTTCAGGAAGCCTGACTCCGCAGCCGCTAACCAAACCGATGCAGAGCAGCGCCAGGAACATCTGTATGCGAGTGACCATGAGCGAATTACGCGGCTCCAGTTTAATCGCTGGCAAATCTCTGGATGGTATCTATTAATTTGTTCAAACGAACGGGTTTATTCAGATAATCCACAGCTCCTGCAGTCTTAGCTTGCTCTGCGGCATCCAACTCAGGTCCTGCAGAAAGCATAACCACCGGAATACTCGAGGTAGCATCATCTTCCTGCAGATGAGCCAGCAGCTCGAAACCATCCATATCGGGCATGCGCACGTCCAGCATGATTAAATCCGGGCATTTTTCAGCCGCAAGGTCCAAAGCCTGTTGGCCTGAACTCGCCAGGATAGCCTGGTGACCGAAAATCTCAACGGCTTTGGTGTACGCATCTAGCGTGTAGGGATCGTCATCAATAAATAGAATACAAGCCATAATATCCCCTTAGGGCGAAGAGCTGTGGGGCTCTGATTCTACCACGATCAGGTGCACCTTAGATAAATACTCGGTGATCACGAGAAATCGAGCAGTCATTTTTGGCCCCGTGCGGATCTCATAGCCCGTAAATTTCCTCATATTTGGTCTTGAGATAGCGAACATATGGCACAGAATCTATTTTGGAGCCAGTGACACGCTCCACCAATTCCTGAGGAGAGTACTTTTTCCCATGTTGGTGGATGTTCGTCCGCAGCCAATCAAGCAGTTCGGCAAATTCTCCCCTTCGAATTTGCTCTCTCAAGTCGGGTAAATCCTCGTTGAGGCGCTCCCACAACTGAACCGAAATTAGATTCCCGAGAGCGTAGGTGGAAAAATAACCAAAATAGCCGCTTGACCAGTGCACGTCTTGGAGCACGCCATCGGCGTCATTCGGAGGCGTTAATCCCAGATACTCCTCCACTCGAGCGTTCCAGGCGTCAGGCAGATCCTTGATTTCCAAGTTTCCCTCCATGATCGCCATTTCAAGTTCCAAACGCAGCATAATGTGTAAATTGTAAGTCGCTTCGTCGGCTTCAACCCGAATCAAGGACGGTTCGACCTTATTGATGCCCTTATAAAAGGTATCCAAACCAACGCTCTTCAACTGATTGGGAAAGTACTCCTGCAAGCGAGGGTAAAAGTGTTCCCAAAAAGGACGGGAACGCCCAACCAGATTTTCGTACATACGGGACTGGGATTCATGAACACCGTAGGAGGCACCGTCCGCTAAGATTGTGCGATCCAGAGCGGGCGATATCCCCTGCCCGTACAGTGCGTGACCGCATTCGTGCAGGGTCCCAAATAGAGCAGTGCCAAGATAGTTTGTATCAAAGCGAGTGGTGATGCGCACATCATCCACACTGAAGCTAGTAGTGAAGGGATGAGCGGATTCGTCCTGTCGTCCGCGTTTCCAATCATAACCATACTTGGTGATAACTTCCGCACCAAAATCCCACTGTTGTTTACGGTCATACGTCAGGTGAAGAAAAGAATCATCCACCTGCGGCTGCTCAGCGATGGCTTGGATGAGTTCCACTTGCTGGGGTCGCAGCGCATCGAAGATAGCTTTCACTTCAACCGTCTTCATACCCGGCTCAAAGCGATCCAGAAGCGGGTCGTAGACGTGCTCGTAGGGAGCGAAATACTCGACGTAGCGGTGCGCCAACTCAACAATTTTTTCTAGATGGGGTTGAAATTTTTTAAAATCATCTTCAGCGCGGGCTTCTTCCCAAGCATGATGAGCCACAGTGGTCGTACGATACAATTCGGCGGTGTATTCAGGGGGCACCTTAGCATTACGCTCATATTCACGGGTGGAAACTTTGATCAGCCGGGCGTCGTCAGAGTCGGGGTCAATCTCTTCGGCATAGGTCTTGAGATCATCCAGCAAGCGACCTACCTCGGGTGAGACCAACTTGGCATGAGCGAGTCTTCGAAGGGTGGCGCGTTGCTCTCCGCGCGCCTTCGCACCCCCTGAAGGCATATTGACTTGATGATCCCAACTGAGCACATAATCCGCTTTTTGGAGATCGAATACTTCAGCCAGCAAGGTTTTTAGTTGTTTTATTTTTTCTTCCATCATAATCCTTATCGTGTGAGAGTGAGGTTTATAAAGTTTTTTCTGTAAGTGGGGAATCCCACATTTCATACAATTTTCCAGCGCAATGGTTCACAACGCAGGGCATTCAGAACCTCGCTGGCAATGTCCTCTGCGGTGCGAGCCTGAGCTTCCTCGGTTTGAGCACCGATGTGAGGAGTAGCGATCACACTGGGGTGCGCCACAAGGGCAGTAAGACCGGGGGGTTCCTTAGCGAACACATCCAATCCCGCTCCTGCAACCTGACCGGATTCTATTGCGGCCAACAAGGCAGTCTCATCAATCACCCCGCCGCGAGCTGTGCTAACCAATCTTACGCCTCGCTTCATGTGTGCCAGTGCCTGCCCATCAACCATACCGCGCGTCTCTGGGCTGAGCGGCACGTGGAGGGAGACAATGTCCGCGCCCCTATAAAGGTCCGTGAGGGCAGTCGGTTCAGCACCTCGCTGCCGAATTTCATCCTCCTTCACATAGGGATCATAAGCAAGCACCTGCATCCCGAGAGCACCAGCGCGCAGAGCGACGGCTGAGCCTATATTTCCGATACCGATAATTCCCAGTGTCTTGCCATGTAACTCTTCTCCCAGGAGTTGTTTTTTTATCCATTGTCCTGCTTTCATCGTCATATCTGCCCTTGGGATGAAACGAAGTAAAGCCAACATCAAGGCGATTGTGTGTTCCGCCACCGCCAAGGTCGTCGCCACAGGCGCATTTACCACAGTCACACCTTGAGCCTGCGCAGAAGCAAGATCAATATTATCCACGCCAACGCCAGCCCGCCCAATCACTTCCAGGTTTGGGGCTGTTTCAATCACCTGACGGGTGATCTTGGTACGCCCGCGCACGATCAAGGCATTGTACTTCTGAACGACACGAAGCAATTCATCCGCAGCAATCCCTGTTCTGTCATCCACTTCGGCTGCAGTGTTCAGAATGGATTGACCGTTCTCCTTTAGGCCATCGGTTAGCAGGATTTTCCAGTCAGACATGAAGATTCTCCAGGGGCAGCTTGGTAAGCCAAACAAGTATACTCAAGGTATCAACATACAACAAGCTACCATTTTTCCACTTTTAACAGTCTTTTGTCAGGAATGTAGTGAGGGAGATAGGTAAAACATCTACTTTCACCCCCAAATTTGAGCATCTGCCTAGTGAAAAATCTCAATAAGTGCCCTAATAACGAACGCGACCGGTTGCGCAAGTCAATCCGAACTTGAGATGCTTCACTTTTTCGCCCGTAACAATCAACTGCGTTGGTTATCCATCGCGTCGATTTGTGCTATACAGGCATCGTCGGTAGGGTTCGATTGGTAGGTAGTATGGAACCAAGCCTCCAGAATCTCTTCGGCAACCACATCCGATGTACGCCGCATGGACATGCATAATACATTAGCTTTATTCCACAACCGTGCCCCGCGAGCAGTCTCAGCATCCGCGCACAAGGCGGCGCGAATTCCCTGCACCTTATTCGCCGCCATACTCACCCCTGTTCCAGTCCAGCAGAACAGAACACCCTCTTCAGAACGCCCTTGAATGACATCCTCTGCCACTCGGCGAGCAACCTCGGGCCATGGATCGGTTTCGCCCTTCTCAGGACCATACCAGGTCACATCGTGACCTTGTTCTTTTAAGTACTTTAAAACAACATC
Source organism: Anaerolineales bacterium (assembly GCA_050049875.1). Taxonomy (GTDB): domain Bacteria; phylum Chloroflexota; class Anaerolineae; order Anaerolineales; family UBA11858; genus JASFVL01. Next base: position 5,286 of record JASFVL010000088.1, read on the forward strand.
CACCACGTGCAATCGTTCGTCAGCACCTACAGATAATTTCATCACAACTCCCTTACGTCCCCTTAAAATTCGTGTAAAGTCCTACAGTGATTTTCTATTGATTTTGTTCAATCCTCATTTCAAGACATTTTACTGTATATTTTTCAGCCTTACGATATCCTGCTCAGCGTCAGGAGGGGCACGCCGTGCTATAATGAACCACTGCAACCATCAAGCTGTCGTCTGAAGCCTTGACAAATGTGGGGGGTGCTCCCACATCTCAGCTATACCCGAAAATCAGGGTTTAAGAATCCGGGTATAGGGCGTTCAGAGGTTTAATTCTTTTATTTGGAGGATTGATCATGACCAGTGAGGGACCCAATCTGACGCTCAGCGAAGAACACGAAATGATTCGCCAAGCAGCCAGAGATTTTGCTCAAAAAGAAATCGCCCCTATCGCCGCGGAATTCGACGAGACGGGCGATTTTCCTTCTGAAACCATCCGAAAAATGGGGGAAATGGGTTTTATGGGGATCGAAGTTCCCGAGGAATATGGCGGTTCCGGGATGGATACCTTGGCCTACGTATTAGCTTTGGAGGAAATATGCAAAGCTGATGCCGCCCACGGCACGATCATGTCGGTCAACAATTCGCTCTTCAATTACGGTATTCTACGCTTCGGTACCGAGAAACAGAAGCGCAAATTCTTGACTCCGGTCGCTTCGGGACAAGCGGTTGGGGCGTATTCCCTGACAGAGCCTATGTCCGGCTCGGATGCGGGGACCATGCGCAGCCGTGCCGTACGGGAGGGCGATGAGTACATCATAAACGGACGAAAATCTTGGGTCACCAGCGCACCGGTGGCGGACTATGTCGTGGTTTTCACAATGACTGATCCGGAGAAAGGGCACCGCGGAATCACTGCCTTTCTCATTGATACCAACTTGCCAGGCTTCATTCGCGCAAAGAAGGAACCCAAACTAGGCGTGCGCGCCTCGGCTACCAGCGAAATTGTTTTCGAAGACTTCCGCTGTCCAGTGGAAAACCGTCTCGGCGAAGAAGGGGAAGGTTTCAAAATTGCCATGACTGTGCTGGATGCAGGCCGCATCGGGATAGCCTCCCAAGCCTTAGGGATCGCAGAGGCAGCTTACGAAGCCAGTGTCGCCTACGCGCAGGAGCGGGAGGCCTTTGGAAAGAAAATCGGCCAATTCCAGGGCATCTCCTTCAAGCTCGCGGACATGAAGACACGCATCGAAGCCTCCCGCCTGCTGACCTACAGCGCGGCGCTGGCTAAAGAGCGCTCCAAAGAAACGAATGGGCGCTTTACCCTAGAGGCCTCCATGGCCAAACTGTTCTCCTCCGAGACAGCCATGTTCTGCGCCCACGCAGCGGTGCAGATTCACGCCGGCATGGGTTATTCCCGGGAATTCCCGGTAGAACGCTACTTCCGCGATGCCAAGATCACCGAGATTTACGAGGGGACCAGCGAAATCCAACGTCTGGTTATCGCCCGTCTGGAGACTGGCTTGCGGTAGTAGGGAAAATATCTATAATTAGTCGGTAAATGAACGCTACTCAGCGGTTCTGGTTGATCCTTACGCTGGCAGTGATTCTAGACTTCTATATTATCTGGACCTGGCGTCGTTACCGTCGCATTAGTCACGCTGACAATAAACAAGCTAAATCTCTTCAAGTACTAAGAGGGAGTATTCTGATTAGAAGTATGTTCCCAGACAGAGTAAGCAATTGGGTTTCTAGATTCTGGCAAAACGACAATATTAAGCGAAGGCTCCTAATCTCTTTGGAGCTTTTGTTAATTGGTTTCTGGGCGCTGTGGGTGGGACGCGAATATCTTAACTTTGATTCAAGTATAGTGCCCTCAGGCCGGGAGTTCGGCTCCACCATTCAAACCCATCACTTATGGACACGCTTCAAGGAGTGTGGCTGGTGTGCGACGTGGAATGGATCTGAGCGCGGAGGATACCCTGCCTTCGCGGACGTGCAGGGTAGTATGCTCCATCCTTTGACAATTATCACCACCTTGATCTGGGGAGTAATCAACGGAGTTAAAATCTCCTTAGTGGTGTCCTTCTGGGTCGCAGGAGTAGCCCAATGGTGGCTGGCTCGCGAACTCAAATTGAGCTGGTTGCCACGCCTATGGAGCGCGGGCATCGCTGTGGTGGGAGGGCATTTAGCTGGCAGGATGGAATTGGGGGTTGTTGGAGTAGTATTGTCGACCGCCATGTCAAGCCTGATTTTTGCAGGTGTGCTCTACGTAGCCCGAGGTGGTGGCCGGCGCGCAGCCGTGTTACTCGGTGTTGTCATCGCCTCTGCTATCGTCTCCGGTCAGGGTTACCTACAACTCGGCCTTTTAGGGATCTTGCCAGCCCTCTCGTTCTTGCTTCTGGATCGAGAATTCAACTTGAAACCCATGTGGAAAGATTATGCCCTTGCCGCAGGGTTGGCCTTTTTGTTTGCAGCACCATTCTTAATACCATTTACTCATTTCTACCCAAACTTCGTTAAGGATTCAGATCCCGAATTCAAATCGGCGCAAGCTTTGCAATACCTGCCCCTTAATCTGATCATAAATGATTGGCAATATTACAAAAGCGAAATTTTAGGCAAGTTTCCCTACCCTTACTTATACACGCTTTACATTGGTTGGGTGCCAATAATCCTAGCCGTCGTTGGCCTATCAATGAAGAAACGGGAAGACCGAAATTGGTTATGGTTTTTATTGAGCAGTGCTATTTTGGAATTCTTCATAGCTAGTGCAATACCATTAAAATGGTTGGCGAATTAATTTCACGGCATCTCTGGTATCCGTCATCCACCCCAAATTGCTGGTCTGGCAGTCCCAACGATATTGGGGTTGTCTTCCTACGGACTCGAACGCTTGCTAAACTTAGATTGGCCAATTGTTTGGTTGGGCTTCTCAGAAGACTCAAATTTCCAGAGAAGGAAGGTCTCCTTCAAGTGGCTCTTGTTAATCCCTTTGATCCTCAGCCTCCGGAGCGGATTTCAATTTACAACTAACTGGATTCATACAACAAAACAAGGTCAGGGTATCTACACCTTGCTGGAACACCTAAAAACCGAGAACCTGCAATGGGTCAACCCACCCTTTGGTGAGCATTATTTTGTTGAACCAGCAATCTCCATGGGAATGAAACTCAGCCCTGGAATAATGACCTGGAGCTGGCGAGGTCGGGAGTTACCAATCCCCGTACTGGAAGCCGCCCGCTCCGGAGTACCCGAAGGTCCGGTCGAGCAGGTTGATGTCGTGGATGAAGTCACTATATACGCTCGATATGATCAGCCTTTTGCAGCCGTTGTTGATGATGCGGGGAATCAAGAACCTTGCCAAGCGACAGGTACTGGCGGCAGGTTGAAAGTGCAGTGTAACACTACCGTCGCCGGTAAACTGGTCGTCAAAGAAAACATGTGGACGGGCTGGAAAGCCTGGCTTGATGGAGAGCGCGTTCAGCTGATAGGTAATCACTGGCTAGAGGTGGAAGCACCATCTGGGAAACACACTTTCGTTTTCCGCTACTTACCATGGGATATACCTCTAGGATTAGCTTTACTGGTGCTGGGTGTGTTAATCAGTACTTGGCTGTGGCGCTCACCAGATAATAAGGGATCACCTTCAGAGGAGGAAGCAGCCTCCCCAAAGGAAGAGCTTACAAAACAAGTATTGTCATCCGAATCAATGGAGTAACTCATGAAAGCAGTTCTTTTTGATCAGCACGGTGGACCGCAGGTATTGGAATACACCGATTTCCCCACCCCAGAACCCGGACCTGGAGAGGTCTTGGTGCGCTTACAGGCAGCAGCCCTCAACCAAGTCGATGTATGGGTTCGTAAGGGTTGGCCAGGCCTCAAATTAGCATATCCCCACATCTCTGGCGCGGACGGGGCGGGCGAGGTAGCAGCTGTAGGTCCAGCGGACACCTCCCTACCGCCTCACATTTGGGGAGATGAAAAGGCTGGGCGGGAGTGGGCAGTTGGCGACCGCGTGGTGATCAATTCCAACCTCGGCTGCGGCAAGTGCGATTTCTGCTTAGCTGGAAAGGACAATTTGTGCCGCAGATGGCACTTATTAGGCGAGACCAAACGCGGGACCTATGCGCAATACGTGGTAGTCCCCGCCCGCCAGCTTTATCCCATACCGGAAGGCTTCGACCTGTATGCCGCCGCTGCCGCAGCGCTTGTTTACCACACCGCCTGGCACTCCCTGGTTACGCAGGGAAAACTGCAACCCGGAGAAAGCGTGCTGGTCGTGGGAGCTTCCGGAGGGGTCAACACAGCTTGTATGCAAATCGCCAAATTGATTGGGGCGACCGTCTACGCTGTAGGGTCCAACGCCGAGAAACTGGGTGTCGCTGAGGCCATGGGAGCAGACCATTTGATCGATCGCTCCAAAGAGGAGAACTGGTCCAAGAGTTTGTATTTGCTGACCGACAAGCGCGGGGTGAATGTGGTCGTCGACAACGTGGGCACAACCTTCCCGCTCAGCTTTCGGGCCGCTCGCAAGGGTGGGCGCATTCTCACCGTGGGGAACACTGGCGGTCCCAAATTTGAGATCGACAACCGCTATATCTTCGGAAAGCATTTGACCATCATCGGCTCCACGATGGGCACAATAAGCGATTTCGCCGCCGTAATGGACTTGATTTTCGAAGAGAAGCTTAAAGTCGCTCTGGACCGCACATATCCCCTCGCAGAAGCCCCTGCAGCTCAGGAGCGTTTAGAAAGTGGTCATCAAATGGGAAAAATCACTCTGGCGATCCAAGATTGAGCGCCAGACATACGTAGAAATGTCTTCAAGCTTCAGATCATCGCGACCATTCAGCGTAACGCTGCTGGCTGTACTGGTGTTAATTCTTACGACACTCTACTGGCTCCGTTTGGTGGAAACGCTGCGCCTGTGGGCGTTTTTGTCCCGAGCTCCCATCTCGTTAACCCTGCTCCACCGCATTTACCTAGCTGTGACTGGAGCGTTGTGGGGTTTGGTGGGTTTGCCCCTGACCTGGGGATTGTGGCGAGGACGAACCTGGGCGCCGAGAAGTTTGAGCCTCATCGCCATCCTTTACAGTGCATACTACTGGCTCGACCGCCTATTCCTGGCTGTTCCTAAGATATGGCGCCCGCGCTGGCCCTTCGCGGTCGCAGCGACGGTCATCTTATTGGTGCTCACCTTTTGGACGTTGTCGAGACCAGGAGCGCGGGCTTTCTTTTCAAAAGACTAGCTTCCTCATCATGCCATCGTCCAAATCAGAACCACAAAACACGCTAGTTGGCCCCGTAACCCTTCTGTGAGGATTTTGGCAATATCGAAAAATAACCCTTCCTTCCAGACCTGTTTTGAGAAGTAAGGATAGGATAGTTCCCTGGAGAAATTTATGACGGACAACCCCAAAATCCAACATCTTCGAAAGCTCAAAGCCCAGGCACGTTTGGGGGGCGGCGAAGAACGCATCGAACGGCAGCATGCAAAAGGACGCCTGACGGCGCGCGAACGTCTAGACCTGCTGCTGGATAAAGGATCTTTTCGCGAGATCGACACCTTCGTTCAACACCGCACGACCGATTTTGGATTGGACCGACGGAAAATCTTGGGCGACAGCGTGGTTACTGGTTGGGGGACTATCAACGGCAACTTGGTATACGTTTTCTCGCAAGATTTCACCGTCTTCGGCGGCAGCTTAGGTGAAGTACACGCCGAAAAAATCGTTAAGATTATGGACATGGCCATGAAAAACGGAGCGCCGGTGATTGGATTAAACGACTCGGGCGGCGCCCGCATCCAGGAAGGGGTGGTCTCCCTGGGGGGCTATGCCGACATATTCCTGCGCAATACATTGGCATCTGGGGTGGTACCCCAGATCAGCATGATCATGGGCCCCTGTGCAGGCGGGGCAGTTTATTCCCCGGCGATGACCGATTTCATCTTTATGGTGCGTGGATCCTCTTATATGTTCATCACTGGCCCAGAGGTGGTAAAGACAGTCACCCATGAGGAGGTAACCTTCGAAGAGTTGGGCGGAGCGGACGTGCACGCTGAAACTTCAGGGGTATGTCACGTTGCTGCTGACAGCGAGGCGGACGCGCTCTACCTCGTTCAGAAATTACTCTCCTATCTGCCCCAGAACAATATGGAGGACCCGCCATTCATGCCCACAGGCGACGACGCCCTGCGAAGGGAGGAAGCACTGGATACCATCATCCCAGACGACCCCAGCAAACCCTACAATATCAAAGATGTGGTCCGTCTAATCGTGGATAACGGTGAATTTTTCGAAATCCAAGAAGCTTACGCCCAAAATATTGTCGTCGGTTTCGCTCGTCTGGGTGGTCACAGCATTGGAATTATCGCCAACCAACCCGCCGTCTTAGCGGGTGTACTGGACATCAACTCATCCGAGAAAGGCGCCCGCTTTGTACGCTTCTGCGATGCATTTAACATCCCGCTATTAACCTTCGTGGACGTGCCTGGTTTCTTGCCCGGCACAGACCAAGAGCACGGAGGAATCATCCGTTCCGGTTCCAAACTGTTGTACGCTTACTGCGAAGCAACAGTGCCCAAAATGACCGTCATCACCCGCAAAGCCTACGGCGGAGCCTACGACGTGATGAGCAGCAAGCATATCCGCGGGGATGTCAATCTGGCTTGGCCCAGCGCAGAAATAGCTGTGATGGGTCCCGATGGTGCCGTCAACATCGTCTTCCGTAAGGAACTCAGCGAAGCCGAAAATCCCGAACACCGCAAGGATGAGTTGGTAGCTGAATACCGCGAAAAGTTTGCTAACCCTTACATCGCAGCTTCGCGCGGCTACATCGACGACGTCATCGAACCGCGCGACACGCGCTCACGTCTAATCAACGCACTGGAAATGCTTTCCAACAA
>JASFVL010000434.1:0-3897 GCA_050049875.1 Anaerolineales bacterium
ATGGTGATAAAGACACGTTCAACGTGATACGCCCACTAATTGGTTATGGACCAGAAACCATGCACATGGCCTACAATCCATTCTATCCACCAGAGTTAGGCCACATTGAAAAAAGAAACGCTTCACCCGACAGATCTCACAACGAGACCTGGGATGCCTTGGTGATCAGCGGAGCATTTGGGTTAATCGCTTACTTGGGAGTTTTTGGTGCTGTTTTTTATTTTGGGTTGAAATGGCTTGGGCTTATCGCGTCAAAACAGCAACACAACCTATTTTGGAGTCTATTTATTGGCGGGGGTGTTGTCGTAGCACTGGGATTTGTTTTTTGGCAAGAAGCCGGATTTATAGGTGTTGGTTTACCTTTTGGTATATTCTTGGGGATTCTCTTATACCTAACCCTGATCGCCCTCTTCTTCCCTGAATCCCTGAGTGATCTCACAAGAAACAATTATCGAGATTTAAGCCTAATTATCTTTCTATCCGCGATAACAGCACATTTTGTGGAAATAAATTTTGGTATCGCTATTGTTGCTACAAGAACCTACTTCTGGGTTATTGCAGCACTCCTATTATCAGTGGGTACCTTAATACCAAAAGAGGAAATATCAGTTTCCATAACGAATCCGCAATCAACAGATCGGAGATCCAACCAAAAGAGGAGACGCAGGCAGAGCAAATCCAGAAGTGCCTCACGAGATGAAAGGTCAAAAGGGCTTCGTGACATATTCATCGGCACAGGAATCACTGGTCTGTTTCTAATTACACTAAATTACGAGTTTATTGCCAATTTAACAGGCAGCACTTCTGCTATAGAGATATTGTGGTCATCATTAACTCGCGTTCAAGGTGATACTCTGTCCTATGGCGTATTGGCATTAATCATAACAGCCTGGCTATCCGCAAGTGTTGTGTTTGCATCAGAGAGCACTAAATACAATGAGAACTCTAATTTATGGCGGTCTCTCGGAGGTATTCTCGGTTTCTCAGCGTTGATAGGATTGATTTATGGTTTCTGGCTTTCTGGATCCCTAGCAAGTTTAGCTCGCATCGCCCCAACCAACCAAAATGAAGTCATCCAGCAAGTCGCTGGCTTTGAAGGATTACTCACTCAATTTTATACCTTTATCATCCTTAGCTTGCTTGTTTTAGCGACTGTCTTACCTAAGGAATGGCCTATAAAAACAACCTCATCTATCCTTGGGCCATTCAGCGCCACGGTATTATTAATTCTGGTCATCATCATTGCGAACTTCACCAACCTGCGAATTATCCGTGCAGATATCACCTTCAAGATGGCCGAACCATTTGGAAACAGCAATCAGTGGCCAGTGGCTATCTTGTTGTATCAAAGAGCTCGAGAATTAGCACCAGAGGAGGATTATTACTATTTATTCTTGGGTCGAGCCTATCTAGAATATGCTAAAGGATTAACTGATCAACAGATCAAAAGAGACATATTCAATCAAGCTGAAATCGATTTATCCCAAGCACAAATGATAAATCCCTTAAATCCTGATCATACGGCAAATCTCGCCCGTTTGTATTCTTGGTGGGCACTTCAGGCGGATAATAGCGAAGCACGAATCAATAGAGGTCTCGAATCTGACAAGTATTATGCCCGGGCGACCGTTTTGAGCCCAAATAATGCTCGTCTCTGGAACGAGTGGGCTATACTACACTTAAACATCCTAAACCAAAACGAAAGGGCAAACGACCTCCTGTTACATTCCTTGGAAATCGACTCACAATACGATTGGACGAATGCTTTACTAGGAGATTATTACGTTCAAATCGCCCGACAAACTGACAACCCAGCTCTCAGTTCAGAATATTTTGAGAAAGCTGCATATCACTATGATCAAGCGATCACCTGGGCAACAGGTAAAACGTTAAGTTCCAGGCAGGGTCTCAATTATTTCTTCGCTTTAGCGAGTGTCTACCAAGGAATCGATGATATCGAGAATACGATCGCAACCCTTGAAGCGAGCCTGGAACACGCAACAAATCGTGACGATATCTGGAAAATTGAGGAAAACCTGGTGCAATTCTATCTCCAACTCAATGAGCGAGAGAATGCAATTATCCACGCTCGTAAAGCATTCGAATTTGCTCCGGATCCAGAAAAAGCCAGGATAAGTGATCTGATATCACAATTAGAGAACTCACTACCTTGAGATAGGTCCAATGGTCGCCACCCTTCCCTTTTGGATTTCGTTAGGCTCCAGTCTATTCCTGGTACCCCTAGTTCGATATATTGGTGACAAATCAGAATTTGTAGCTTTACCCCGTACCGATCGCTGGCACTCAAAAGCTATTCCAAATTTAGGTGGCATAAGTATTTTCGTCGCTTTTGCTATATCGTTCCTATATATCCTATCAAGATCGGGTTTCATATTATCAAAAGAAAATTTGGGAATGCTCGCTGGGGGATCCATCATCTTTATATTAGGTCTATACGACGATTTCAAACCTTTAACCCCAACAACGAAACTTGTTGGTCAAATATTAGCTGCATCCATCGTTGTTTTCCTGGGGAGATCGATTGGCTTCTTTGGCTTAGAGATCTTAAACATCCTTTTTACTTTTATCTGGTTAATCGGGATAACTAACGCTATAAATCTACTCGATAATATGGATGGCTTAGCCGGTGGTGTGGCTTTAATTGCATCCGGACTTTTGAGCGTCCTTATCTGGCAAGCTGGAGGGGAGGAATTACTACTATTTTCCTTGGCATTGGCTGGCGGTGTTTTGGGCTTTCTCGTATACAATTTTCCACCAGCATCGATATTCATGGGTGATAGCGGCAGCATGTTCCTTGGCTTTATGCTGGCAGCCATGGCGATTGCGCGAGTCCCAAGGGCTTCAAATTTGTTAGCTGTTTTGGGCGTTCCAACGATGCTTTTCTTGTTGCCAATTCTAGATACCACTTTGGTCACTGTGACTCGAATATTACGGGGTCAATCCCCTGTACGTGGTGGCAAAGATCACACGTCTCATCGGCTTATTGCTTTCGGATTAAATGAGCGTCAAGCTGTATTGGTTCTTTACGGGGTAGCTTTATTATCAGGCGTTACTGGTACTGTTTTGGAAACTCTCGATTATGGAGTAAGTTTGCTATTAGTCCCAGTCCTCTTAATTAGTTTAACCCTGTTTACTGCATATTTGGGACGACTCAGATTTGTTAGTTCATCCCAAGAATCTTCAACGAGAACACTCACTCGATTGATGATTGGACTCACCATGAGAGGGCGATTATTAGAAGTCATATTAGATTTCTTCTTGATAGGGCTTGCTTATTATTTGGCTTTTCTCACCCGTTTTGGTCTTTCTATACCAGAGGATAGTTTAAATTTTTTCCTGCGAACCCTGCCAATAGCTGTCGCAGGAGCATATGTATCTTTTTTCTTGTTTGGCATTTACCGGGGTGTATGGCAATATATTGGATTGATTGACTATCTGAAACAAGGGATCGCGGTTTTAGGTGGAGTTCTTATCGCTGCAATCATAACGGGATTTATCTATTCACCAAACGAAATTTCAGTAGCAATTCTCTTGCTTTTCGCTATCTACTTATTTCTCTCCTTGGCTGTCTCGAGATCCTCATTTCGTATCCTAGACCAATTATATGACTTTCAAACACGCTCAAATAAAGAAGAACAACCAGTATTAATTTATGGGGCAGATGACGAAGGTGCAATAGCAGTAAGATGGATGCTGCAAAACCCAGAATTGGGTTACCAACCAATTGGATTTTTAGACAACGACCCATTTAAACATGGTCGTCAAATTCATGGCATTGATGTTCTCGGTGGAGTTGATGACCTCCCAAGAATCATCGAACATCATGCTGTTGAAGGTATTATCCTAACAACAAGTTCAACAAATTTGGACGTTCTA
>JASFVL010000436.1:0-3893 GCA_050049875.1 Anaerolineales bacterium
GCCTTAGCTGAACGAGGTTTTACAATTCTCAACGAATCTGATCCTATTCGTTTACGTTATCACTTCACTCGGAGTAACCTACCCCTGATCTTGGTAACGGACGGTCCGTTCAATCGCCTCCCTTACCATATATGGCAGCAGGGACATCATGTTACATTAGCATTGCACACTTTTTTTCCCAACCTAGCATACCCACAGATCCAAAACCTGACGCCATCCCAGCGAAGCCGTCTGGCGTCAGCCCCCCATCCCACAAGACGATTGGGGGTCAAACGTACCCAGGAATACGTTCTTCAACATGTACTTGGGTTGGACTTAAACAATGTGTCGAAAGTTTCCGTTTTTCTTACCTGGATTAGTGAAATGTCTCGTCAAAAGGAAGCAATCCCTGCTCATCTCAGGGATATGTTGCTAGAAGAATTATTTTCAATCCCGGCTTATTCGGATTGGCCTCTTGACGAACTCTTGCAGAAACCCCAGGCTTTCTCTAAATTTATCAGTACGCAATGGTCAATTTTCCTGGAACAGAAAACAGGACAAGTGGTAAGAGAGCCAGAGGCGAATTATCTGGTAGATTTTGAGCATAATTCAGAGGTGCAAGATTTGTTTCCTGGTTGGATAAGAAGTGGTTTGCTTACCCCTTTGGAAATTTTAGATCCAAGAGTGTTACCTGATTGGGCGCAAGTCGGTCTGATAACATCCGATGTTGATCCTCGTTACCAGCGTTTTGATGATCTGCTAACAATTTTGGAGAGTAGTTTGGTTACTGATCTAACCACTGTTCGTTGGACAGATTGGAAAGCACTGGCATGGAATTGGGCAGAATTATGCACCTTGCACAATGCTGCCGATTTGGCATTGTCGGAAGAGTATAAGCAAGCGTATAAGAGAATCCAAAAACAAATCGATCGTGTTTTTTATCATTGGCTAACCAATTATTACGCACCTCTGGCCAGCAATCGACTTCCACAACCTCATCATATGCACCATATACCTCATTATCTGGCTTATAAACGCCGTCAAGATCAATTCAATAAAATAGCATTACTCGTAATGGATGGCATGTCTCTGGTTGATTGGACCATCATCCAATCTATATGGCTTGATCGGCATGTAGATTGGCTTATTCAAACAGAATTGCTCTTAGCTCAGATTCCAAGCTTAACGGCTATATCCAGGCAGGCACTTATCAGTGGTCTTTGCCCGGTAGATTTCTCTAGCACCATTACACACAATCGAGAAGAACCCAAACAATGGGCAAACTTCTGGGCAAGTGAAGATCTATCTGCGAATGCTTGCCAGTATGAACGCCTAAAATTACGTCATTATCCGACAGCTGTTGCTTTGACCAATCCCCACACCCAGGTTATTTGCTTGATCGATAACACTATCGACAATATCACGCATGGAACTTTGTTGGGGGCAACGGATGTCCTGCACTCCATCAAACTATGGCTTGATGAACATGCACCTCAGCTGGAATCGCTGGTTGATGAATTGCTCCAAGATGGATTTCGTATCTTTCTGACAAGTGATCATGGCCATACAGAAGCTTATGGAATAGGCCAACCAAGTGAAGGAGTCATTGTCCAAACCCGAAGTAAACGCGCTCGAACATATAATGATAAGCGACTAATGAATCATATCCGCTCATCCTTTCCGGAAACTCATGTCTGGCAAGGGGATGGTTTGCTCCCAGATGATTTATGGGTGTTGATTCCTCAAGAACATCGTGCGTTTGCCCCAATGGATGAGATATATGTCACGCATGGCGGGGTAAGTGTAGATGAAATGGTTGTTCCCTTCGTCGAAATATCTCTTGTTGATAGTTAACCTATGATAGTGCAATGATGTCTTCAAAGAATATTGGTTTTAGTCGAACTATTTTCCTCTCTTGGTTGGATGCTACTGCCATGTTCCGTACTCAGACGGATGACCCGCGTCAGATTCGAGATGATTTAGAACCGATTCTCAAAAAACACCTAACTGGCAAAGTAGCTCGTCGTAAAACCATAGATGTGCTTCTAAGTATATGGCACAAGAGTGCCGATATTTCCCCAATACTACATGAAGATGCTCTACGCTTATACCAAAATGCCTACGTGTCCTCAGATTATATTTGGTTGCACTATGGACTTACGCTTCTATATTATCATCTGTTCCGACAGGTCACCTTAGCAATTGGTCAAATAAGCCGGTTTGAAGAAACGATAACTCGTGACGTACTAAAACGTCGCATGGCTTCAGAATTCGGTCAACTTGGTGCTTTAGACCGCTATGTTGAGCGTCTCAGTGCATCTCTTACTGAGTGGGGTATATTGCCTGCAACAGAAGACCGTTCTGTTTACCGTCCTATTCGTCGTAGGTTAAACACTGATTCATTACAGTTACAATTATGGTTGCTAGCTTGTGCCCTTTTTGCACACCCTGGGGAATCCTTACCCTATACAGATTTCCTGAGACTCCCGGAGCTATTCCCCTATAAGTTTACAGTCGCCCCTGAAGATATCCGTTCCAGTGACTATTTTTCTGTGCAACGGGAGGGAATGGGTTGGGACATGGTGAGGTTGGTAATCTAAATCGGTGGAATCGGAAGCAGAAGTGCAGGTTCACACCTATTCATGCTGAGGTGAGCAAGACGATCTGGTTGTTGGAGAAGATTGATGAGGTGATAGAGGAGCACGGTGGTGGGTTAAAGGTGCTCTAAGAGAGCATCAAGCAAGGAATTGTCTGAAAGTGAGACATCCAAACCGCCAACAATCAAATTAGATATGTCTCCAGGAAAGGCTGACTACAATAAAAACTAGCGTGTTTTTGAGTTTAATGACTCTACAATTATGGTACAGGATAGATAATTCTTGACAAATAATTTAATTTCGACGTTATCGAGATACGCTTTCAGGCAAGAGGAGAATTTCCTCACAGAGACTCTCGTCTACTTGCTCAATTTACTACTGGAGAGGGATACCACAGTGGGACTGTTGATTCTCAATAACATTTGTGGCCAAGATCTGCGGCTCTCCAAACCACAAAGGGTCAACATTTCATCACAAGTAACAACAGAAGAAGGTAAGCCTGACATCGTTATTAAAGAGGGTAATGAAAAAATTGTTTTCATTGAAGTAAAGCATGATTCAAGCTTAGGTCTGGACCAGCTTGAACGCTATTATGCTCACTTGGAAGGACTGCAAACCGAAGACAAACAACTTGTTCTGTTAACAAGATCGCGACATTCCGTTCAGGAAACAACATTGGACCCAGAGAAGTTCCATCACGTCTGCTGGTATGAGATCTCTGGATGGTTGTCTGAAGCAGATATTCATGATGACATTGCGGGTTACCTTGTTGAGCAATTTCTGGATTTTCTAAAGGAAAAGGAAATGAGTATGGAAAAAGTTACTTGGGAATACATCCGGGGTGTGCCGGCAATGACCAACTTGGTAAACATGATCGCCACAGCACTCTCTGAAATTGCCCCTGAAACTGGTACACAAAAAACAATGGGAGCGAGTTGGGCAGGATTTTATATGGAAGGAATATTTATTGGATTTCGGTACGCAACTCCATTGATGATCGTCTTTGAGAATGATAGAGGCTATAATCCCACTTTTAAACGGGATCTGTCTCTGGAGAAAGCCCATTTCTTTTCACTTTCAGCCGGTGAGCAATTGGAGTGTTTGATAGAGTTTATTCAGGAATCCTTAGAAGAACTTGAACAGAAATAATGTGGGGGCGGCTTGGTTGTAACACCAGGTTGAAAAGCAGTTGGGGCTTGAGGTTGAGCTTGCGAGTAAACCCACAGCGCGATTGGCGCTGCTCAAACAGAAAGAAACAGATCAGTTTTCGAGTAAGATAAAGACAATGTTCAGACAGCTAAGACCGGCGCTTCCATG
>JASFVL010000435.1:0-3893 GCA_050049875.1 Anaerolineales bacterium
GAGTAGTAACCTCGAAGTTTAAAAAACCTAACCTGAGAGTAGTAACCTACCCAAAAATGGCTAGGTTACCCTTCGCTGTCGCCAAGTGGTAAGGCAGTAGCTTCCCAAGCTACCATTCGTGGGTTCGAATCCCATCACCCGCTCTTTTTTGTTAGACAGCGACGGGTAACTTCTCCCTAAGGGAGAGGTTATTGCTATTTTAAAGTGAGCATAATCAAGCCATCCCAGCAAGGTATGGTAGATGATTTCTAGCTCATCTAAAAAGGGGAGGAGACCAAATCATCAGACGATGCGCTAAAGTAAGTATTCAAAAACACCTGTAGTCTTTCTCTGGATGCCTATGATCTATTGGGATAATAATATTGTTGAGAAAAGTAACGCAATGATTTATCTAATTTCTTTGTCATATCTTGTATAATTACCAACAATAACCTGATTGATTGTAAATTTATCAAAATATAAGGTTGACCTATGAAATCACTTGATAATTATTGGAAGAGGAATCATAAATACTTATACATTATCGGCTTGTCTTTTATTGTCTTTTCAATTCCTTTCTGTATGCAACCTCAAGCGATGGGAGAGGTTAGTGAAATTGATTCACAAGAGAAAATTAATACGAATATCGTGGAAAGTGATTTTTATTTGCCGATTGCACAGAACAAATTCCCACTTATGTCTCCGTTTGGTTCAGAAACGATATATTCTGCAAAGTTGCTGCCGGGGAGTGAGTTATTAACACATGCATTATCCTTAGGCATGACCTGGCAACGCATGAATGGTCGAATATCTTGGCGGCTACTGCAACCTGATCAAGGAGGAATGATCGATTGGTCCTCTATGAAAGATTTCGAGGAAGAGTTACGCACGTTGCGAATGAATGGGATCAGCCCAATTGTGATTGTCGATGATTACCCTTATTGGGCAACTGTAGAACCCACCTCTTGCGCCGCAATTAAAACAGAGTATTTTGAAGAATTTGCAGATTTCATGCGCCAATTGGTTGAGCGGTATCATGTCCCCGAATTCAATGTTAAAAATTGGGAACTTGGCAATGAAGTTGACGTCGATCCCTCTTTGGTAAGAATCAACAGTGCCTTTGGTTGTTGGGGGGACATTGATGACCCTTATTATGGAGGCGAGCATTATGGAGAATTTCTCAAACTGGTCAGCCCGATCATTAAATCCGTAGACCCGGATGCCCAGGTTTGGATTGGCGGGCTGTTGCTGGACTCCCCTAACACCACAAAACCCAACCGCGGCAAGCCAGAGCTGTTCTTGCAAGGGGTTTTGGAGGCTGGTGCAGCTCCATATTTCGACGTGGTTCCCTACCATGTATACATCCCTTATTTCGACACAAAAATAGACCACGATCTGCTGTTTTGGGGGGATTGGGGCGGTGGGGTCTTAGGCAAGGCAAGATATATCCGTGAGATGATGGCAGAGTACGGGATTGTAAAACCTGTATTCCTGAACGAAGCAGGCTTGATGTGCCCGCCCAAAGTGGGTGGTGAACCGATTGACTATTGTGATCCCCCCTCCGCCGATTTTTTTGAGATGCAAGCCAATCATATTGTGCGTCAATTCGTAAGGGGCTTAAGTGAAAACGTAATGGGCTATGTCTGGTACACCCTGAATGGCCCTGGTTGGAGAAATACCGGCTTACTGGATGAAAATGGGGATCCGCGCCCAGTCTATTATGCCTACCAAAATCTGATCAACCTGCTTGAAGACGCCCCATTTGATCGAGTAGTTGATTACGGTTTGGGTATTGAGGCTTATATCTTTGCAGGGAGGCTTGGGGAAATCCACACCATTTGGTCAATCGAAGATCAAGCGCACACAATCACGGTACCACAGGACAGATTCATCGCTGCCTATGACCGTGAAGGGAATGCAATTACACCGATATCGAACGGGGATAATTTCGAATTTAGAATACAATTCGAACCAAGCTTCATCGTACGCCTTCCCTAAAACACCAATGAAGCACCCCTCGATAACCCATCCACGGATGCAAATTTGGTTCCATCCTCACTATTGATTAGTGCTAGAGGGATCCTCCCAACTGCCTAATGAAGAAAACAAATGGATACCTTAAATTTAAAACTGCACTCTTTTTCATCTTGGCAGTGCTACTATCACAAATCATCATTGGAGTAAAAACAATCCCTGCAAGCCACCTAGACCAATCACCGAATCCCAAGTTTTCCTATCTCGATTCCTCCGCTACAAAACGCTTCATGCCCTTTGTCGCCATACCGGATACTTTCGGAGATACTCCCGCGATTTGGGTGCACCCAGGCACGCCAGCACACCACGAAGTCGCCTTTTTCCGGAATACGTTTGAATTGGCATCCACCCTCAACGCTGCAAGCCTGCAAATATTCGCTGACACACGTTATGAAATATGGATCGATGGTAATTGGGTCGGTCGCGGTCCGGCGCGCTTTTCACGAACCCTCCATGAGTACGACGTTTACACACTCGAGTCCCTCACAACTGGTTCACACCTGATTGCAGTCCTTGTCCAGTGGTCGCCAAATGTGCGACGTTCTGAGTCAAATACCCCACTGCTGCAATTACGCCTACTAGGTGTAGGGAACGATGGTATGCAAAATATCCTCCAAACTGGCACCCACTGGAAAGCAATGTTGTCCTCTGCTTGGGAGCAAAATCCCGCCCTGGTTCACAAAAATAAACTGATTGGTGCTACTGAACTAGTAGACTTTCGCAATCTCCTCGAAAATTGGATGTATCCTGACTACGCAGACTCAAACTGGCAAAATGCTGTTCTTACTGACCCCACCGTCCGCACATACCAGACTTCTCCCATCAATACTATCCAGCCAAACACTCTCTCCACACAAAACCCTCTAGCTCAAAGAGCCTCACTGATTCCAATCCCCTACGAGGTCAGCTCAATAAAATATGCACCTCGGAGTATACCTACCCTGCAAAACACCCCCATATTTCCCCAGGTCTTGGAAGTTGGCTATCTATCCCCTGGTAGCACATTCATCGAACCTCCAACTGCTGCTTATAGCCTCTCCTTCAGCAGCCCTATCACAACCACAATCCAAATCGATATGCTCGCCCCATCAGGGACAAGCACGATAACCAACAGCGTTCATCTGAATGGCCAACCTCTCACTTGGAGAAAAGCTGGAGCAGTACGACCAGATGTTATGCTCGCGAACCCACTTGTCCCCGCAGGAATGTATACACTCACCTTAATTAACACACCAGAATTCCCCATTTTCGCCTTGCCAGATACCCTAAATACTGAATTCCCACCCTACGAACAAACGAATCACGCGGGCTACAAAAACCTGCTTTCCGAACCGACCCCTAACGCTAACGCGGTCACTTTGGGTGAATCGGGAGAGTTAACATTTGAACAAACACCCTCCTATGCAATTTTGGAACTAGATCGGGTGACTCACGGCAGATTTTCAGCGAATGTTTCCGGACCTGCAGGCACCGTTCTGACTATAGGATGGGATGAGCGTCTCTATCAGGATGCGCGTCCCCTGCCTTACCCTGGGTCACTCCACCCTGAATGGAACCAAACCGACTCATGGTTATTGGATGGAACCTCGCAGCCCATTACGACCATTGATACACGCACAGGGCGTTACATACTCCTCACAGTATGGGGTGAGGGACCAGTCATAGTCGATAACATCGTCGTGTACGAAGAGCAATACCCGGTAATTCAAGGTGGGACTTTCGACTCCTCCAACGACAAACTCGATCAAATTTGGCAGGTGGGTGTGGATACCACCAAGATCAACATGACCGATGCTTATGCCGATCCCTGGCGGGAGCGGGGCCAATGGTGGGGGGATGCATCCATTATCGATCGTTCCAATCGCGTCGCTTTTGGCGAC
>JASFVL010000531.1:0-3293 GCA_050049875.1 Anaerolineales bacterium
TCCCTGTACGGTAACCGCGTGATTTTAGAAGTTGCAGAATGGATCTGTAACCAACCTCTGTGAGCTTCCGGTGATCTAGCGCTAGATCGACGTCTATGCTGCCGACATGCCGGGCTTCATCCTGTGGCAATAACAATTCCGGTACCCATCCCCCAACAACCACGATGTCTTCCTGATATTCCCCTAAGAGCCGGGAAACCTCTAATAGCACGCTTCGAGCAGCATCAACCGCTTCTTGTGTGAAGTCCCTTCGGGTTACCATATCTCCCTTATCACCTGATCCAAAATGGCTTGCGCAGCCTCCTCACCGCGTCCGCGAATATTTTTCAGGTCCAGATAGACCTGCACCGAAGAGACCACTTGTGTCCCTCCCCGATCCTGGGAGCCGTAAAAAACGCCTTCGTCATAAGGCTGCAAGAGGGTCACATTCGCCCCACTGGTGACCGGTTTTAGACCTAATGGTTGGGTCAATTTCTGGTACTCTGCTTGTACGTAAACCATCGCTCGTTGATAACGAACTGCAGGTGCCAGACGAGCCGCACCTGAAAATCCTGACAGACCATAAGGGACATTCTCACTCTCGCAGATCTTTCCAAGCCGTTCTTCGAATTCGGGAATGCTCAGCATCGAATAATAATCCCTGGCCTGATTGCGCCGGAAATTGTAGTTCTCAGACCACTCTTCCAGCATTGCAAACGGTTCAATCAGGGAAAAGCCTATCGTTTGAGCGTCTATCCATTCACGGTCTTCCAACAACTTCTTGACGTTGGACACTTGACCCAAACTGACCTCAGCCTCGTTGGCCAATGCTTCCACTTTCCACTCCCTAGGTCCTGACAAGAGCAGCACCCTTAGAATGCGCTCCGCCTTGGGAGAGTAAAGAGATTTAAGATATCGTTTCCTGGTGTAAGGGTTGGGATTCCCCTGTTTATTGATGTATACCCTCCCAAACGAGATGTAGCCATTGCCTGCAAGATCAATGTATCCAATTCCCGATTCCCGGCATATTTCCCCTGCTTCGGTGGAAACGTATGGGGCGATAAAAACCCCATAATCGTCGGGGGAAGACTCCAGATAGCGGAAAAGTTGGTTTACCGCTTGGCGGGCGTATCGTGGTTCTCCATTATTTTTCACTTCCGCCACGATAGTTCGAATATCTCCTTCTACTCGCACAGTAGCGCGAAGGACCGGTCTAATATCTCCCAATGTGGGCTCAAGAGCGACTTCTTTGATTTCCAAGAAGGGAACATCCTGGAGGCATTCAAACAGCGCATCTTTTGCTTTAGCCTCTAGATCTTTAATTTTCACCATTTTGAACCTTTTCAACGTTTGTTGAAAAGTATTTTACCAGTGAAAATTACTTCTGTCTATACCTTCAGCGAAAAGATTATCTTCAACGGTTGATGAAAACCAAGGCCGATTATCCTCTCAATCAGGTTTATAACCAGGCTTTGCCGCGTTCTTTACCGACGCGATAAAAGCTTCGCTCAATTCAATATTCGTAGGTTGATCATCCTCTCTGACGGTTTGTATATTGCCCTCTCTTTCTATTCGGTTAAGCAGAAGGCTTACTTCGGATAAAGTTCTTTTCAGTTCGTCCATCTCCAACATTCCAAAACGATCCTGGTCAATTTCATCCCATATAAGCAAGGCGTTCGTGATAACGTGGCGGACACTGTAACCTTGTTCACGCCGGGCGAGTAGCACCCCAAGTGCTCTAGATTCCCTGGGATTATCTTTGTCTAACCGGAAACTGATGACCTTGCTCATAAAACCCCTATAGCCCCATACAACCGCCACAACTTTAAACCACCGCGCACATTCGCCAGGTGAATGCTTTCTAGTTCATCAGCTAAGATGATGTGATTGTGATCAAGGATAGGTAAAAGTCGATCATAGAGTAACGCACTGCCCCCACCAGTCATGATAACAGCATCCCAACTTAATGCGCCGCCAGCGATCCTTTGGTAGGTATCTGCAATCCGGTTCAACATCAAGCTGGTAGCTTCATCCACTTCGTCAGCGCAATTGTACTTCCGTCCCCCTCCCTCAAATACTCCCGTGATCATTGCACGGCGAACTTTGTCTGGAAGAAGTACAGACGTATCTTTGACTGCCTGGAGATTGTTAGCCCGGAAGCTCTCTACGAAGTCATCTACCACGCTCTGGATTCCAATTGGCACACTGCGGGCCAAGCTGTAATCCACCGCTCCACCAGGGTTAACAGCCAACCAGTCAGTAGTGAAACCGCCGATATCAATGACCAGCGCGCGTCCTTCATTGATTCTTGTATATTGATAGTGCTGACCGTCTTCCGTTAGGATGACATTCATCAACCCGCCTACCGGTTCATCAAAGGTATTGGTATAGCTTACTTGAAAGCGCAGTTCACGCCCACCGATCTCAACTTGCCAATCTCCGACCAAGGATTCCATCAAATCTTGTCGGAAACCGACGTCGCCGGGAGGATGACTGCCGAAAACAGTTACTTCCCTACTCCGCCTATAAAGGCGGCTCAAGACTGCAGCTGCGAATATGCCATAATAATCCCGAGTGTATCTTGATGCTCCTGTCCTTCTGGTTATAAACCCATGCCGCTCTGCGCTCTCCCCTATCACATAAGGCTTGTCATTTACTCTAATGTAATCCTCTGATAAACCAGTTTCACCTAATCTGGACAAGACGTTGGAATATTCCGCTTCGGTCAGGGCTTTAATCGCGTGAGGAAAAGCTACCTCCCCAAGCTCACGACGTGCAATTTTCCCTTTAATGATGCTGTTGCCCGCATCCAATACCATAACGCTCATGATGTACCTCCGTATAGGAAAAAATATTCGCTGTATACAATTGTTTACAGTAGGCGTCTACAAACGTAAACGCTGGAGTGTTTTTTGAAGAAAGCCGTTTAATTTGACAGCGTTTGCGGTCCACAGCGAAGGTCATCGCGTTGGTGCATCCGCTCTAAGTAAGCCTGCAGCGCTTCCAGCTGGATTAACCACATCTGGGCGACCCTAACACCTTCCAGTTTGCCAGCGCGTAGCAATCGCCGCAGATATTGGGCGTTATATCCCGTTGCCTCTGCAGCTGATTGCACGGTCAGATATTGACCGGAGATCAAGTTATATTCAGGGGATAAAGGGGTATTAAATGAAATCATCCCGACCGCTCCTTTGAAGGTCGATCGGCAGTTCTGCTAACTTTTCCCGCTGCTCAAAGCGCATCATAGCAAGAAACTGCTCGACCGGTACTGAATGCGGTTCGGGATGGGTCCAATTTTGTGGGCGGTATTGGAC
>JASFVL010000089.1:0-12115 GCA_050049875.1 Anaerolineales bacterium
ATTTTTTCTCGGTTCATATGCGATTGCCCTGGGGGGTATGTCCCACAATTGGTTGGTGACATCTGATCACAGATTTGCACTTTGAGACTTCCGATTTAGGATCGATGATTGTGGATTGGGGATTGATCCTATTCTCATAAACCTCTCTGCAGCAACTTGACTTTTGCTTCAAATAAGCTATGCTTGATATGAGAACTCCAAAAATCTTTGATATCTTATCTGGATAAAAGCGAAGTAACCTACGATGGCATCCATACTCGTGATTCTGAATCCAGCAGCCGGTCGAGGCCGCGTCCAAAAATACTGGCCGCGGGTGGAAAAGGCACTGCAAGGGGCAGGGATCGATTTTGACCTAGCGAGGACTCAAGCGCCGCGCCAGGCGACGGAGATCGCCGCACAGGCGGCTCAAAACTATTCAACCGTCATCGGAGTAGGCGGTGACGGCACGGTCCACGAAATCGTCAACGGGCTGATGCAAACCTCAGGTGAGGCGGAAACCATCACAATGGGTGTGGTGCCTTTGGGCACTGGGGACGACTTCGCCAAAATGATCCCCCCAGAGGCACCAGTGGGAGGCAAACCCTTTAGTTGGCGCACTGCGGTAGATAAAATCAAGCGTGGGGAGACAAAACTGCTGGATGTGGGGCGGTTCTCGGTTGAATCAGCAGAGCCAGGTACAGAAAGAGATCTACGATATTTCGCCAACAGCACGGATGTGGGCTTCGGCGCTCAAGGCGCGATCAATCATGGAAACATGCCGAAGCTCCTGAAAGGTTTCTCCGCTTACATCGCCACTGCCTTAAGGACCTTGATCAACTACCCCACCCTGCCAGTGCGCATCCAATTGGACAACGAGCCGTCTTTCGAACAGCTCACCGCCATGACGGTGGTGATGAACGGGCGCAGTTTTGGGAATGGGTTCTGGGTATGCCCGCAGGCAAGCGCCGAAGACGGGTTCTTCGATCTGATGGTCGCCGAAGATGTGAACCGCTTGACGATCCTGCGCCTGCTACCTAAAATAATGAAAGGGACCCATCTGAACGAACCAGTCCTACGCATGTATCGAGCCCAGCGGGTGGTCATTGAATCGTCCCAACCGCTGGCCGTGGAGAGCGATGGTGAAATTCCGTATCACAACGCCAAGCGTCTCGAAATGGAAGTCTTGCACAAGAGACTGCGCGTGCTGGTTTAAACACTTGCCCCCCAATATAATGTTTCCCTTCAGACACGGTTAGGCAGGTCGGCGAGCAAGAAGAAACGACCCCGGGCTTCCCGGCGGACAGGATGTGGTGTGGGGTCCAAGGGCCAGGGCCAGGCAGATAAGATTTGCCTCCATTCCAGTTCAGTTGGCCAGCGCTTGGAATGAGAGAGCTGCAATTTATGGTCCGGTAAATCGGAGATGTTGTACTCCAGCAGGTAGTCCACCCGCAGGTCGTTGGCTATGTTCTTACGTTGGGGAACACCGGGACTCTGAACGCCGCACTCGACGAGTTCTTGGAGCACCACTGCAAGCTGAACAGCCTCCAACTCGGCTTCCCCAGCTTCAGTTTCCTCGGAAAGGCGCTTATCCGGCGCATCCCACAATCGTTCGCGCAAAGCCCACAGGGCGCGATCCTCTTTGACAACGCCCTCATACGGACCAAAGGCGAAACCCTTAGGGGTGGGGCGGTCCAACAGTTGGTGGAACTCATCCAACCTTTGCAGAGCTTCCAGTAGCATGGGGAGATTTTTCATCGCCTCCTGTTGGGGGATGACCAGGAACTGGTGATCGATAAAATCGCTGGGCTCGATCTCTGGATAAAGCAATTGGGCGATGGCGAGACCGGTGCTGTTGGCGGTTAGAAACAGCCTCTCCCCCAAGACCCGCAAATGAGTCCCGTCGGGAAACTTGTATAAGTGCTCTGGTGTTCTCTCGGTCATGTCTTGCATGCGCACCTTGCATATACACCTTTTTATATATAATATACAGAACATTTGTTCTTTTTGCAAGGGGGAATTTTATAGGTGTGCACTCAAATGTTGTCAGAGGGAGAGAAGATGTACCCATCGTTTTAGAACAATGAACGACTCGCCAACCAGATCTGTGACAGTTTGGACGTTAATACTTGCGCAAAACATTACAATCTCGGCTATAATAGGCGCATCGATAACCGGAATTAGGCACACAAGGATGTGAAAATGCCTGAGCGTGGTTTTCATCTTGTGGGGGAATTTGGATCAAGCTACCATCGATTAATTCAACATAATAACAAGGAGGTTGCTGCCAATGAAACGCAGACTCATTCTGAATTTGATTCTCGTTCTAGGTCTATTCCTATCGCTCTCAACTCAAGTTGCAGCCCAAGGGGAGTTAACCACACCAGATGATCCTGGAGGGGCTCCCGAAGACCAAACAGCCTCCCCACCCAACAGCGGGGTTGCCGGCATCGCTGCAGCGTTTTCGGGGGGTCCATCCTACGACAGCGGTTGGGTGCCACTGGAGCCCGACGAGGCGAAAACTTTGAATCACGATCTGGGCGGGGACAGTGATGATTACGTCGTTGACATGCTGTACAAAAGCTCCGGCAGCGGGATTAACCAGCGCTACTACGGCGGGGCTGATTTCGGCGCTAAAGCTTTCAGTGGATCAGCGGAAGACGAACGCGTGGGAGCCTATTGGCGCTCTTTAACGACCTCTCAGATCACCGTATACCGCCGCCCGGAGGACATCTACGCCGAGCAGGTACGGGTTCGCATCTGGGTGGATTTCGCTGTCATCACTTCCGATGAATACGACAGCGGTTGGATTTCGTTAACCCCGGGCGCGGCGGCTACGACGCTCAACCACGCTCTGGGGGGCGATGCCGACGATTACGTGGTCTACATGCAGTACAAAACTCCGGATGCCAACGGGATCAACCAGCGCTACTTCGGCGGGGCGGACTTCGGCGCGACCGCCTTTGGGGGCATCCGGGAGGACGATCGTGTTGGTTTATATTGGCGCAGCCTGAATAACGCCAGCATCACCCTCTTCCGGCGCGCCGACGACGACTACGCGGACGAAGTCAGAATCCGCATCTGGCGCCGTCCCGCGCCGACATACGACAGCGGCTGGGTGGTGATCAACCAGGATCAGGCTACCACCTTGACCCACGCTATTGGGGGAAATGCGAACAACTATGTGGTTGACATGCAGTACTACAGTGGGGGCAGCGGAATCAACCAGCGCTATTACGGCGGCGCTGATTTCGGCGCTTTTCCACCAGGAGGAACGAGCGCGGACGACCGCGTAGGCGCATATTGGCGCAGCCTGACGGACTCCCAAATCAGCGTCTACCGCCGCCCGGAGGATATCTACGCATCGCAGGTGCGCATCCGCATCTGGCACTACTGGGACCCACCGGCCCCCGACTACGACAGCGGCTGGGTTGACCTGGGAGCCGGCGCTAGTGCGACTACACTAAACCACGCTGTGGGTGGTGACGCCAGCGATTACTTGGTGAATATGCAGTACCAGGTGAACAATACCAATGGGATTAACATCCGCTACTTCGGCGGAGCCGACTTCGGCCTCAACCCAGCACCCGGACACAGCGCGAACGACCGCGTGGGAGCATACTGGCGCAGTCTGACCAACTCATCGATCACACTTTTCCGGCGAGCGGAGGACACTTACGCCGAACAGGTACGCATTCGCATCTGGGTGATACCCAAAGCGGACTTCGACAGTGGCTGGATCGCTTTAGGCGCCGGAGCGGCCGCAACCACGCTGACCCATAATCTGAAGGGTGATGTCGCTGATTACCTGGTCGACTTGCAGTACTACAGTGGGGCCAGCGGCGTCAACCAGCGCTACTACGGCGGCGCCGATTTCGGCGCATTTCCACCAGGAGGGACGAGCGCGGACGACCGCGTCGGAGCTTACTGGCGCAGTCTGAGCAACGATTCCATCACGGTCTACCGCAGACCCGATGACATCTACGCTGAAAACGTGCGCGTGCGCATCTGGCGCTTGGCACCCCCGGATTACGACAGCGGCTGGGTAGTATTGGCGCAGGATGAAGCCAAGACGTTATCCCACGATATTGGCGGGCTGCAAGATGATTATTTGGTGGACATGTTCCAATACGACAGCAGCAGCAGCAACTGGTTGAACCAGCGCCACCTGGGCGGTGCTGACTTCGGCAGCAGCCCACCCAGTGGATACAGCGAGGACGACCGCGTAGGGGCATACTGGCGCAGCCTGACCCCTGCGGAGATATCGGTCTATCGGCGTCCACAGGACGGTTTTGCTGATTATGTACGCATCCGCATTTGGGACACGCTCGATCACCTTTATCTCCCGGTGATTGCGAGGGATTAATTTCGGAACGGTCTCCAATGAACTTTGCGGTATTGGAGACCGGCAGATCAATTTAGGAGGATCACTCATGAATACTTATGGGCAGTTTTTATCTCGACTTTGGCGGGGCATGGTTATCCTGGCTGTCCTGCTCGGGGGCGTGGCCACCCCCTCCCCCACAGTGGCAAGCCCTTCAGCGGGGACCATCAGCGTAAAACCCGCCTCCGGGGCACCGGGGAGCTGGGCGATGGTGGAGGGCAGCTTCCCCACATTCGGTGCTTTCGATTTTGTGGTTCTGTGGTGGGACTATCTCTACGACGGGGAGCAACTCGGTTCGGTCTCGCTGCGGGATGACGGCAGCTTCAACTTTCCCATCGCCGTCCCACCAGACGCATTTTCGGGGACACACAAGATCATCGCCGACGTCAATTATGGGTACGAGCAAGCGGAGGTGGAATTTGAGGTCAAAGAGCAAATCCAACATAGCGCTGCCTATATCTACGACAACGACGAGAAATTGGCTACTGAGTACAAAACGCTGCTTGATAGTTACGGCGTGCAAACTGATTTGGTTCCCATAGCTTCGGTGGTGGAGACGTCTTTCTCAGGATACGATCTCGTCTTGGTCGGTCCGGATACAGGTTCTCTTTCCACCTGGGGGACCCCCGAAGCGGTCACCCGACTGTTGAGGTCGGGAAAGCCAATTCTGGGTTTGGGCCAGGGCGGCTACGCTTTCTTCGGCAAACTGCAGTTGAACATCGGGTACGCTAAAGGCGCTCACGGGTCCGAGTATCAGCTATCTGTTGTCGATCCCGAACATCCGGTATTTAACCTGCCTTACCATGTCAGCCCGGCATCCGGCGCCACTCTGGATATTTACCAGGAGCCCGTCAGTACCGTTGTTATATACCGCCCCACTGCCATCCCCGAGGTGGCGCTGTTAGGCAGAGATAGTAGTTCCCAGATCTACTACCCTCTGGTTCAAGAAGACGGGCGCTACCTGTTATGGGGCTTCGCCGGCAGCCCAAGCGGTTTGACATGGGCTGGTGAGCACCTACTGATAAACACCATCTACCACCTGATCTGGATTTTCGACGTCGACACGCTGATCCTGACCGACTACGACCGCATGAAGGAACTAGGATACACGACGGCGGACGTCAACGACTTGGAAAACGATATCAACAACCTGCGCGGGCTGCCTGAATCGACCACCAACATGGACGCCATCTGGCGCGACCTGAGCGACCACAGCCCCGGGGACGTGCCCACAGACTGCACTGCGTGGGACGCCGATGAGGGCGATGTTGCCGACACCAACACCTGTGTGGAGGCCATTGATGATTACATTGAAAATTTAAAAGCCAGCACCTACCCTAACCTGTACTACGTCATGATCGTCGGCACCAGCGAGGTCATCCCCATGAAGGCGCGCGAACAGGATCACCTGATCTCGGCCCAGGAGGACAGTTGGGGCGCAGCGCTGCCCACCAGTGGCTACATCCAGGATCTTTACTCCGATTCGGGCTCCAATGGTTGGGGGCACTACCTGACGGATACTATCTACGGTGATCTCTCCTACATCAACGACGGCTGGGGCACGGACCGCGAGTTGATCCCGGAACTGGCGGTCGGCAGGGTGGTGGAGACCCCGACTCAAATCAGCGACCAGATCGACGTCTTCATCAACGCCAGCGCTTACTTCTCCCGGGCTGACCGGGTCTCGATCGCCTCCAGCGATTACGTCGATGGCGGTACCTTAGCAGCGGATAACATGGACCCCGGCACGGACGACTCCTTAGTGCAGTCCAGTTTCCCTTCCACGGACGTGCCCCCTGAGCTGAACGCAGGCAACGACCTGGTCTACTTCGGCGGTCACGGGGATTACAACGCCATCTCAACCGGCAGCAGTTCTTTCATGGCCGGCAACCACGCCACGCGCGGTGACACCAATGACCTCAACGACATGCCCAACGCGGTGATCGTCACCTCGGGCTGCCACAACGGGGTCAGCTTCGGCAACCAGCTCTTCCACGCTCCTGATACCACCACGACCTACTCCGAGTTCCCCGAGGAGTTCGGCGATCTTCAAGCCGGCGTCTATGTGGGAGCGACAGGCTTCACCATCATCAGCGGGACAGGCAGCAGCACAGACGTCAGCCAGGTTCGCCACAACGAGAAGCTCTCCACCTACGTGATCCAACACTTGGATCAGGATGGCTGCATCTCAGCGGGTGAAGCCTTCCGGCGGGCGGTCAACAGCTACGTGACCGACGTGGGATCGATCGGCACCATGGAACGGCGCGTGATCGCCATCACTACACTCTACGGCATCCCCAATTACCGCGGTTCCTGCTGGTACGTGTTGATACCCAGATTTTATGAATATCTGCTGCGGCCCATCTGGGTGGATCCCCCACCCGTGTTCGACCCGGGCATCTTCAGGCTGCGTTTCGAGTTCGAGCTGCTTGATTGGGAGATCCGCTTCCCTGAGGGTGGTCCGGAATGGTATCTACATTTCGACGGAGCGAGTTACGGCGGGGCTTATAATGAGCCGCTCATCCCGCTGATCAAATCCCAGGTGGTCCTGCCTCCGGGCTCGACCATTGAGGGAGTGGTTTGGGATCAAGGCGCCTCTCAAAGTACCGGCTGGACATCCGACGGCGGATTGTATATTCCGCCGACCAAAGAGGATCCCTGGCCGCTGGGAACCTCCACCCAATTGGAGCCGGGACCCTTCACGTACCCGAGCCTCTTCCCTGATCTGCCTTATACCACTTACACCTCGACGACCACAGGCGGTCTCGGGACCCAAGCTGGGTTGGGCATCACACCTCTGCAGCACGACCCCAACACGATGGACAACACGCTGTGGACGCAGATGGCCTTTACAGTAACCCTGCAAACTTCTGGCGCCAGCGACGCCGATGGTGATGGCCTGCCCACCTACTGGGAGGGCAGCCATGGGCTCGATCCCAATGACGGCGTTGGTGACAACGGCGCTTTGGGAGACCCGGATGACGATGGGCTGAATAACACGGGCGAGTTAGAGCGCGGCACCTCGCCGGTGGACCCCGATACAGACGACGACGGCTGGGGCGATGGCGATGAGATCGAATGGGGCACGGATCCTTTGAACCCAGGATCCCACCCATGGCCCCTCCACCTACCGCTGATCGTGGGTCAATAAGGGAATTAGATATCCCTAAGAATCCAATTTACGACGATGTGACGCATGAGTTAGGCGTCACATCGTTTTTGGTTTGTAGGTTTGATGAACAGACTCAGAGGAGGTTAAGCTGGCTATTTTAGACATCCACATAACCATGATCCCAACTCCTTGTGGGGTCATGGTTTCGCAGGTCGACCGAAAAGTCTACGGCAGCTTTGAGGGCTAAAAGCACCGGGATCCAACCCGTCAAATGAATCAATCGATTCGCCTCCGGTAAATCAGTTTCTGTCAGCGTAAGGTCGGTGCCACCTACGTCGTCACCTGTTAGTTCAAACTGGACCCGACTGCCCCCAAAATACTCGATCGTAAAGAGGGTTGGTTCGCGCTTCTCGAAAATTCTGCTCTCATACACCATCCCGTTTACAAATCTAAAATAAATAGTGCCTTTTTCTTCAGGCGCCTCAACTGCCCAAAATGAGCGGCGACCATCATCTGTCACCAGTGTGTTGAATACCTTCTCAGGAGGCGAGCTCAAATGTATTCGCCACTGAATCGTAGCTGGAAGTTCGGTTCTTTCCATGATTTTATCAATCTCCATGACATGAGTAGCGCCTTCCTGGCGCTCTACCCTCCAAACTCCTAGCGCCTCAAAGAATGCTGCAGATTGCTGATCGAGAGTCCTCAAGCGAACGGCAGTGAAAGATTGCGAGTTTGTTACATCGATAAAGCGGTAATCAAGATGCCTGGTGGCTAGTTACAGCTGGAAGAATGCACGCTGGATATCTACTCTTCCAGAATTCCCAAGCCATCAGCAGATTCTAGAAGCTCCCTTAGAGTTTGGACAAACCTGGCTGCGGGAGCCCCATCAACGACATCGTGATCAATGCTCACAGTTAAGTCCAAATACTTCCGAATGGCAATCTCTCCCTGATATACACCTGGCTTCCTCGAGATTCCACCAACGGCGATATTCAGCGTGAAGTTCGGCATCGTGATCGCCCAACCGCCTCCCTCTCCGAACATACCCACAGCAGTAACCATGACCGGGCTGGAATTATCGCGGAACATCTGGGGAAACCTCATCACCAGCCAGTAAAATCCTCTTCGAAGAAACGCAGGAAGGAACAGGAACCAGCGCATAAACTTGGACTCAGAGGTCGCATGTGGATCATTTTGACTAGCACGCATTTCTTCATGAATTTGCATAATTGATTTGCGGTTTGTGGCGTGAAATACGTGAGGAATGGGAATCTTCTTGTGCCCGAGGTCAATTTCCAGCATGGATGTGATATTGATATCCTCATAAATGATTAAGCGGTTGCGCCAATCCCGATATGCGTGAACATGAGGGTGTTTTTCAATGGCTTTGCTAAGACAATAAATGATAAATCCGGTGAAAGAGATTTTAACTCCCGTATTGCGTTCATAATCCCTTATGCGTTCGAGCGCGTTGGTGACATCCACTTCGATCAATCCATGAACAATATGTCTTCGCCGGCCCAAATAACCGGCGTCGATGGCAAATCTGCGTGCAGGTGGAATGCGTTCAACTTTGTAGGAATACTTCTTCGTCATGATTTGATCTCCACTAAAATGTAGTAATTACACAGCGATCCAATCAGACACTTTTAGGTGACACATCCCGCCCAATTAGTGAGGAGGCGGACGATTGGGGAGTTGGATCAGCTCACAGCTCCAACCGTTAAGCCGGCAATGATGCGTAGTTAGAAATCCTAAACAAAGGCGAAAGGCGAATCCCATCAAGCGGATGTTCTCTGATATAAGGTTGTATCCCAATCCATCCCAAGAAAGTTTTGGAACCCGCGCTATTGAAAGATGCGGAAGGATAGAGCGTTTTTGGTCAATGGTCCATGGTCCATCGTCATCCAGCCAGTGTGTTAGACAACCATCTCTACACACTCATCCTACGGCTGCCCGCTTTCGATCGGGTTGCTGGGGTCTTGAATCCACTCAAACCAACCGCCATCGTAGATCGCCACGCGCTTCCAGCCCATAAGGTGGGCGTAGATGAAGGTCTCACTCGCCCGCCAGCCGGTCCCACAGTAGAAAGCCACACGCTTGTCGGGAGTGATATCCGCTTCCTTCCAGTTGGCTTCGATCTCATGGAAATCGCGCATGGTATTATCGATATTGCGGTAATGCTGCATGTGGTAGGCGTCGGTGCCGCAGTTGCCCCACACTGCGCCGGGGATACGCCCGCTTGGGGCGATGTAATCGTAACCGCTGACCTCACCGGTATACTCCGGCCAACTGCGGATGCTGACCAGCATCCCGTTGTGATCCTTTAGGAGCTCCTTAGCTTCCTCGGTATCCACGAAAAATCCCGAGCGGGTGGGGATTTGCAGACCGGTGGACTCCACCGGAGTCGGTTCCCGCCATTCCATCTCCACTTCATAGCCCGCCTTCAGCCAGGCACCGTAGCCCCCATCCAGCAAGCGCACGTCTTCCACTCCAGCATACATCAAAATGGCCGCGGCCCGGGTGGCGGCAATTTGACCCGCCATCTGTCCGGGTTTTAGTTCGTCGGTATCACCCTCGCTGTCCCTGCCATAAAGCACAATCATCTTGTCACGATGGATACCGTGCGCTCGTAAGGCAGCATCCAACTCTTCGGCGGAGCGCCGATTCCAGGTCTGTTCCGATTCCAGCGTGTTGGTATCCAGGTGCATGGCACCGGGGATGTGCCCGGCGGCGTATTCCTCGGGAACACCAAAGTTGACGTGGAAGATGGCGAATTCCCCTCCGGGGTAAGTATCGGGCTGTCCCCCATCGATCAGCTGGCGCAGCCACCCCGGGTAGACTAGTTTATGGTAATTGGGCAAGCGATCCATCGGCAGATTCTCATCCTGCGCCCAAGTCGATAAACCATCCTCGTACGCGCAAACTCGCCCATAGCCCAGATTGGTGAGCATATCGGCAACCGTGGCGCTCACCGCGCGCTTATACCCGTAAACCACCACAGTTTTATCGGGCGTGATGCCCTTCGAGGTCAGCAGAGCTTTGATGTCCAGGACTTCTAAGCCGTTTAGCCACTCCTGAGGGCAGGCAAGCGCCCCACGAATGTGCCCACCCCTTTTCTCGCCTCGCAGACGCCAGCCATTAAAAGCCGCCATGGGGCGCAGATCAACGATAAGCAGTTCTGGATCACCCAGCCGCTGGTGGAGTTCCTTCGTAGTTATCTTCGTCATGGGTCTCTCTCCTCTTTGATCGCTGCAAAGTGTGGTTGAATTTAACTTAAAAGGTAGAGTACGTCAAGTATACATTGCGCGGCCGAGCAATTTCTGACCTCTTCAGGAATTACGCAATTGGGAGGTTTTGGGGGTTGCCATTGATGACAGCGCTAATGGTCACTGTCAATGCTTAATGCCTGAAGCCATCTCAAGGAGGGGATCGCTTCGTCGCACACTTGTGTTGCCCACACTGGCAGGGTAGAACGCTCCTCGCGATGACAAAATCGATATAGATAATGTCCTGTCGCCTTTAGATGCTTAAAATCAAAGTCAATCGTGATATTATCCTGTAGACCAAACCTTTCAACGATCACACAGTCAATATCATCGAATCCCAGCGCTGCCGTTATATCCCAGCTGCTCACCTGGGATGGGGAATGCTATAGCTCAGATTACGGATCACTGATAAAACAATCATGGAGGCTAAGAATTCAATGAATGGTTCAGAGAGAATGAAGATAGAACTTTCTCCCATTGGCATCATCCACAGCCCATTTAAGGATCTTAAAGAGATGCCCATTCAACCTTCCGGAAAAGCCAGTTCCGAAGGCACTGCGGAGATTTTCGCCGAATATCAAGCCGGCTTAAAAGATTTGGATGGTTTCTCTCACGTGATACTGATTTACTATCTCCATGCCGTCAAACGGGTGGATCTGCAGGTGACACCGTTTCTCGACGAAAAGCCCCGCGGGATTTTCGCCACTCGAGCACCGACGCGACCGAATCCCATCGGAATATCGATTGTACGCATAAACGGGATCAAGGGAGTCAGGGTCTTTTTAAGCGATATCGATATTCTTGATGGCACACCTTTACTGGATATCAAACCTTACGTTCCGGATTTCGACCAGCCTGACGACGTTGAGATTGGTTGGCTGAGCTCCGCAAAAGCGAAAGTGAGAGATCAAAAGTCCGACGATCGCTTCAAGTGAGGCGGAGTGTATCTGTGATACAGGGATACGGGCGTTGGTTGGAATGTTTAAACGTTTAAACGTTCTAACGTTCTAACGTTTAAACGTTAGAACGTTTTCTAGCCATCACACGTCGCGGTATACTCCCATCGATGGGAAACTACAAAGTAAGAGAGCTAACGGATAAGAACCAAATCCTGTCTTTTCTGGAGCGCGACCGCCTCTACGCGGCCTACGCCATCGGCGACCTGGAGCCGGAATTGTTCGCCCAGTGCAGCTGGATTGCTGCGGAGAACTCGGGGGAGATGCGCGCCTTGGCGCTGCTTTTCCGCGGTTTGGATCCACCTGCGCTGTTTCTTATGGGGGAGAGTGAGAGCCTTCAGAGGATTTTCAAGCGCGCACACTTCCCAGCAGAGGTCTATTTCACATGCCTGCCCGAACACCTGGCGATGACGCGCTC
>JASFVL010000437.1:0-3885 GCA_050049875.1 Anaerolineales bacterium
GTAATCTAAAAACAAATCACGCCGGGAGGTGTACGCGTCTCGTAAATCGCAGTAATAAGATTCAGGGAACTCCAAAGCAGTCACTGCAGCCTCCTGCAGGGGAGTGGGTGCTCCAATCGTCAGAAAGTCATGTACTTTCCGAACATCGTCGGTAATCCCCTTTGCAGCGATCGCGTAACCTAACCGCCACCCGGTGATGGCATAGGTCTTCGATAACGAACCGCACGAAATTGTGTGCTCAAACATCCCCGGCAGGCTTGCTATGTATCTATGCTGGTGAGGGGGATAAACAATATGCTCATACACTTCATCCGTGATCACAAAGGCATTGTGATCGCGAACCATTTGCGCGAGGATACGCAATTCTTCATGGCTAAAAACCTTACCTGTCGGATTGGACGGGTTGCACAACACCACTGCTTTCGCTCCTTTCCGGAAACCCTCGGCCAGTTTTCGCGGATCAAAACTAAAGTTAGGTGGCTTCAGAGGTATATAGATGGGTTCAGCGCCAGCAAGAATTGTATCGGGGATGTAATTCTCGTACACCGGGGAAAAAACGATCACCCGATCACCTGGATTACACACCGCCATCAGCGCTGCAATCATCGCCTCCGTGCTGCCACAGGTAGCGGTCACATTCAGGTCAGGGTCGATCTTCAACCCCATGAAACGGCTTTGTTTGCGGGCTAGAGCTTCTCGGAAATTTTTCGTCCCCCAGGTGAGCCCATACTGATTATGTCCCGCATATAACGCTCGGACTGCAGCTGCAATCAACTCCTCGGGAGGGTCGAAATCAGGGAAACCCTGAGCCAAATTGATGGCTCCGTGTTCGTCGGCTATACGGGTCATTTCCCGAATGACCGATTCGGTGAAGTGTTCCAAACGAGAAGCGGTTTTTAGCATCAATATTCTCGCGCAATGGGCGACCCTTCAGGTTCACCGAGTCGCCCAATATCAAATGTGTTTTCACTACAATTTACGAAGCAGACCTCAACCCTCCATCTCATCCCTGACAGCACGGTAGAGAGTCTCGGCTTTTAGTTCATGTAAAGTGTAGCAGGGGGATTTGAGATGATCAGCCAACTTCTGGGCTAGACCTTGATCAAAGGCGGCGTGCTCCATGTTGATCACAACGCTGCGGATTTCGTCCTCTGCGATCTGGTTAGCGATGCGGTGAGCTTCCTCTTGAGGCGGGTAATCGCCCAAAGATACGTTTCCAGCTCCGTCGGTCAATAGAATCATTAAGGGCATCACGTCCGGGTAGACCAAACCTTGCTGTTTGATGACCTGGTGAGCCATGAATAACCCCGCAGCAAGCGGCGTTTTGCCCCCAACCGGGATGTCGGACAACGCCCTTTGGGCTAGATGAATCGAATTCGTTGGTGGCAGCACCAACGTTGCGCGGTCCTTCTGAAAAACCACTAACCCCACACGGTCGCGTCTTTGGTACGCGTCAGTCAGCAAAGAGAGAATTGCCCCTTTGGTTGCAGCCATGCGTTCAGCCACCGCCATCGACCAAGAGGCGTCGACAACAAAAAGCACCAAGTTAGCAGAACGCTTCACACGGACCTTGCGTTGCAGGTCGCTGGGTTGGATGGCAAAAGCTACTTCTTTGCGCTGTTTACTGCGGCGTTTCTGATAGGGAGCTGCAGCTCGCAATGTGGCGTCAAAAGCGATGTCGTCCCGTTTTCCCTTGGCTGGTCGGGCTTGGATATATCGACCCCGCTTTCGCTCTGTGCGGGTTCGAGAACGACGCCCTGCTTGACGTCGAGTTAGTCTGTCTAGGGGGGTATCTAACTTGCGAGGATCAAATGGTTCTCCGACTTTTACCTTCTCACCCCCCTCCCACCAATTCGCTCGACCTGTATCAAAGACCTCCTGTTGCGCTGGCTTTGTTGGACCTTGCTCGGAACGCTCCTCAGCGGTGCCATCGCTCACTGTCTTTTTTTTTTCGCTCGCCTTCTCCTCTTCCGGTACAGGTTCGGGTTCGCCAGCGCTCATGGAAGCGCCCTGAAGCTGCTCGATGCGGTCTTGCAGTTCCTCAAACCCAATCTCCGCTTGCTGGAAGGGACCACGTTTCAAACGGTGGGGGTAAGCCAGTTCAGCAGCCAGAGCGATGTCTCTTTCGTTTATAGTGGTGCGCCCTTCAAAAGCTGCGTGAGAGCGTGCTGTTTTCAGGATCACCAAATCGGCGCGGTGCCCATCAACATTCAATGAGGCGCTCAATGCTGCAATCGAGAGTAAATCGCGCCGGGTGTAGGTTACACTTCCAAGCAACTCGCGGCCCTGCTCAATTTGAAGCGAGAGCTCCCTTTCTTTAGGCATCCATTGCTCCCGAAAACCATCCTGATCAGCCTCGAAAGCCAAGTTGCGCTCCATAATTAAAACCCGCTCTCTCGCATCACGGATGCCGCGAATATCCACCGAAAGGGCAAAACGATCCAACAACTGCGGACGCAGATCACCCTCTTCAGGGTTCATCGTGCCCACTAAAATAAAGCGCGACGGGTGGCTGAAGGATATACCCTCCCGCTCGACGATATTCATGCCCATCGCTGCTGAATCAAGCAGCAAATCAACGACATGGTCATCCAGCAGGTTTACCTCATCAATATACAGGAGTCCGCGATTTGCAGCTGCAAGAACTCCTGGCTCGAAGTGTCGCTCCCCTTTTTGGATTGCCTTTTCAATGTCCAAGGTTCCCACCACCCGGTCTTCCGTCGCCGAGACTGGAAGGTTAACGAAGGCGGTGGGTCGTTTTTCAGTTGGAAGGGAATCGCCGTTCTCAGCTCGTTCCCGGCACTCCGTGCACCAGGTTGTTGGTCGATCCGGATCGCAGCCGAAACGACAGTTTTTGATCACCCGCACTCTGGGCAGCAGCGCAGCCAGGGCGCGCGCCGCAGTTGATTTTGCCGTGCCGCGCTCGCCGCGAATCAACACCCCGCCAATACGAGTGTTGACCGCATTGAGAATGAGAGCGCGCTTCATGCGCTCTTGGCCAACGATCGCTGTAAACGGGTAAATAGGGGGCATAGTCTCTTGGTCCTGTTATTCTTGGCTCACCGCCTGGATGCATCCCTTCCTTGAATGCACAACCTTGCGATGGTCATCTTCAACGGAAGGAATTAACAGCGCTTTCCCACACCAATATCTCCGCTCTATCTGCCATGTTTTGAACATAAATCTGACAGGGAGATATTAACCTTCGCAAGGTTTTTTACATTTTTTATATGTTTACATCTTACCACAAAGGTAGACAAGATGCACCTTAACCTTTATAATGTACAAACTCGCTGGGGTACGCCCTCCGGCGACATTATCTTATCAATTGGAGCGCTCAAAAAATATGGAAGAGAAAGATGCCCTCGTCGAGCAGAAGGTCGAAGATCAACCGGTTGATTCTCCTTCTGGCAGCGACGAATCAATGGAAACCCTTCTGGAACAAGAAGGGTTAGGTATAGATTTCCCCCGCGTGGGTGAGGTTCGCACGGGGATGATCGCCTCAATCGGCGATTCCGAGATCTTGGTAAGTGTGGGGGCCAAATCCGAAGGGATCATATCCGGCAGGGAATTTGACCAAATCGAACCCGAACTTCGGGCGGAACTAAAAGTCGGACAGGACATACCCGTCTACGTGCTCAGCTTAGAGGATAAGAACGGCATCCTCGTGCTCTCCTACAATCGTGCGCGCGAGGAGTTAGATTGGGAAGTCGCTGAAGAGTTATTGGAATCGGAAGGCAACTACGAAACAGAAATTATGGGTTTTAATAAAGGTGGTTTGCTGGTTCCTATCGGTTTACTGCGTGGTTTTGTGCCCTCCTCCCAGGTCAGTTTAGTTCGCCGGATGAACACCAGCGGCGATACCCCTGAACAGCGCTGGGGGAA
>JASFVL010000438.1:0-3882 GCA_050049875.1 Anaerolineales bacterium
CCGGCTAAAACGCGCCCTTCACACCATTCAGGGATTGGAAGATCGCTGATATGCATCAAAGTCGGGAGCAAGTCCACATTGCTGTTAAGCGAGTAGATATCTTGGCGACCACGCTGCCCGGGTTGTGAGATAAGCAGAGGGATATGCAATAAAGGCTCATACAGCAACCTGGTGACATGTCCGTGTATCCCGCGCTCAAACATCTGGCCATGGTCCGAGGTTACGATTACATAGCTATTCTGCAATAAACCCCTATCATCCAGATATCGCATCAAGCGACCAAACTCGGCGTCGACATGGGCGATATTCTCGTCATATTTCAGACGGTATTGGTTGAGCTGTGCATTTGACATTCTGGAGTCGCCGAAGAAATGGATTGGTTTCCCTTTTGGTTCCCATTCATCATTGAATAAACCGATAAATTCGCCACCAGGACGATATGGCTCATGCGGCGACCACAAGTGGAAGTAAGAGAAAAATGGGGTTGGGAGATCATCCAATATATCCATCAACCCATCAAAAATTGCCTCCTGAGTGAAATAAACATTGTGAAGCCAGATATACGGAATTCCCTCTGGATAGGTCTGCTTTAATTGCTCTTCAAGGGATTTGAAACGCCCCTCTACATAAAGACGATCAAGTATGGATAAGAAAAGTGAGCCCGCCTTGTTCTTATTGGAAAAATAATAACCCTCCGAGCTAACGGTTGCCAAGAGACCATCACGGTTAAACAATTGGTTCGTCGACTGAAATGCTGGGCTGCTGACCAAGCTAAATGCGTCTGATTCCACATGTCGGTCTAAGGAATCTCCGAATTGGTGAAGGATCATATCCGCTAATAGATTTTGTGTGTACGCTGCATTTTTATAGCGATGATTCACCAGGTTAAAAACATTCTTCTCATTGCTGGTCTTGGTCGGCGTGCCAAAAAAAGCACGATGTGTCCAAGGGTAAGTTCCTGTGAGCAATGAAGATGTACTGGGCATTGTGGAATTGGCTGCCGCGTGATGATTGTGGTAAACAATGGCGTTCTCCGCAAAATGAGAGAGATTAGGGGCCGTATTACGCGGGTAACCATAAATAGGGAGATGACGTGCAGATAGAGTGTCAAATAGGATAATTATGACGTTGGGTCGATCAGGCGTTTGATCTGCCAAGGATGTCTGTAAATCGACAAGGCGCTTACCGCCGGCTGTTGCAGCCAAGGAAAGCGCTGCGAGCTTCAAGAAATCACGTCTTGTTAACTTTGAAGGCATGAAACACCCATTTTTAAAATATGTTTCGGATAAGAATAGTAACCAGGCCGATAATACTCAATGGCAGATACACATATAGAAAAATCGTCATACGTTCAGCGACGATGGAGATTAATCTTTCCAACCAATGCAACCGAAAGACGAACAACTGGGACACCAAGGCAATAGAAATAAGGATAAGTATTAGAGATCCAAACATAGAAATGACAAACTCTTGGTAGTTGAGTTCGGATATGTAGCGATTAAGATCCTCGTGGACCACCAAGGCCCAGATGGTCATTATCCACACAACGACACTCCCTTGGACGACAAAACGGTTTTTAAAATAGCGGTCCGGAAACAAAACAGCCACCAAGAGGATAAGAAACAGAAACACAAGACTCTCAAACAAAGCCATCATAGCCATATATGCGACGATTATCAATATGTCCCCCACGGGAAGATATGTCAACCAACTCGGTACATACCAGAAAAGGCGATAGATGGCGTAACCATACACGACAAACATGACTGTCGCAAACACTGGTAAAATCTGTGCCAGTGAAGGGAGTCGATTTTTCGAGTTCATAGCTTGTAACGTGTAATAAGAATAACTTGTTGGGGCACTGGTCTCCAATCGAATGTGTATTATAGTACGGATCTGTTTTTTATAGCTTGACAGCCATCATTGATGCTTGTAAGATAACAAAACACTCGTCACAGTGTGGCTAGCCAATCAGAAAGAGGTAGAATAATCCCCCGTGAGTAAAGCGCAATCCGCAAGCGATATACCATTCCATCAATCCACAATCAGTCAGGCGTCCTTTTCACGCCGGCGGATGTGGATCATTGGAATAGCCGCCCTCCTGCTCATAATCGCTGGAATTTGGCTCTACCCCCAGGCGCGAGCACTTTACCACCAGGTGCGTGGGGGACAGTATCTAAAACAGGTTCTGGAGACTCTCGAAGGAGCGGATTCGGTCACCACATATTGTTTCTCACCCGTCCTCGACGAAAACACCCGGCAGATGGCTCAGCGCGCTCGAGGACATTTGGAGAGATCGTTAGATTACAAATCCAGCTACTCCCACACATATCTACAGTTGGGTAGGGTCAATTGCTTACTTGGGGATATGGATTCAGCGATGGAAGCCTATCAAAACTACACGGAATTGCGCCCAGATAATCCTTTAGGACATGTAGAGTTGGCTTTGGCGTATGAGGTAGGTTGCATTCATTTAACCAGTGATAGAACGGTTTCTTCGAAAGGGGGTCTTTGTCCTACACCGAAGTTTCAAAGAAAAATTATAGAAGAATGGCGAGCAGCAAATGTAACATTATCAAATATTAATAATGCGTATATCAGAGCGTTCAAAGAAAAGAAATATAACGAAGCCAGAGGATGGTATTATCGATTCACAGAGATAAACAAAAATCATCTTGATACTTTTCCAGTCTCTATGGGGAGTCATGCTCTTGTTGTAGAAAGTTTTTATAATGCAAATAGTTGGCGTTTATGTCCTTGGTGCAATAATTATAATTTTCATTACTACAACACATCTGACGGGATATTAAAATTAGAATACAAAAACGAAAACAAAGGCCCCCTTGAGTTCGGGATACAATCTTTCCCGTTTTTACCACTTGAGGGTTTTACAGAATTCGCAATCTATGTGATGGGAGAATACGGAACCGTTTTAACTGTTGAGGTAGTGGTTGATGAGGAACGCATACGGTTATTCAATTATCGACTTGTACCGAAAAAATGGGAGATTTGGAATTATCCCATCTCGGGTCAGACACTACAAGAAATCTTAATCGGTGTTGGTGATCAAAAGGATATGCCCGGCAATGAAAATTATCGTGTGTATATAGATTGGATTGCCCTTCGTTGAGTTAGTCCTTAACCTCAAGCGTTATCAATATCAGCAAACAATATGATATCAACTCCATTTCGGAAACAACCCAATTTTGAAGAAACCATAAGAAAAATCTGTGTTATTGGATTGGGATATATAGGACTACCCACAGCCGCCATGTTTGCTACTCATGGGCATCAGGTAATTGGGGTAGATATAAACGAACAGGTAGTAAAAACTTTAAATAGTAATAAGATCCATTTCCATGAACCCGGACTCAAAACTTTCGTCCAAGCAGCCTTTAACTCCGGCAATCTATATGTCAGTAATGAACCAAGAGTAGCCGATGTTTTCATCATTGCTGTGCCTACCCCCTTCCGGAAAGAAATCGCCTGTATAGATGGTGAGCAGTTCAAGAAAGCTGATCTTAGCTATGTGATTTCAGCTACTGAAGCCATCATACCTCACCTACAGCCGGGGAACCTAGTGATCCTGGAATCCACTTCTCCGCCCCGGACAACTATTGATATAGTTGCACCTGTTCTAGAACGCTCAAATTTAATAGCAGGAGAAGATTTCCACTTAGCCTACTCTCCAGAACGAGTGCTACCAGGCAAAATATTGCATGAGTTGGTGCACAATGCACGGGTGATTGGAGGTGTGAACCAAACCTCAGCACAAGCAGGAAAGGAACTCTACCAAACTTTTGTGGAAGGCGATATACTGCTCACGGATTCCACTACCGCTGAGATGACGAAATTAATGGAAAACACCTATCGGGACGTTAA
>JASFVL010000090.1:0-12103 GCA_050049875.1 Anaerolineales bacterium
TGATAAACATTCCCTTACAACATGGTTTGGTTTTAGCTGGGATTCTTTTTTCTTTGGGAGTGATTGGGATTATCGTTCGGAGGAACATATTCTTCATACTTCTTTCGATTGAAATTATGCTGAACGCAGCGGGTCTCGCATTTGTGATCGCAGGTGTTCATCTAGGACAACCGGATGGTCAGGTGATGTTTATCTTTATCCTTTCTGTTGCTGCAGCGGAAGTATCTGTAGGATTAGCTCTTGTTCTCCAACTTTACAAGCAGTTTAAAACATTGGATGTTGATGTACTCAGTCAAATGAATGGCTGAATCGACAAGCTTATCTAATTTTATTCCGGGACTTTTGAATGCTATTGACTGATTTTCTTGTCTTGTTGCCGTTCCTCATTCTTGTAGTTGCTGTGATTGCAGTGATTTTGTTAATTGCGTTGAGGAGACATTACAAAAGTACAGTAGCCTTATCCTTGACGAGTTTGACATTCGCGTTTATTTCTCTTCCTTTCGTATTTTGTCTTCTTCCAAGGCAAGTCACACAATTATTAATTTTAGATCAATTTGCGTTTTATTATTTAGGTTTAATTATTGGGTCAAGTCTTTTTATAGGGTTGCTGGCAGTTCAGTATTTTGAAGGTTATGAGGAAAACCGCGAAGAATTTTACCTTCTTCTTCTCTTGGCGACTTTAGGATCAGGCATCTTAGTGGCTAGTGATCATTTTGCTGCTTTCTTCTTAGGCTTGGAGATTCTGAGTGTGTCTTTGTACGTTATGATCGCCTATGCTCGATTCCGCTCCCGACGTATCGAGGCAGCTATCAAGTATCTTGTCCTAGCGGGGTCCACCGCGGCTTTTATGCTCTTCGGTATCGCGCTGATATATGCATCCTCCGGAACACTCTCCTTCTCTGAATCGAGCAGCTTATTAGGGACTGAAGGAGATAGCATGAGTCTCCTCCTTATTGGCTGGGGATTACTCATTGTTGGATTGGGTTTCAAGTTGGCTTTGGTTCCATTTCATGTTTGGACACCGGATGTCTATCAGGGTGCGCCAGCACCTGTGACAGCCTTCATTGCTACGGTTTCCAAAGGTGGTGTATTTGCTTTAGCTCTACGCTATTTTTTAGGGGTATCTTTGTACCAAAATCGATCTTTATGGGGAATACTAGCTGTTATCGCAGTGGCTTCCATGCTATTTGGAAACCTGCTTGCTCTACTCCAAAATAATATCAAGCGAATCCTGGCCTACTCATCCATCGCTCATTTGGGTTATTTGATGGTTGCATTATTGGCTAGCGGTTCCCTTGGGCCTAAAGCGGTGGCTTTTTACCTCACAGCTTACTTTGTAACCACCTTGAGCGCTTTTGGGGTGGTTACTCTCCTTTCGACACCAGATCAGGAGTTCGAACAACTTTCGGACTACCTTGGATTGTTCCAGCAGCGTCCGGGGTTGACACTTGTTATGACCGCTGCGCTGCTTTCTTTGGCAGGGATCCCTCCAACTGCAGGATTGGTGGGGAAGATTTACATTGTTGCTGCGGGAGTGGGGGCAAAATTATGGCTTCTACTCATCGTTTTAGTCGTTGCTAGTGTGATCGCTGTTTTCTACTATATCAGGGTAGTGATAACGATGTTCCGAAGGAGAGATGAAGGTTCCCAAACTTTGAAATCCCTTCCTCCCTCCTCGCTTACAAGCGGTGTTGTTTTGGGTGTGTTAATGGTCTTACTTGTAGGGTTAGGGCTTTACCCGACTCCAGTTTTTCGTTTGATTGAGCGTATGATGGACGCATTTGTATCATCATTTGGGATGATTATTACGGGGATTTGATTCTGTGTGGCAGCACCTTATGGTTTTTGTCTCCCCCTTATTTTCCAAGGTAAGCCTAAGAGGAAACCAATTAGTAGTCCAAATAAAGCACTTATGATTGGGTATAGGGGATTGACGGTATCACCTTCAGTTTTAGTTTTAACTTCATTTGGTTGCAGTAAATTAGGTTGCTCCTCTGTTTTCATGAGAGGATGTTCCATTCTGGTGTCTTCTGTA
Organism: Anaerolineales bacterium; assembly: GCA_050049875.1. Lineage (GTDB taxonomy): Bacteria > Chloroflexota > Anaerolineae > Anaerolineales > UBA11858 > JASFVL01. Next base: position 2,036 of record JASFVL010000090.1, read on the forward strand.
GCTGGGTAGATTTTGTTCCCATGTGTAAATACCGCTTCTTCGGTGGGTATTAATTTGGATCCAAACCGGTTCGTGTAGACCTCAGTGATTTCAGCTCCGAAGTAAAGTATCTGGGCGGAATAATAGACCCAAACCAAAAGAACCAGAAATGAGCCAGCCGCGCCATAAGATGAGGTAAAACTGCTGTTTACCAAATAGATTCCGATCAGGATTTGACCTATGCTGAAGAGCACTGCAGTTATCCCTGCGCCTACTGCAACATCCTTCCAAACAATTTGCACATCTGGAAGGACTTTATAAATCAACCCGAATAAGATAAAAGCTAAAATTGTTATGAAAAGGAAATTTCCAACAGGTATGATGTAGTTCAAATAAGGGCTATCTACAATATTTTCTAATGCAGTCAGGAGGGTTATGAAAAGAAACGCGAGCAACAATAACAGACCAATACCGAGTATCATCCCAAAAGATATGAGGCGTTTCTTAATAAAGAATATTATACTGGTTTCAGGGTCAGGCTTTACACCCCAAATGGTGTTTAACGAAAGCTGAAGCTCATTAAAGACCCGGGATGCACCAAAGACAAGCGTGACGACACCGATCAAAGTGGCGAACAAATTTGAGCCAATATTTCGCATCGCCAGGAGCATCGATTCAATCAACTCTAGGCTGTTTTGGTCCAGGAGGCGTCCTAATTGGTTCATCACATACCCTTGCACCTCCCCGCGACCAAATACCAAACCTGCCATACCGATGGCGATAATAAGTAAAGGCGCGAGTGCGAACATTGTATGATAGGCTAAGGCTGCTGCTAAACGCGAAACTTTATCATCTTGCCAACGCTGGAAGGTGTCTTTTAATAACGAGATCAAGGTATTCAGATTCATTTATTCGGAGTGCTATTGGTTTTTAAAGCATCGGCAACCAGTTTCAAAGAATTAGCAATTGTCAGAGGTTGGGGCGCATCCCCGTCTTCATCAACCGGCCAACCTTCACGTTGCCGGTGGCGATCACCATCTGTAGATTCGGTTTGGTCGTGGAAAAGTACAACTTGAGTACTGTAAGGCATGTCAATACCGTTTTCCGTTAGATTGTTGGTGATCTCTGTTAACACTTGAGACTTAATATTGGTGACATCTCCCCTCTGTGAATGTGTCCACCAACGGGCGCGAATATTTACTGTAGAGGCAGCCAGATCCCAGACACGCACATCAGGGGGTGGATCCTCGCTAATACCAGGAACGGATTTTATTGCCTCCAATATTAATTCACTCGCCTTATCGATATTATCACCATATCCTATCCCAATGTCGTACTCCGTTCGTCGTTTGGGAAAGGCTGTATTAACTAGGACTGAGTTCGTAAAGAGGTTAGTATTAGGCATCACCACCAAGCGACCGTCATATGTTTTTATCATCGTTGCCCGGGTTTCAATTCTTGTAACTGTACCTTCAAATTTATCAGTGATTATTTGATCACCTACTTTAAAAGGCTCTGTAAGTAGGATGAGGATTCCTGCAAGAAAATTTTGTAGAATATCCCGGAAAGCGAAACCAATCGCTACGCTGCCGATCCCCAAAACTTGAATCAACTCTCCAGCGTTGAATGTTTGGATTGCAACTGATGAACCGGCTAAAAGACCTCCAAGGACAGTGGTCCATTGAGCGAGCCGACCTAAAGCTTTTCCAGCACTTAGAGACAAACCCGATCTGAATATAATATCCTGAACTATTCTTTTAACCCATCTAGAAGCCGCGAAAAAGAGGAAGAAGATGATCAAACCCAGCAAAATTTCGGGTAACTGATCCACAAAGTTGGTGAACAGTTCTGTTATTGACTGCCTCAGTATGTTTATAATCTCATCCAAAAGACTTCTCCATAGGGTAAGGGGGTGATTATAGTTTGATAGTCTTGAGTCTATTAATACCTGAATGTCGCTGCCGCATCTTTGTCGATTGGCATCTCATCCTTTGGCACAACAAACACATTACCCCTATTGATGATGGTATGGAGAGATGCAAGATTTAACAAATCTTCGCCTTCTGTTTCAAAATCTTGGTTTTCGGTTACTTGAAATGTCTCGGGATTAAATGAACCCCAACGTTTAATTCCTCTTGGGACAAAGAGGGTGTCCACTCGTCCATAGTATGCAGCGGGAATGATTTCTTCAAGTTTATCTGATGCTCTGTCTCCGCTTAACAAATCTTTGAAAGTCTTTGCAGCTTTTTCTTGGACTTTATGGAAAATTGGTTCGACGATTTCCCAAACCTGTTTATGTAACTCTTCGATATTGGTTTCCTCGGGATTGCCATGGATTCCGGTATTCACGAGATGAGGGTATGAGTTTGCCTCCTTATAGAGGGATAGGAGGTATTCCACCCCAGCGACAACTAATGGAGCATTATCCTGCTTTAGAAAACCAGTCAGCGCTTCATCGACTATTTGAAAATACCTTAGGATATTTGTCTTTTCATTATCCTCGGTCGCTCCATGACCATGGAATATTGCAGGGCGTCCGCCATTTGAGCGGGCGATAGTTTGATGCTGGAGCTGTTTTTCTGGGTCATCATATTGAAGCGCATCTGTTATGTCATCGGGGAGAGATTCGAGCTCTACTTGCCTCATGGAATATTGATTTCCCTGGAAAAGACGTACACTCCCAAGGCTAATCGCCAGTAGGTTGAAACGACCAGTATTGGTTAGTATAGGTAATATCGGTTTAATGTGAAATCGCTTGGATACTACCACCAACTGCTCAAATTTAATGGGTAAGCGATAGGAACCAAAAAAATCGTTAGTGATGAATAAAGCTAATCCGTCACTTTGGTGTTGCCAAAAATCGCGATTGGTAAGTAACCTTTCAGCTTCTTCAAGCATCTCATTTGTATCCGGAATCCTCAACCCTTTCTGAATCAGTTGTTCTCTAGCATCTTTTAGGAGATTTTTTAATCTTAAAGGATCTTGTTGTGTCTCAGTTCCAGCGCGATGTGTTGGAAGGAATATTGATACGAAAAGTGTTCCATCTACCTCAGTCAAACTTTTAATTTGTTCTTTATCCAGAACATCCATAGATCTTAACTCCTTGTTATGTAGTCGCGTAGATCATGGCGTATCTGAGGATTTCGCAAACGCCGTAGAGCTTGAGCCTCAATTTGACGAACACGTTCCCTCGTTATGCCTTCCTTGCGTCCGATCTCTTGAAGTGTATGGATCTTTCCATTCATGAAGCCATAGCGCATTTTTAGGATCCGAGCTTCCCGCGGAGGAAGAGTTTCTAGTACTTCCTCCAAGTGCTCATGGATAAGACTATCTTCGGCGTGTTCTTCTGGAGCAGGCGTTTCATTATCTTCGATGAAATCACCTAACTCGGCGTCCGACTCATAACTGATGGGGCGTTCAAGGGAAAGTGGACGTCGGCTGATTTTGAAGATACGCTCGACTTCATCTGGATCAACATTTAGCGCGTTAGCGATTTCCTCATTGTTAGGGTCGCGACCAAGATTCTGCTTGAGTTGGTTTTGCATTCTGAAAAATTTTGTGATCTTGTCACCTATGTAAGCTGGAATGCGAATTGTGCGTCCACGATTTGCTATTGAACGAGTGATGGCTTGTCGGATCCACCAAGTAGCGTAAGTTCCAAATTTATAGCCTCTTTTGTAATCAAATTTCTTTGCAGCTCGCATCAATCCGATGTTGCCTTCTTGTATCAAGTCAATCATAGGTACACCGCGCCCCACATATTTTTTGGCGATGCTCACGACCAATCGTGAATTTGCTGTAATCAGATGCCTGCGTGCCTCCCATCCGTCTTTGATCAAGCGGTTGAGTTCTTTTCTCCGGCGAGGGGACGACTTCCCACGTGCCATTTCGTCGCGCGCCAAGCGACCTCTCTCAATCCGTTTTGCCAGATCGATCTCTTCCTCCCTTGTAAGCAGAGGTATGCTGGCAGCTTCTTTTAGGTAAAGTCCGATCAAATCATCAGTGGAAATATTAGCTAATGGGTTACTTTCCAATTCGGTTGGAAAAACCTCATCATCTTCACTGTCTTTTGTTTCCTCATCAGAATCGAGTTCACCGTTGTCTGTGTATGGAATACCGGCATCTAGTAATGCAGAAAATACTTGTTCAAGCTGGTTGACATTTTCTTCTGCCTCAGGAAAGTGAGTGAGTATGTCATCTAGTGAAACATATCCCTTCTCTCTACCGATTTTTATGATTTGGCCAATCACAGAGATGGTCTCTTCTGTTTCGTCGATACTTGTAAGCATCTCGCGATCAATTATCCTGTTCATGTTCCTCCAAAGTATGTGTAATTTGGTTCTATCTAGCACCTGTAGGTGTCTGGTTCATTGTGATTTTAAAAAATACATACAATCTGCTATATAGACGACTTGAAGTCCTTATTAATTTCGTAATTTGTTCTCTATTTATCCAACTTTCAACCCATCGTAAGATTCGCAAGGTAACCAATGCCATAGCTGTTGCGACGAGGGCTAATCCAATCTCATTTACAGCTACAGCGATACCGGTGCGAATCAAGATTTGTATATGTGATGAATTTAGATTAAACCACTCGTTCATATACCAGTCTTAGGTTAAGGTAGTAATCCGTTTTACTAAGTAACGGATATCAAAAGGTTTATAAACAACGATATCGGGTTTATAGAGTTCGCGCCAGTTATCATCTGGACGTTGTGTTGTAGTAAGTAATACTCCACCTTGATCCACACCCGTTTTTTCTCTATATAAATTTATCAAATTCCCGTTCTTTCCAGATGGGTGGTCAAAGTTTAGAACAAATAAGTCGGGATTGTGGTTTTTCAAATACTTTCTGGCACTAGGCGCATCCGAAGCTTCTAAAACCTTCATTCCCATTTGTTTTAAAGTGAGAACAATAACCCTCCGGAGGCTATCTTCTTGCTCCAACAATAGCACAGTAGCGGCTTGAGATCTGTCTTTGACATCTAATTCTAGTCTAGGAATGCTATCCATTCTTATTTACCTTTTAGTTTTCAATCCAACAAATATAAGTTTTCCTGAAAGAACTTAAAGTTGCTCCTCTTATTGATATAAGCTAGCGCTCTTAGTTATTGTTCTCGATTAAGTTCAGTACTTCTGAGCTGAGAAATTCTTCCCGTTCAAGAAGTGCATCAACGACTTCATCCAGTCCATCGAGATTCTCTTCTAACGTGCTCTTTGCTCTGTTAAAAGCCTCCTCTAGTATTAATTTGATTTCCTCATCTACTTCTCGTGCTGTGCTTTCACTGTATTCTCGCCGTTGAGCGATATCTTTGTGCTGTATGCTGTTAAATTATTTGAGATGGGATCAGCTTATGTATTTTGGATTATGTCCTATGTGGTACTTGGTCACGAAATCGCAGGGCATGTTGATCCCATCCGGTTATCACACTGGGCTCTGGTTGATCGCCATCGAGATATAAACCAAAAACAATCGCACATTTGCAGAGTACTTGTTGGGCTTCACTGACATTTTGGCCACTAGCTGATGCTAGTAGTATTTGATCCCTTAATTGATATATAGTTTGTAAGGCCAAGGGAGTATTCAAATCATCATTCATCGCTCCAACAAATTTCCTTAATAAAGGCTGGGGATCTAGACGCTGACCTTCTCCACTTGGTTTTACAACAGCGCTACGCAACTTTTGGGCATTATTTTCCGCAAGAGCTAGCGAATCTGATTTGTAGTTCCAGATCTCACGGTAGTGATGGCTAGCTAGGTAGAGACGGATAGCATCGGGAGTATGGGATTTCAATAGATCGCGGACCATCACCAGGTTGCCTAAAGACTTGCTCATCTTCTGATCTTCGTGCTGCACCATGGCGACATGCATCCAGTATTTCACAAAGGGTGTGTTATCTGTAAGTGGTTCGACTTGAGCAATTTCGCACTCATGGTGGGGGAAGAGCAAATCACTTCCACCCAAATGAATATCAACACTACCTCCCAAAAATTGTGTAGCCATCGTCGAACATTCGATATGCCATCCCGGGCGTCCCAAACCCCATGGGCTATCCCAAGCTGGTTCCCCAGATTTTTCTGTTTGCCAAAGAACAAAGTCTAGGGGATGATCTTTATGAGGGTCATCAGGATTATTGCCACGCTCGTTGGCTATGGGTAACATTTCTTCTACTGCTAAGCGAGATAGTTTCCCGAATTCTTCCCAGGCCTTTATGTCGTAATAAACATTCCCCTCTCTTTCATAAGCTACCTCTTTTTTAAGCAAATTGCTAATAATTTCAACAATTTGAGGAATCACATCCGTCGCTCGGGGAAAATGATCCGGAGGGCGAACGTTTAAGGTTTTCATATCCTCAATGAAATGGGTGGTCCATTTATTCCCAAGAGCGCGCCAATCTTCCCGCACTTGATCTGCTTTTTTTAAGATATCGTCATCGATATCGGTAACATTCTGAACATAAATCACCTCTATGCCCAAAAGGTCGAGATAACGGATAAGCACATCAGCAGTCGTATAAGTAAAAGCGTGCCCCAAATGCGTGGTGTCATATGGGGTGATGCCGCAAACATACACCTTAACCTGATTCCCTGAATGGGTAAAAGGCACAACCCTCTGTGTAAGGGTGTTATATAATTTCATATATTCCGCATCCCTGCGTTTGTCTGTTTACCTATCCACCCACAGTACTTTATTCTGAAAGTTCGTCATCTTTCGAGATATCATCCAAGACTTCTTCTTCTGATTCAGAGGGAACATCCTCGTCAGTATTCTCATTCTCTGTTGCAGAGTCGATTTTCGATTCTCTCACCTCATCCTCAGGGATGCTGATTTCATCTGATTCTTCAAGCGACTCAACAGAATTGTCCATAGAATCAATTTCATCTTCTATATTGGAAACTGGTTCTTTTATTTCAGATTCTGGCTGTGTGTCTTGATCCTTAAGTTCAGCGGTTTCGTCCTGCTTTTCTTCTGAAATTTCTGCCTCATCGCTGGCATCACTCTCTTCATCGGTGTCGATCATCCATGTGATTTGTTCATCAATTGGTACTCTCCGCATGCTTAGGGAAATCCGCTCACGTTCAGCATCGATACTAATAATTCGCACCAATACAATTTCCCCGGGGCGGACAGTGTTTTCTGGGCTCCCCATGGCTGAGTAACCGATCTCACTCGCGTGGATTAATCCTTGAACCCCTTCGGGCAGCTCTACAAAAGCTCCAAAATCGAGAACTGAAACAACCTTTCCCTTCACTAAATCTCCGGGTTCATATTTCTCTTCTAATTCTTCCCAAGGATTTGATAATAACGCTTTTCGACTAAGGCTCACCCGTTCGCGGCTTACATCAATATCAAGAACTTTTACTTTGATATTTTCACCAATTTCGAATTCTTTGCGAGGATTGTTAATACGCTCCCAATCTAATTCTGATTTGTGAACTAACCCATCAACACCGTTCAAATCAACGAAAACACCAAAATCAACAACATTCACAATTTGGCTTTCAATTACATCGCCAACTTCCAGTTCTTGTAATCGTTTTTTGCGCTTTTCATCCAATGCAGCTCGTGCGGAAAATACCAAACGCCGTTTTCGCGAATCCACCTCGATGGGTTTTACCGCCAGGTTTGAACCTATCATTTCTTGCTTGATATCTGTCATCTTCTGACGGTTCAATCCTCTTCCAATGGCTGGAATATGGGAGTTTGGGACAAAACCAATCAGGTTCTCAAATTTCACCAAAAGACCACCCCGATTACTTCCAACCACTTCTAACTCGACCATCTCTTTATCGTTTAAGAGGGCTTCTGCTTGCTCCCAATTTTTATACTCGATACCACGGCTAATAGAGACAACCAAGTCTTCATCACCGACCGGTGATCGAGTTACAAAGACTGGGACGACATCTCCCACTGATAAATCTTCTATGTATTCATCATCCAAATCACTGATGCCACGCCCAGTTACAACAGCATCCCTTTTTTGACCTACATCCATTAAAATTGAGTCTTCTTCAATTCTTAGTACTTCCCCTTTTAATATCTGCCCACGTTTTGGTCTCTCATAGTCATAATCTTCTACCAGGCGTTCATACCAACGGGGATCTTGCTTTGGGTCTTTTTCATCTTTAGAATTATTGGTACCTTCGTCGTTTTCTCCTTGATCTTTTTCATGAAGAGCAGGGGTTTCCATAACTTTTTCAACAAGTGCGGTCTCCATAAAGAGCCGATTTAACCTCCTTGAGTGTGATTTTTGTTTTTGTGCCTCATCGGCACAATAGCCCGTATTTCTCGGGCTACTGAAGCTATTATAAAGATAATAGTTGTCCTTTTTCTTACAAACCAGACGAAATTCTTGCGAAATTCTTTCAATCCACCCCCAAATTTGCGAAAATATACTGATAATGTTATTTTTTCTCTTTATCAGTAGTTGGAGCAAATTGAATAGAGTTTATCAATAGCTTTTTGATCCTCTCCAAAACGGTCGCGAACTTCTCGCATCTGTTCAAAATACTTGCCTGTATTTTGGTTTCCGACTTGGTTTACTGCTAACCATACAGGTGTCTTGGCCCCTTGTTCTGGGGATTCGTGACCGCTAAAGCCTAAATCATTGCTTAGCTTTGAGTTAACATCACCTGGATGACAAGCGTTCACGGAGATTCCCAATGGCTTGAGTTTCTTCGAAAATGCCACTGTAAGCATTCGGTTTGCTTGTTTTGATTGACGATAAGCGCGGTTATTGCTGTACTTCCTGTTCTTAAATTCTAAATCATCTAAGTCTAGATCTCCAGCCCAATAACTGGCAACGTTTATAACGCGAGCAGGAGCTGAGTTATTTAAGATATCGGTAAACGCCTTTGTCATCCAGAAATAACCTAGAACATTGGTGGCGAATTGTAATTCGATTCCTTCTGGTGACTCGACCCGTGATTTTGGTGTTGTGGCGGCATTATTAATCAATACATCTAGATTGCCATCCCAACGAGCTGCTAAATCCCAGACAGACTTCTTCCTTGATACATCGACAATGACATAATATACATCTTCGTTGGCTGTTTTACGGATTATCCGATCTACTGCAATATTTGCCTTTCGTTCATTTCTGCAAGCTAAAATCACCTGGGAGTTGTTCTTCTTAGCAATTTCTTGGGCGATGGCTTCACCGATAGCTCCCGTAGCACCCGTGACCATAAAGATTTGTTCTCTCATTCAATTTTGTCCTTGGGAGTTTCAGCCTGCTAATATTTTGTGTTAGATATTTATTTGGGTTATTTAGGGAAAAACCCAGGCCAGCCTATAAGCCGCATTCTGTCCAGTGTAGAGGGTCGTTTATCACCCCTTGGGGCTAATCCTTTAACGTACCATCCACTTGGGTAGTCATCTTTCTAGGACGAACCTCTCAGTGCGTCTCATGCGGTCTACCCGGAACTTACCTATCTCAAAGATAGAATTGACGCGAGCAGCATCAAAGGGATTGGCGATTATTGGTATCAGCATGTAGATGGAAATGATCCAATCCACATTCATCCAACTCAACTCGCTGTTCCCTCTCGTCCCTGTTTGACCTTGCTCCCGGTGGTGGTTGCCTGGCCGCGAATGTTGCCATCCGCGCCGGTGGTCTCTTACTCCACCTTTTCACCCTTACTTGAATTGCAGATTGTCAATTAGATTAAAGATAGTAATTGAGTATCTTAATTACGCATCCTTGAACGTCAATCTGCAATCCAAGCGGTTTTTTTCTGTGGCCCGTTACGGCAGGTGCACAACGACAATTGACGAAGTGTTCCCCACCCCGGGCGTTACCCGGCACCGTACTCTATGGAGTGCGGACTTTCCTCGATATCGGATTCACCGTATCGCGACTACCCAGCTAACCTGGGTAGTACCATGTTACCATATTTAATATGAGTGCGCATTTGATTGTTGTTAGAATCTGTTAGAAGGAATGCTGTTGAGTTAACCAATAAGCGAAAAAACAGTTTACGCCCAAACCAACAATATTCCTTCTGACAACATTTGAGCGGACACTAAAGATTGGTGTGCACGCAAGACTTGTCAGGAAGAAGAATGTGGGGTGTGTTTTGGGCGG
>JASFVL010000439.1:0-3878 GCA_050049875.1 Anaerolineales bacterium
ATATAGGACTTACGCAGTTGAAGGGCAAGGTTGGGGGCATTGGGCGGGGAAAGCCCTCCAATCCTCCCAAATACCTCCCAACTGCGTAACTTCTGAAATAATCATTATCGTAACGCCTACCGTAACGATATCAGGACGCTTAACCCGTACAATGGAGACAAGATGAACACAACTGTGCAAAAATTCTGGAGTTTTCTTACCGGCGATAGCGACTCGGAAGTCGAGGAAACGGAAAGACCACAATTCACTAAGACGGATCGCGCGGAAGTGCACGCCTTTGACATCCCTCCAAATGATCCCCTCTTGGCTTACTTCCTCAGTTCACCCGGGGTTGTTGAAGTGGACAAACTCGGTATGGATTCCCCAACCCTTGAGTCTTTGAAAGAGGATGGGGTCAGGATCACCGTGCCGTTGGTCAGCCAAGGCGAGTTAATCGGCTTGCTGAACCTGGGACCACGCTTGAGCGAGCAGGAGTACTCGAGCGATGACCGTCGTCTTCTGGACAATTTGGCTACGCAGGCCGCACCGGCCTTGCGGGTGGCCCAACTTGTTCGCCAGCAACAGGCTGAGGCCCGTGAAAGGGAGCGCATCGAGCAAGAATTGCGCGTCGCCAGGGTCATCCAACAGACATTACTGCCAAAGGACCTACCCTCCTTGGAAGGCTGGCACGTGGCCGCCCACTGGCAGCCGGCCCGAGCCGTAGGCGGCGACTTCTACGACTTCATCAACCTGCCCGAGGGTCGCTTAGGGATTATCATCGCCGACGTGACTGACAAAGGTGTGCCCGCTGCGATGGTCATGGCCACTACTCGCAGCATTCTGCGCGCCGCGGCTGAGCGACTCGTCGCCCCAGGCAAAGTCCTCCAGCGCGCCAACGAACTGCTCTACCCAGACATCCCGCCTAACATGTTCGTCACCTGTTTATACGCCTTACTCGACCCCCAGAACGGGGAGATTTGCTTCGCCAATGCCGGTCACAACCTGCCCTACCGCCAAAATAAAGCTGGTGTTGAAGAAATTCGTGCCACCGGCATGCCTCTGGGTTTGATGGAGGGGATGGAATACGAGGAAAAGCCAATCACCTTAGCACCTGGTGAATGCCTGCTCCTATCCAGCGATGGCTTGGTGGAGGCCCACGATCAAAACGGAGAGATGTTAGGTTTCCCGCGGGTCAAGGATATGATCTCCCAACACCCTGGAGGCGCTGGTTTGATCGAACATCTCTTGGAACGCTTCAACGACTTCACCGGTACGGATTACGATCAAGAGGACGACATCACCTTAGTAATACTCGAACATTCGTCTATCTCTCCCTCAGGAGAGCAAACCGCAGATAACAATTGGACCACCTTAGCGGAATTCAACCTGCCCAGCCAGCAAGGCAACGAGCGCCAAGCAGTTCAACATATGGTTGATTTGGCTGACAAGCTAAGCTTGCCGCCCTCAAGTCTGGAGCGGCTTAAAACCGCTGTAGCTGAGGCTACCATGAACGCAATGGAGCACGGCAATCGCTACGACCCCGACCTACCCGTCAAGATCAGCGTGCGCCGCTCCGAGCAAGCTGTTGCCGTGGAGATCATCGACCATGGGGGGGATAAGGAGATCCCCGAATCCACCCACCCCGACATTTCAGCCAAATTGGCAGGGGAACAATCACCCCGGGGATGGGGGTTGTTCCTGATCAAGAATATGGTCGATGAGATGGTCGTCAGCAGCAATGAAAGCGAACACACGGTCCAATTGATTATGAATCTGAAAGGAGAAAGTGATGGCTAGAAAACCATGTGAGGCAGAAGTTCGCCAACAAGATGGAAAAGTTGTGATTGACTTATCTGGCGAGATCGATGCTTTTGCTGAAAAGTCGCTGAATGAAGCTTACCAAGACGCTATCAGTGGAGATCCCTCAACCGTCGTGCTCAACTTCAGTGATGTGGACTACATCAACAGCACCGGAATCGCATTGATCGTCAGCTTGTTGGCTCAAGCCCGTAAAGCTCATCGCGAATTGGTCGTTTATGGATTAAACGACCATTATGTAGAAATCTTCCAGATAACGCGCTTGTCCGATTTCATGACCATATACCCGGACGAAGAGAGCGCTTTAGTAACAAAATAGCCCACCAATTCATAAACACATATCCAAATTAGCAAATAGGAGAGAAACAGCATGATGTCTAAAGCCAATGTAACCATGACGGTGCGTAAACCCAACGAAAAAGCCAGCGTGATCGATATTAATGGTGAGATCACAGGTTTCGCCGAAAATACTTTAATGGACGCCTACACAGACGCCAGCAGCGGCGATTCGCGCGCCATTATCCTCAATTTCAGCGGATTGGATTATATGAACAGTTCAGGGATCGGTTTGCTGGTCACCCTGCTCATTCGCGTGCAACGCCAGAAGCAGCAATTATTCGCTTACGGTCTGAACGAACACTACCAGCAGATTTTCGAACTGACCCGCTTGAACGAGGCCATCAATATTTATGAGGACGAGTCCGAAGCCCTGGCCGCGGTGTAAAAACATGAGGATGGGTCGGAGGGAAATACTCCATATTTATTCGTATCCCAATAAACCTTAGCGGTAGTTAGTTACTTGGAGGTATTAAAAACGCGATGAACACAACCGTGGAGGAAAACCAAGAGGTAGAGACGACGATCAAATCCAGAGAAGATGCCTGGGCTAAACCTGTTGGGAAACTCAAACTTTCAGATTCCCCGGCAGATGCGATCAACATAAACGTAGAAGGTCGGCAGTTGACTGGCCCGCTGCAAGGGTTTGGTCAGCTCTGGCAAAAAACCTACCGGGTTCGTCTCAGCGGAATCGATATCTCTCCCCAAAGTGTGATCAAAACCTGGAAGGAGCGCTTTCCCACGTTCTGGCCGGAGGGGAACCGTTTATTTGTCCAGCTAACCGGTATCAAGCCTGGAGAGGTAGGTGTCATTAACCTTTCCACTCCCTACGGAATGAAGCTTTCCACCGGGATTATGGTGATCTATGCGGATGACGAATCCTTCTCCTTCATGAATCCTGAGGGTCACATATTCGCTGCTATGATCACCTTTAGCGCTTATGAAGAGGACGATGGCACCGTAGTCCAGATCCAAGCCCTTGTCCGAGCTAATGATCCCTTTTATGAGCTTGGCTGCCGGCTGGGTGTTGTCCATAAGATCGAGGACGAATTCTGGCACGCTACCCTGTCAAACCTTGCAAATCACTTTGGCCTGGATCAACCACAGATCACTCAGAAAAATATGCTGGTCGACCCTCGAGTGCAATGGAAGGAAGCCAAAAATATTTGGAAAAATGCCGGTATCCGTACTGTGTTGTATACACCCGTTGTGATCTTGAAGCGGATCTTCAGGCGTTGATCTTTCAATGCTCTCACCATCCTATAACGCCATCAATATTTATGAGGAAGAGCGCATAGCCCTATCCACGGTGTAAAAACGGGAGCACAGGCTCAGGGACGCATATTTATCCATATTCCTAATCAGCCATAGCGGTAGTTCGCTAATTGGAGGTATTAAAACAACGATGAACACACCTATCGAAGAAAATAAAGAAGTTGAGATGAAAACCAAATCCATGGAAGATGCCTGGGCTAAACCCATCGACAGACTCAAAAGGGTGGAAGACCTACCAGCGGAGGCCATCAACCTCAACGTCGAAGGTCGCCAACTGACTGGAATGTTGCGCGGCTTTGGACAGATGTGGCAAAAAACCTATAAGGTCCGTCTCAGCGGTATCGATCTCTCCCCCCAAGAAGTGGTCAAAATTTGGAAGGAGCGCTTTCCCGAGTTCTGGCCTGAGGGAAACCAGTTATTTGTCCCTCTCACCGGTATCAAACCAGGTGAGGTAGGTGTGATTAACTTGT
>JASFVL010000091.1:0-12094 GCA_050049875.1 Anaerolineales bacterium
TGACAGGACTTACGCAGTTAGTTGAGAAAGAGCGACTTTGCCTTTAAGTTTTGCAGGAGGCGGAAAGCCACTGGTAAAGACTTGCATTTGCAAACGTTCCTTAACCGTTCCCAAGGTTTCTTTCGGGAACCGGCGGAATCGTTGCAAAAGAATGAAAGATATCAAGACAAAAGCGACATGCAGAACCATGGCTTGATCGACACGACATTGACAGGCGGCCAGGCCGCTGAATTGCTTGGCGTCTCTGAAAAGGGTCTCAATGGACCAGCGGCTACGTTTACGAAGCACAAGGGTGGTCAAATCGGTGTCCAAGTCGTTGGTGGCCAAGACCTCGTAGTTCCCGTGACGGTTTCTGGTCACGACCAACCGCAAGTGGCCATACTTGGGCAGATAAGCCCGGATGCTTCTGGCACGCAGCCCCAGTCGCTTGCGCCATTTCAGTTTGAGCCAGACCGACAATGTTTTCACACTCCAACGTTTATTGCGATAGCAGACCGTGGTGTTAGGGTGAAGGACACCTACCCACTTCAAACCCAGACGATTGATCTTCTTGGTCAACCAACCCGCAGAATAGAGTGTATCCATGGCTATGTGTTCAATCGCAAGCCCTTGAGATACCAATTCGACGATCATCTCCCAGGCCAATTGGCTCTTCTTCCGGTAGTTTTTTGCCCGGCACTTGACTTTGGGACGCCAGAGCCGGTAGGCCACTGGAATACGCCAGCAACCACTGCACCACAGCAGAACCACAACATGAAACCCGTACATTTTCCGTTTTTGAGTGGTCGAATACGTCCAACCAACCCAGCCACACAGCTTGGAGAAGGGTTTCTCAACCACCACATCGTCAACGGCCAGATAACCTTTGCCAAGACGCTTGGCCCATCCTGTTACCGCTTTCATCATCGACCGGCTGGAAATCTCATGCCTTCTCAGCAAACGGTTGATGGCATCATGACAGCGCATGGGCAGCCAATCCGCAATCCGAGTCCCATTTTGCCTTCGATCCAGCAGCAACAACCCCGTGATATACATCGCCATCAACCCAAAGCTCAAGGGGCTCAGTGCCGCTCCCAATCCCAAGCTTTTCAACGCCCGAAAGACTTGTTGGAACAGTCTTCGAGTGGTAGGATACAGTCGGGACGTCATGGTGCTCGCACCTCCAAGTTAGTTTGGTTTCGCAACCTTATTCTAACCTTGGAACGTCCCTTTTTCTATTGTAAATGTGCTATCTTTTCAACTGCGTAAGTACTGTTAGTAATTATTATCTTCAATCTATTTCGATGTCTCGACAGCCCTTAAAAATGCGGCGCTTTCCTCGGGAAGAGATGAATTAATAAACATCCCACTTCCAACTTCAAACCCAGCAGTTCTTGTAACCCGGGGAATAATTGTCACATACCAATGTAAATATTCCTGTTCGCGACTGTCTAGGGCAGCGGAGCGAATTACATAATTGTAATCTGGATCGCGCAACCCTATATAAAGCTTTCGTAATAATTGATGGATAACCAACCCCAAATCATCTAACTCCTTATCAGGGACATTAAGGAAATTTGATCTATGTTCACGGGGGATTAACCAAATATGGAAGGGTGAAAATGCCGCATACGGGATAATTCCGACAAAGAATTTTCCTTGAACCACAATACGTAATTCATGACTCAGCTCATCCTTTAACATTGCACAATGAACACAAATGCCTGTATCATCAAAATATCGACGCGCTTCCTCCGCACGTGAGCGAATATCATTAGGGACAATTGGTAAAGCAACCAATTGCGTATGCGGGTGGACTAATGAAGTACCTGCCATCTGACCGTGATTTTTAAAATAAATGATATGTTCAATACGATCGTCAGCAGCGATGGTATGCCCACGCTCTTGAAAAATTTTCATCATCATGGCTACTTCTTCGGGCGTTTCCAATGCAGGGCAAGTGTTGTGGAGAGGCGACTCAATCAGTACCTCGTGGTATCCTACACCTGTTATTCGCCGATGAACACCATCAAAAGTCCTAATTCGATCACCTTTTGATTGTAGTGCTGGATATTTATTATGAACAATCCGTATCTGCCAATCACCTTCTCTAGGAACTCTAAGTATTTCCAGCTCTGGCTCTTCATTTCCAGGGCAGAAGGGACAATCCGAATCCCATTCTGGACGATCAGAAGTCAATCGACGTTTAGAAGATGAGAATTGATTGGGTCTTTTAGACCTTTCACTTGCTATGATCACCCACTCTTTGGTTGCCATATTCTGTCTTATCTCAGACATATATATTGCCTCCCATTCAATGATGAAAATCAATATTCACATAAACCGGATAAAACTTTATTACAGAAGTTATGCAGTTTGGAGGTTTTTAGTGGGGTTGGGTGGACGCTACCCGTCCAATATCCCCAAATCCACCTTCATCTGCATATGTCCTGATATTTTGATAAGATTCTTAAGACAATCATAACACCTATTAGAGGCTCAACCAAAACTCTACCCAACTGTGAATAATCTCGACTCAAATACAGAAAAAAAGAAAACAAATATCCATGTAATACAAGCAGCTGGTGGTCTCATTTGGCGCGATACGCCAAAAGGTAGAGAAATTTGTATCCTCTATCGATCTCGCTATAATGATTGGACCCTACCAAAGGGTAAGCTCAAACCTGGCGAGGATTGGTATGAAGCTGCGTTACGAGAGGTTCATGAGGAAACCGGTTGCGATGTAATAATTGAGGATTTTGCCGGATGCACATCTTATCTCGTAGCAGAAAATCCAAAAGTTGTTTTATATTGGAATATGTCAGTGATCTCAGAGGGAGAGTTTACACCCTCAGAGGAGATTAACCGGCTCGTGTGGGTTTCATCCAGTGCTGCACGAATCAAACTGACTTATGTTGGAGAAAAGGCTTTATTACCTGACCACTAATCACAAATCGGATGGAAACTATAGCTAATCTAACACAAGACCAACTTCATATCATTCGGTCTGAAAAAGAGAACAAAATATTTTTAGAAGGACCTGCTGGAACTGGGAAAACTACCGTGGGTGTAGAACGGATTTTGCAATTCTTGAAATCAGGTATTTTTGGTGATTCAATCCTCTTGCTAGTACCCCAACGCACCTTAGCAAAGCCATACCACGATGCACTTCAAAAAGCACCACATTTTAGTGGAGGCATGCCTACAATTCTCACAATAGGAGGACTAGCGAGGCGCATGGTCGACCTCTTCTGGCCTCTCATCGCTGAAGAAGCTGGATTTGGTGAACCTGGTTCTCAACCGAGGTTTTTAACGATTGAGACTGCGCAATACTATATGTCCCATATAGTTCGTCCCTTGATGGAAGAGGAATTTTATTTTGAATCGGTCCATATAAATCCAAATCGATTATACAGTCAAATTCTCGATAACTTAAATAAGGCTGCAATCAACGGCTACTCTCACACAGAGATCGGTGATCGCTTAAAGGCTGCTTGGATCGGAGAACCTGGTCAAGTAAGAATTTATGAGAACGCTCAGGATTGTGCTATTTTGTTTCGCCAATACTGCCTGGACCATAATCTTTTAGATTTCTCACTACAAGTCGAACTTTTCGTCAATCAGCTCTGGCCGTACCCCTTTTGCCGTGAATATTTAACGGATAAGTACCGCCACTTGTTTGTGGACAACCTAGAAGAAGATACTCCAGTCTCGCATGACCTCTTACGTGAATGGATGCCTGAGAGCGACTCGGCTTTGTTAATATTTGATCGTTCCGCTGGTTACCGCCGTTTCTTGGGAGCAGATCCTGATAGCGCGTACCGACTAAAAGATGTCTGTAATGAGCGAAAACTACTCAACCAATCATTTGTGACTCCCGATAAGGTATCAGCCATAGAAACATTTTTCGGACATGCCTTAAATCGTGAGGGCGTTGAATTATCAGATCGAAGCGACATACCATTGGCGATCCATTTCCCTCAGGAAATCATCCGATACTACCCAGAGATGCTCGATTGGGTGGCATCTCAGGTCGATGCGCTAATCGAATCTGATATTCAGAGTGGTGAGATTGTGATCCTCGCCCCCTTTCTTAGTGACTCCTTAAGATTTTCTCTTACAGAACGTTTATCAAATCTTAATATACCCACACGATCCCACCGACCTTCTCGTGCGTTGCGAGATGAAACAGCGACTCAATCTTTGCTAACTTTGGCAGCTTTTGCTCACCCGAACTGGGGATTAAACATCAATGAAATAGATATTGCCCATTCTCTTTTCCATACGATTGACAGCATAGATCTTATCCGTGCTCAATTATTATCAGAGTTCGTGTATCGATCATCTGATGGCAAAGTCGACCTCTTATCCTTTGATCAGGTTAGTCCCGAAGTCCAAGAGCGAATCTCATATCTCCTTGGCAACCGGTATGAACGTTTAAGAAGTTGGCTGTATGAATATCGTTTACAACCGGTTGAAGAACTTGACCATTTTATTAGTCGCTTATTTGGTGAAGTCATATCACAGCCAGGTTACAAATTCCATAATGATCATGATACTGGACAAATTACTGCAAATCTAATCAAATCGGTGCAGAAGTTCCGGTGGGTCGCTGAGGATACATTAATTAAAGAAAAAATTCCGGTTGGAAAAAAATATATCAATATGGTTAAGCATGGTGTTATCGCGGCACAGTACGTCCAAAATTGGGAGCTTAAGCCAAGCGATTCTGTCTTCTTGGCGCCAGCATACACTTTTCTGATGGCAAATCAACCTGTTGACTATCAATTTTGGTTGGATATTGGATCACGAGGCTGGTATGAACGCCTCTACCAACCCTTAACCCATCCTTATGTACTGAATCGAGATTGGCCTAAAGACAAACCTTGGAGCCATATCGAAGAACTGGAAGTAGGTCAGGACACACTATACCGGCTTATAGTTGGCCTAATCCGTCGTTGCAGGAAAGGGATTTTCATGGGATACAGTGAATACAGCGAACATGGCTATGAGCAACGCGGTCAATTGCTCAAACTTGCAAATCGAGCTTTACGTGAAACAGCTAAATGACAATATTGATATTCGACTCATCCGATAAATCAAGAGATGCATGAGAGATAGCGATTCATGATCTATTATTCTCCACGCCCCAATCAGCTCGATATTCTCAATTACAAAGGTGGTAAGATGGGCGTCTCCGCGGTTCCAGGTAGTGGGAAAACATGGACCTTGTCTCTGTTAGCTGCCGAAATCATCGCCAGAGGTGTAATGGATGATGAACAAGAGGTCCTTGTTGTTACACTTGTTAACTCTGCAGTAGATAATTTTACCCAGAGGGTTAGCACATTCTTGCAGGTTAGAAAACAAGTACCACATTTGGGATTTCGAGTTAGAACACTTCATGGTCTAGCTCATGATATCGTCCGCGAAAGACCGGATATCGTTGGACTAGATAATAATTTTCAAATTATTGACGAGCGAGCCGCAAATCAATTACGTGATCAAGTAGCTTTATCTTGGTTGCAATCGAATCCTGAAAAACTAAAATCATATCTGGATGCTGAGATAGATGAAAATCGGCTTGAATGGATCCAACGAGAGCGACTCCCAGAACTAGTAAAAGAGATATCATTCAGTTTTATACGCTCAGCTAAAGATATGCAGCTTACACCTGAACAGCTTAAATATAAACTTGATAATCTCCCAATCCCTTTGCCATTAGCCGAAATGGGAGCAGATATTTATGAGCTTTATCAACGTTCGCTGGCTTATCGGGGTGCAGTTGACTTTGATGATCTCATTCGACTTGCACTTAAAGTATTGCAGATTGACGAACAATTGTTAAACCACCTACGGGATCGGTGGCCTTATATCTTAGAAGATGAAGCTCAGGATAGCAGCAAACTTCAAGAAGAAATCCTGCGCCTCATCGCTGGAGAATATGGCAACTGGGTACGGGTTGGAGATCCCAATCAAGCAATTTATGAGACTTTCACAACAGCTAGCCCGGATCATCTAAGATATTTCAAGTCCGAAGCTGATTACTGGCAGACACTCCCTTCATCGGGACGATCAACAATAAGCATCATCTCAATTGCGAATCACTTGATCGATTGGACTCGTTTAGAACATCCTACAAAACAGGTCAGGGATGCTTTAACTACACCCCACATCGAGCCACTCCCAAAGAAAGAAGATGGCACTAACCCTCCTGATGAGCCAGACCAAATATTTTTCGTTTTGAAAAAATTCAGCCCACATGAGGAGCTAAAAGCCATAACAGACTCGCTAGCTCGTTGGTTGCCAGAGCACCCTGATGAAACCGTCGCTGTGCTGGTGCCACGCAATACGCGAGGATTCGCGCTGATTGATCTCCTCAACCAAAGAAATATTGAATATACAGAACTACTACAAAGTACAGCAAAAACCAGATCTACTGCAGGAGTCTTGGGTAATATTATGGCTTACTTAGCCGATCCCAAATCTCCATCGAAATTAGCCACGGTTTACCGAGTCTGGCGTCGGGGGGATCGCGATAAACCGAAACTTTGGGACCAAGTTCAGGAGACTGCACGAAAGTTAAAAAGCTGTCGGTTTGTGGAAGATTTTATTTGGCCTCGGGCAGGTCGCGATTGGCTTTCATATAGTGAACTTTTCGAAGACAATCAAAGCGTTTATGAAGAATTATCAACTTTTCGCGTATTAATTAATCATTGGCATGGAGCAATATCGTTGCCTGTAGATCAACTCCTATTGACATTGGGTCAAAATTTATTCAAGAAGCAAGAAGAATTAGCAACCACACATAAACTTGCTGTTCTGCTTAGACGAGTAAGTGATCTACATCCTGATTGGTATTTAAAAGACCTTATCGAAGAATTAGAAGTAATTGCCAGGAACGAACGTCGTTTCCTAGGGTTTTCTGACGAAGACACCACCTTCGACCCTAAAAAATACAAGGGCAAAGTCATCGTCACCACATCCCATAAAGCCAAAGGCTTGGAATGGGATAGGGTTTATTTGATGTCGGTAAACAACTATGATTTCCCCTCCGGTAACGAATATGATCAATATCTACCTGAGAAATGGTATTTGCGAGACGACTTAAACCTTGTCGCTGAAACACTCGCTCAATTGAAAACGTCTTATAAAACCACAGAATACGATTGGTATACGGAAGGTCAAGCAACTGAAGAAGCCCGTCTGGATTATATTCGGGAGCGTCTGCGATTGTTGTATGTCGGTATCACTCGCGCCCGTAAACAATTGATCATCACTTGGAATACAGGCAGGAATGGCAACCTATATCCCGCAGTACCTTTCATTGAATTACAATCATTTTGGGAAAAACATCATTAACCATCTACAAAACACAAACACATTGAGCGAATCGCATAAAGCAATGGATGACACGAAAAATATACAATTCAGCCAAACAAGTTTACAGGATTTTAAAGATTGCAAAAGACGATTCCAATTGAAATATTTAATGAAGCTTGCTTGGCCAGCTATTGAAACACAACCGGCAAAGATACATGAAAGATATTTACAGCGTGCTGCACGATTCCATCATATGGTTCATCAAAATCAACTTGGAATACAAGCATCTAGATTGGAAAAACTAACGGCTGAGGATGAGCTCCTCAAATCATGGTGGTCAAACTACTTAATTTTCAAGAATTCACTGGAAGAAAAGAACGCATATTATTATCCCGAGTTGCTTCTGCAAACTTCCATAAATGACCATCGACTAATCGCCAAATACGACTTATTAATCATCAAACCCTCCGAATTCGCCACAATCATTGATTGGAAGACTTCACGAAAGAGACCTAAACGAAGTTGGTTATCCAAACGCTTACAATCCAGGATCTACCCTTACGTTATAGTTAAAGCGAGTGCCTATCTTAACAATGGTGTTCACTTCAAACCTGAACAGGTAGAAATGATTTATTGGTACGCAAATTTTCCTAACGAACCAATTAATTTCAAATATAACTCAGAGAAGTACGACGCTGACCATGAACATCTATCCGCTTTAATTAGTGAAATTGTTCAAACGACGGATGATATCTTTACACTAACTGAGGATTACATTAAATGCAAATTCTGCACTTACAGATCACTCTGCGATCGAGGAGTTGTAGCCGGCTTTTTTGAAGATCAAGAACAAATCCAAGAGTATTCAGATGAAGCTGATCTCGATATAATTTTCGACCAAATTGCAGAAATTGAATTCTGATATTAGTAAATTCCTGACATGTTGAAAAAATGGATCAACGCTCCACTCGTTTCACCACCAAAATCACTCCAAGATGAGGTTGGTGGACATCCATTAGTATTAGAAACACTGATAAGGCGTGGTTTTACTACTCCTAGCGCTATAAAAGCCTTTTTAAATCCTGATTGCTACACGCCAACCCTGGCTAAAGAACTCCCTGGTATCCAAAAGGCGGCAAAACGAATCCTCCAATCCAAATACGATGAGAAAACAATCTGTGTTTGGGGTGATTTTGACGTTGATGGTCAAACTGCAACGACTTTACTTGTCTCCGCTCTAAAAACAGTTGGTGCACGCGTAATTTTCCACATTCCCGTACGTTCAAAGGAATCTCACGGTATTAACCAAAAAGTATTAAAAAATATTCTCGGTCAGGGCATGGATTTGCTTGTAACCTGCGATACAGGTATTTCGGCTCATGAACCGATTGTCTATGCGCAATCGCGCGGGGTTGACGTGATCGTCACTGACCACCATGAGCTCCCCCATCATCTACCGGATGCCCATATGATTGTAAATCCCAAAATGCTAGCGCGAGACCATCCGCTAGTAAATCTCCCCGGGGTTGGTGTAGCTTATAAGTTGATAGAGGAGTTATCCATACACGCAAAGGATCTTAGTAACTGTGAACAATATCTGGACCTGGTCGCTTTGGGCATCGTCGCTGACATTGCCACACAAACCGATGATACCCGGTATCTACTCCAAAAAGGTTTGCAATCACTACGAAATACCAATAGGTTAGGATTGAAGATCATGCTGGAGGTCGCAAATCTGAAACCTGATGAAATCACAGAAGAACACATTGCATTTGTCATCGCACCTCGACTAAACGCGTTAGGCCGCCTTTCCGATGCAAATGACGTTGTAGAGTTTTTAACCACGAAGGACTCTGGAAGGGCAAGAATCCTCGCTACAAATCTGGAAGGGCTTAACGCGAAGAGAAAGCTATTAACTGATCAAGTTTTCCAGGCAACGCTTGAAAGGATTCGACAAGAACACTCGATTTTGAATGAACCAGCACTGGTTTTAGATCATCCCAAATGGCCGCCTGGAGTAATAGGCATTGTCGCTAGTAGACTTGTTGAGAGATTCAACAAACCCACCATCTTGATTGCTTCGAAACCTAATCAACCAGCCCAAGGATCAGCCAGGTCAGTCAATGGTTTGGATATAACCGCTGCTATATCCCGACAGGATAACATGTTGATAGATTTTGGTGGGCACCAAATGGCTGCTGGCTTAAAGATTAACCCGGAGCGTATTGTTGAATTTCGAAGATCGTTTTTTCGTACCGTTGAAGAGATGCTTAAACACACACCAATGGAATCAGTCTTACAATTGGATGGTCACATACCTTTAAGCGACTTGACATATGACCTGGTAAAAGATATAGAACGCCTAGCCCCCTTTGGGGCTGGTAATCCCCCCTTGGTGCTCGAAAGTCCAAATCATTCGATAAAGGATTACACCTCCATAGGCAAGCAAAAAGAACACCTCAAGTTAAAACTAGATGATAAGGGCGGAAATATTTATGAGGTGATTTGGTGGCAAGGAGCTGGATGGACTCTACCAAAAGGTCGTTTCAATCTAGCTTACAAGGTTCGTACCAGGGATTATCGCGGAACAAAAGGATTACAAATTGAGTGGGTTGACGCTCAGATCGATCAGGCGGTAGTTATACCGAATGATCGGCAACAAATCACCTATGAGATTGTAGATTATAGAAACATTCCCGATCCCCTTCCTATAATAAGTAGACTGCAGAACACTTCTGAGATCCAAGTTTGGGTGGAAGCCGACAGATCGAGAGATGTTCCTGGGAAAGATCGATTCAATATCAGCAAAGGAGAAACACTTGCTATTTGGACAGTACCTCCGAGTAATGGTGTCTTGAAATCAGTACTATCACAAGTAAAACCAAAAAAAGTTATCCTTTTCGCTGCAAATCCAAATCTAGACCGCTTCGATCGATTCATGAAAACCCTAATAGGTTTAATCAAGTACACAATCTCGAACAAAAATGGTGAAACTGAGTTGAACTCACTTGTGACAGCTCTGGCGCACAGAATAAACACTGTTCAGCTAGGACTAGCTTGGTTGGAAGCCTTCGGACACATTCGCTTCACAATTAACGGAGATACTGTAATTTTTGATGAAGGTGATCAAATAAGAAAGTCGGAAGGGGAAGAAATTGAAACCGTCTTGAGAATGGCGCTCGAGGAAACAGCTGCTTACCGCGCTCATTTCACACAAGCCGATGAAGATTATCTAATCAACCAACCCATAAATGATAAGATATATCAACCAGATTGACGCAATTAAAGATCACAGATAAATATGGACATATCTATAAATGAACCAAATTAGCAGCAAAACCACTATTGGAAGTATAGCATTAGCGATTTCAGACATGGAACGCTCATTAAATTATTACCTAAATCAATTGGGGTTTCGCCTGCACGACCAAACTAACAAAACAACTCGGCTTGGGACCAATGAGCATGAGTTACTTCTCTTAGAGGAGCGACCAGGATCCTCTAAGAAGGATCCGACTACCGGTCTATACCATATGGCAATTAGAGTTCCAAATCGAGATGCTCTTTCAAACACGCTCTACCGCCTAGTTGAAACCGCTGTACCGTTTCAAGGCTTTGCAGATCATGGTGTTAGTGAGGCAATTTACTTGGAAGATCCAGACGGAAATGGCATTGAAATTTATCGTGATCGTCCCATAAAGGATTGGCCCATGAAGGATGGCCAACTTGAAATGATAACAGATCCACTAAACGTCGAATCATTACTTGCCAGCGCAGATCCCAATTCCCAATCTGCAGAAAAACTACCAGAAGGTACAACTATAGGACATATCCACCTCAAGGTATCCCATATGAGCATCGCAGTATCCTTCTACCGCGATATATTAGGATTCGCATTAACTCAACGCTATGGTCCATCTGCTGCTTTCTTCAGTACTGGTGGATATCATCACCACATAGGGATTAACACATGGACTAGTGCAGGCGCACCGCCTCCCCCTCCCAATACAACAGGATTGCAATGGTACTCTATAGATATCCCCAACGAGGATAATTTTCAAGAGCTCATTCAGAGAATAAGTGATGCTAAAATCCCCTTACAGGAATCGGATTTCGGTCTGTTTGTACAGGATCCATCGAATAACAAAATACTTCTAAAAGGTGGTTAGGCTAACAAATCAGGTAAATGACAATGGATAGTGTTCGCTGGGGATTAATCTCTACTGCAAACATCAACCGTCGAATCATCCGTGCGATTCGAAAATCGAAACGGGGTATTCTAGAAGCTGTCGCTAGCCGAAATCAGAGTAAGGCGGATAAATACGCACAAAAATGGGAAATCCCTCGAGCTTATGGTAGTTATCAAGACATGATCAATTCAGGGAAAGTGGATGCAGTTTACATAAGCTTGCCCAATCATCTACATGCTGAATGGTCCATCAAGGCGCTTCAAGCTGGGCTCCATGTTCTATGTGAAAAACCATTTGCATTGACTCTCGAGGAAGTTGATTTAATGTGCCGCGAAAGTCATAATAATCACTTGGTTCTAGCTGAAGCTTTCATGTACCGTCATCATCCGCAGACAAAAATCGTAGGCGAATGGGTCCGAAGTGGCAAGTTGGGGAAGATCATGATGGTGCAGAGTACTTTTGCTTTCCCGATCACAAACAAGCAAGATATTCGCTTGGTACCAGAATACGGAGGTGGCTCGCTGTGGGATGTGGGTGTTTATCCGATTAGCTTCGCACAGTTTATCTACGGGGGACCACCCAAATGGGTTTTTGGTTCTCAGATG
>JASFVL010000440.1:0-3868 GCA_050049875.1 Anaerolineales bacterium
AAATATATCCGATTTGTTGGACCAGTTGACGATGCCAAATTAATAGCTCTATACAACTTGGCGGATGTTTTTGTTTATCCATCCTTATATGAAGGTTTTGGTTTTCCCCCTTTGGAAGCAATGGCATGTGGTACGCCTGTCGTTTCCAGTAATGCAGCAAGCTTACCTGAAGTTATAGGTAATGCAGGGATATTGATTAATCCAAATGAGCCAACTGCCTTGCAAGAAGCTATTGCAAGCGTATTGATGAATCCAGTTCTTGCAAATGAATTAAAAACTAAAGGAATAAATAATGTTCGAAGGTTTTCTTGGCAGTCAACTGCTCAACTGACATTGAATACATATCAGGAAGTATTGGATTGATTAGCAAAGGAAAAATACTATTTATTGATCACGCTAAAGCTGTAGGGGGAGCTGAAAAGAACCTATTGGTCTTATGCAAAGATCTCAAAATCCGAAACTGGCAACCTTATATAATATGTCAAGAGGGGGAGTTGGCAGATAGAGCACAATCATTAAAATTACCGATATATGAAATAGTAATTCCTAGGTTACGGGGCTCGCTGAAGTTTCTCTTTAATTGGATATTCGGCATCCGTAATATTATCTTATTGATAAGGATGATAAATCCCAATCTGATATATTCAAATACAATTCGTTCTACTATATATGCATCCTTAGCTGCCAGATTGGCAAATGTCAAGTTTATTTGGCATATGCAAGATCACTGGTTGATGGAGAATCGCCCCCGCTGGGTTTGGGCGGATAATTTAGGGAAGAGTTTGTTATCCGTATTCTCGTCAAGGATTATTGCAAATTCCTATACTACTGCCAACCATCTTCCCAAATCTTCTAAGGTTATTGTTATACATAATGGTATTGATGTATCTAGTTTTGTACCATCTTTAGATTGTGGATATTTTTATCAAAAATTTATTATATCTAATAACACACCCATAGTAGGTATGATGGGTCGTTTGCGCCCTTGGAAAGGTCAAGATCGCTTCATTCGTATTGCATCACGAATAGTAAAACAACATCCTGAAACCAAATTCCTCATCGTTGGTGGCGATATCTTTGGAGTTAAGGATCAGTATCAAGAATATCTCAAAAATCTTGTTCTTGAATTGAACTTAAGCGATCGAGTGTTTTTTACAGGTCACTTAGAGGACGTAAGACCAGCTTTCGCTGCAATGGATGTATTCGTCCATCCTGGTGACCCAGAGCCTTTCGGCTTGGTAAATATTGAAGCCATGGCAATGGAAAAGCCAGTTGTTGCTTTTGCGCATGGCGCGCTACCTGAAATCGTGGAGAATGGGAAAACAGGTTTGCTCGTCACACCTTATGATGATGAAGAACTAGCGGAAGCAGTAATATCCTTGTTGAAAAATCCTACGTTGCGTGAAAAAATGGGATCAAATGGAAGGGTACGCGTGCAGAAATATTTTAATGTTCAGCGTATGGTCTCAGAAATCGAAGAAGTTTTTATTCAAACTATTGGTGAATGACTTTGAGAATCTGCCTAGATGCACGCACAGCTATAGACCATTTCCCTGGGATAGGGCGCTATGTGAGCAGCCTGGCGAGGTCAGTTGTCCATCAATTGGATCCTGGAGAGGAATTGGTGATCATCCACAATCCATCAACACCATCAAAGTGGATGATGCCTCCTAACGATGTAGATCATGTGACTTTGGTTCCATCCAATGTGTCTCCATTTAATCCCAGCCAATTATGGAGAGTTCCAGCTTTATTAAGGAGAAACAGGGGTACGCTTTATCACAGTCCTTATTATCTTATGCCATATACCCCTGGGATCCCGGCGATTCTGACCGTATATGATGTGATCCCGCTAAGATTTCCTGACTATGTTTCCACCCAGGCAAGATTGTTTTTCTTTATGACCACTAAACTAGCCGTAAGCGTGGCCAAGTCATTGATCGCCATTTCTAGTAGCACAAAAAAGGATTATCTCAAAAGGTTCAGAATTTTACAAAACAAAATCAAGGTCATACCTTTGGCTGTAAGTTCAGATTTCCGTCCTCAACCAAAAGAAGAAGTTTCCCGTGTCAGAAATGTCTATAATTTGCCTAAGAGCTTTATTCTTTACCTAGGGATTAACAAGCCCCATAAAAATCTGACACGTTTGATTGATGCATGGTCCCTGTTGGTTGGAGAAAGAACCGGAGAATATAGCCTCTGTATCGCTGGAGAATGGGATGAGCGATACCCAGAGCCAAAACGTAGGGTTATCCAGTTAGGTCTTCAGGAGCAAATTAAGTTCTTAGGCCCAATAAAAGAGCAAGACTTACACGGATTATATTCTGCTGCCACCATATTTGTTTTCCCCAGCCTCTACGAGGGTTTTGGATTGCCAGTATTGGAGGCGATGGCGTGCGGAACACCTGTGGCCTGTTCTAATGTTTCGAGTCTGCCAGAAATCGTAGAGAGCGCTGCATTGCTTTTCGATCCGAACTCATATAAGAGCATGGCTGAAACTCTTGTTTCGTTGATTGAAAATAGGAGTCTTCAGGACAATCTGAGGGAGCTTGGTTTTGATCAAGCGAAAAAGTATACCTGGCAGCGAACAGCTAGTGAAACCCTGCGGATTTACCGCTCGTTAAATTAATCCTTGGTTTAACTTTCGGGCAGAATTAGCTGATGATACTGGGTGAAATACATTCGATAGGTAAGATATGCGGCTGTTAAACCCGTGAAGGCAGCAGCGCCGACAAGCATGTACATCACAATCATTTGAATTTGAACCGCTTCAAGGGGAGGTGCACCTGCTAGAATCATACCTGTCATCGCACCTGGAAGCTTTATCAGTCCAACGGTTTTTGTAGTATCCACGATAGGGATCATTGCACTTTTTAATGCAGCACGGAATTGTGGTTCAGAGGCTTGTTGGCTTGTAGCGCCAAGAGATAAAGCGACCTCAATCTGGTCGCTCTCGGAGTGAAAATCATTCGCCAGTCGGTTCATAACCAATGATGCAGTCGTCATCGAATTTCCGATGATCATTCCGCCTATCGGGATAATTGTTTGGGGGTCGAAAGTAAAAATTCTTAAACCAATTAAAGTCCCTAATGTAAAAAGACTACCAACCCCAATGGCTGCTAAAGCTAACAAGGAGGAATTAGGCACCTGTTCTCCGCGTACTCCAGCGGTTCTCCCCGCCACCAAGAGCATAATGATCAAAACTGCCAAGGTCCAGATGGGACTCTCTTGTCCAAATATGAAATTCAGTGCGTAACCTATGGCAATTAATTGTATGAAGGCTCGAATTGTAGCGATTATCATATCCCGTTCTAGATTTGCTCGACGCCAACGCGATATCGCTATAGCGACCAATACAAGCAAGATCGATGTTCCTATACGGACAAGTCCTTGTACCTCGATGCTAGGTAATGAAAACATAATTGAGTTTCTCCATAAACAGTAATATATATGCTGGCAGCTTTTGACGTGGCTCTGAAGTAGATTTTATACGTGAAGTCCACACAATCCCCCAACCTCTTTTATATTATTACTTTTCACAATTTATTGAGAAGAGTCTTCACCGGCGGCAAAAGCCAGTGCTTCTTTATGAGGACCTTCTGGATCGAGTACTGATTTAACCGGACCCATGTCGATCACTTTGCCACCTTTCATGAGCAGAATCTCTTTTCCTATTCGACGGGTTTGTTCGATAGCATGAGATACCCATATCATCGTAATACCGTGCTCTGAATTAAGATGTAACAAAGTTTCCTCCACTTGTTGGGTTGCAGATGGATCCAGAGAGGAAGTGGGCTCATCTAGCAATAAAATATCTGGTTGAGCCGCTAGTGTTCTAGCTAGAGCAACTCTTTGCGCTTGCCCTTCG
>JASFVL010000441.1:0-3858 GCA_050049875.1 Anaerolineales bacterium
ATGTGGTACTTGACATCTTCGTCCAACCTGCCGCCATCCAACAACGCGCCCTGCACGACGAGCGGAAATGAGCCATCGGGCTGCTGCCGAGAGAAGAGGTATTCCGCGCTGCGCCTGACGGCTGGGTGATCGGAGCCCAGGCCAAAATAACCCAACCCCATCAGGGCTTGAGCTGTGAGCCTGATCGTTCCCAAATTTCCCCCGCCGCCTTCACCTCCTCTGAATGATCCATCTTCATTTTGTAAAGCCAGAAATTTTGTTACAAAAGGATCGGTTTCTTGCAATTGCTTGAGCTCTTGAACTTCAGCATCGGCTTCTGACCGGTTTAACAGATCACGTAGCACCAGAAGGCGCAGACTTGGTGAGGGATCAGCCAGCAAAAGAGGTGCCCAGGTCATGGTGTCAGTTCCAATAACGCCCGCAGATAGGGTGCGGTGGGTGTGTCCATTTTCGCTACCTCCTCCGGTGTTCCGCTGGCGATGAGCCGGCCACCATCTGGGCCCCCCACCGGTCCCAACTCGACAATCCAATCGCAGGCAGCCAATAAGTGGGGATGGTGTTCCACCGCGATGACAGTGTGGCCGATA
The DNA here is from genome assembly GCA_050049875.1 of Anaerolineales bacterium. Lineage (GTDB taxonomy): Bacteria > Chloroflexota > Anaerolineae > Anaerolineales > UBA11858 > JASFVL01. The sequence goes on from JASFVL010000441.1 coordinate 588, forward strand.
TCTACTAGTCGGTTCAGCACCTCGACTAAACGGGCCACATCTTCCAGGTGCAGGCCCACGGTCGGCTCATCCAATATATATAGGGTTTTGGCCTTGGTCCTCTTGATCAATTCCTTTGCGATCTTCATGCGCTGGACTTCACCGCCGGAGAGCGTGTAAGCGGGCTGCTTCCAGACCAGGTATCCCAGGCCTACCTGGCGCAGAGTGTCCAAACGAGCGGCAAGTTTAGCCTCCTCTTGGAATTGTCCGTAGACTTCATCTATGGTCATGGCGTTGATTTCGGGCAGAGAGACCCCCTTGACGCGCACCTCCCAGGCTTCCTGGCGGTAGCCTGTCCCTTTGCAGGTCTCACACTCGACCCATTCGTCGGGCAGAAAACCCATTTTGATACGGATTAACCCTCGCCCGCGACAGGATGAACAGCGCTTGCTGAGCTCCTTCATGGTCAAACCTAAAGCCTGGGCATCATCACTGTTGGCGTAGAGTTTGAGCAAGGGTTTTTCGAATCTCAGGTATTTTGCCGGACTGTTGATTCCGCGCCGGGTTTGGTCAACCAAGAAAGCTCGTTTGGGCGTATTCTCGATGGAGTCGTGTACGCCAGGCTCCAGTGGTTCACGCGAAAAAGACGAGGTATGCTTTTTCGTGACCAGCGCCCTCCCCAACGTATCGATGAGCAGGGTGCTCTTCCCGGAACCGGAGACTCCACAAACCCCTGTGAGCGTACCTAAGGGGAAGGCAACATCCTCGCCGCGGAGATTGTTCTCAAGGGCACCCCGCACAACCATCCAATCCTGGGGCTGGCGGCGGTCGCCATCTAGGTTTTGGCCTTCTCCCCGCAGCCACTTCCCGGTGGTGGTGTCTGCCTGGACGATGTCGGCTGGCGACCCCTGGGCGATGATCCTGCCTCCAGCGGCCCCGGCTCCAGGACCCATGTCGATGATGTGATCGGCGGCGAGCATCAGGATGGGATCGTGCTCGACGATGATCACGGTGTTGCCCTCATCTCGCAATTCCTGGAGGGCGTCGCGTAGGGCAACAAGTTCGCATGGATGCATTCCGCGGGAAGGTTCGTCAACCAAAATGGTCAGCGAGGTCAGCCCACCCCCTAGAAGGCTGGCCAGCTGGATGCGTTGCGCCTCCCCTGCCGAAAGGGTCCCGGTGGGCCGGTTAAGGTGCAGGTAACCGATCCCCACCTGGCGCAAGAAGTGCAGCCGCTTGCGAACCACTTTTAGGCTGGTCTCGACCAACGTTGCTCCTGAGGTGGGCAGGGTGATAGCCTTCAGCAACGTTTCCAACTCAACCAGGGGCATCTCGCTCAACTCAAAAATGTTCCTGCCCTGCAAGGTCACCGCCAAGTATTCGGGACGCAGACCGGCGCCACCGCATTCCGGGCAGGCTAACTGACGGGTATAAGTGCCGTGAACATCCCAGTCGAAGATCCAACTATCCTCGCTGTAGAAGCCCCGCCAGGTCCAGGTGGATTGCTTTTCCTGACCCTTGGATCGCCCGCCTTTGCTGATATAAGTCCAGGTGTACTCCAAGCCATCTCCATATAGAAAGGCGTGTTGGGCTTCCTGGCTCATTTCATTCCAGGGGGTTATCAACGGGTCGAACCCGTAGTGCTTGCCGATCTCGGCGATGATGGGCTGATCTTTGCACAAATAGGATTGCGGCCAATAGCCTGGTGAGTACATCGCCCCCGCACAGAGTGGCTTCTCCGGGTTGACGATCAGCTTCTTCGGTTCCGGCAGAAACAAAGTCCCTAGCCCGTTACACTTCTTACACGAGCTGGACCAATGGGCTGATGAGAAATGGCGCGGCTGGGCAATTGGGGCGGTTGCGCCACAGCTCGGGCAGCTCCATTCATCTCCACGTACCAATTTTGCCTCGCAATCCGGGCAGATCCGCTCCCCCAGAGAGGCTAGCAGGTTGGCCAAGTGAAAACTGATTTCGGTGATCGCCCCTACGCTGTTGCGCCGTGTGAATTGCGGGATCTGGCTCCAGGTATGTGCTTGTTGGGGCGCTACCGTCAGGGTGACGCCCAAGCCGGAGATCGAATCCACTGGAGCCTCAGCTGCCTCCCGCAGTCCCTGGCGTTCGTACATGGAGAGTGACTCTAAATATCTCCGTCTGGCTTCGGTTTGGAGCACATCCCCAACCAGGCTGGACTTCCCCGAGCCCGACACCCCGGTGATGACGGTTAATTTTCCTTTGGGGATATCAACATCAATACCCTTGAGATTGTTCGCGCTTGCGTTGCGGATGGCAATAACGGGGGGAGCTTCGGGAACCGGTTTTGTGAGGCGAGGTCGCGGTTCGAGCTTGCCCTCATCTTTGAGCGCCTGTCCGGTGAGCGAAACCTCTACTTCCTGCAGGCCATCCGGTGGACCCTGGTAAAGCACCCGCCCACCATTGGGTCCCGCTCCGGGTCCAAGGTCGATCACCCAATCTGCGGCCCGGATGAAGTCGGTGTTATGCTCCACGATCACGATGGTGGCCCCCTGTCTGACCAGGCGGTCCAAGACCACCAGCAGGCCGTCTAAATCCTGGGGATGCAGCCCGGTGGAAGGTTCATCCAGCACGAGAAGTTGATTGGCAAGGTAGTTGCGCCCCAGGTACTTGGCTAACTTGACGCGCTGGGCTTCCCCGCCGGAGAGGGTGGGTGAGGGCTGTCCCAATTCCAAATACCCCAATCCGACATCGTTGAGCGCCGAGAGAATACGTTCGGAAGACCGGCGCCGCGCTGGGGAAAGCCAGGGTGTTTCCGAGATCAGATCGCCGATTTCCCCAATCGGTGTGGCATAGAAATCCGCCACCGACATTCTTCTCCTCGAAAAATCCACATCCGCTTCCAGGACTTCTGGCTTGAAACGTTGACCCTCACAGGTATCGCAGGGCAGCCAGATTGAGGGCAGGTAGCGCATTTTAATCTCCGCTGCGCCAATACCTTTACATTCTGGACAAGCTCCTTCAGGACGGTTGAAGGAAAAATGCGACATCGACAACTCGGTTGCAGCGGCAAACAGTTCGCGAATGGAATCCGAGAGCTTGGTGTAAGTGGCTGGGTTGGAGCGCGGATTGCGGCCGATGGGTGATTGGTTCACTAGCACCGGTTTGATCTTAGGAGCTTCGATTTCTGAACACCCAATGGGCTGCTTTTGTTTTAATGAAGGGACCAGGACATGCTCCACCAGAGTGCTCTTCCCCGAACCGGATACCCCGGTTATGACGGTGAGCTGTCCCAGGGGGATCTCCACATCCACGCCCTGCA
>JASFVL010000442.1:0-3848 GCA_050049875.1 Anaerolineales bacterium
TAAGTTCTTTTGAGATGCAGATCGATTCCGAGATAAAATGGGTACATAGTGTTTCTCCTTTCTGCTTACTGAGTTATTTGATCACTTCTCAGTGTAGCATTAAGGGGAAACGCTTTCATCTTATCATGCAAAGCAAAAACAGTCAGGGAACCGTCAATCGCGGGCTGCCGCCCGCGATCCCCCCAAAACCACCCGGAAACGATCTAAACCTTCCGGAAAAAGAAAACGGAAGCGTGACCCGCGTTTGGATCATCCCGCCATAAAGGCTTACCGTGCCGAGGCTCACCTGCACGTTCCCATCACCTGGCGTGACGAGGTCATCGCCGTGGTCGACGACGCAGAGCGCTGGCGCCTCCTGGTCCACGAGTGGATCGGTTACGGCTGGAATAAAGCCAACATCAAGGGCCTGCTGGAAGCTTATCAAGCCGGCGGTATCCAAACCAAATCCGCTAAATCCCCTCCTGGCCGCAGATCAAAACTGGAGAAGAATCTTGAGTTGTTAGGATTGGAGCTTCCCGATGAAGAATAAGCGAAGTCATTCAGAATCAAAAAGAATCAAAGAGATCCTGGCGATTGCTGCCGCGGCGTATCCCACCTATGAGCTGAGCGCCCCGACGATCAAAATCTACGCACGCATGCTGAGCGACATCCCCCCTGAGGTTCTCGAGCAAGCCGTGCTCTACCATATCGATCACTGCAAGTTTTTCCCGACCATCTCCGAGCTGCGGGATGCCTACTTCGAGATCATCCAGCTGGGCCGCAGCGTGCCCACAGCTTATGACGCCTGGCGTGAGGTCACCCGCCAGATCATCGATACCGGTTCCTTCAGCTCGCCAAAGTTTTCCCATCCTCTCATCATGAAAGCTGTCGAAGGTGTCGGCGGCTGGCGTAACCTCTGCCGCAGCACCAACCAGACCGCTGACCGCGCCCGCTTTCTCGAAGCTTACGAGGCCTATGTCCAAAGAGCCCTCAACCGCGCCCGCACGCACCCCCAGATCAAAGCCCGTGCTGCCCAGCTCGCTGATCAGCGGCCCCTGCTCGCTCTAAACTGGCCTAAGCCAAAGGAAGGATAAATGCAAAAAGACATCCCACTGACCTTCTCGTAGGAAGGGATATGCAACTCGGAAAAAGAGAAGTGCGGAGGCCGGGATTTGAAGCCGGGACCTCTTCAACACCCTTGAAGAAGCAGCAGACTATTTCGAAAAGGAGATGACTCCCGGGCAGATACAGGTTTATTGACGCAATATGAGCGATGTCGAGTTCGATTTGCTGAGTGCTGCGATGGATCAACACATCCAAGCCGGCGGAAGGCCCCGGCATAAGATCCTGGCACTTATGAAGGGTGCGCTAAAATGTTGTAGAATCAGGCGGCCAGAGGCAAAGAGCAAACCTGATCCCATTGGTTGTTGAGCCAAGCGGTTCTTGCCTTCGCTGCAAAGTACCGTGCACTTTACGGTGTAGCCAAGGCGCCCTTGTGGGTCCACCGGGCACCAGGACGTTTCAAACGCATGGTAACAATTTGCTTGCATGCACTTTCAACAGCACCACTGCCAATGAAATATCTCTGCTCCCGATAACGTGGATAGTCCATCCGATCTTGATTGTTAGCGAAATAGGTGGCTGCTTTGCGAGCAGGTTCACCAGCTTGGAGATGGTCTTCCAAGAGACGACAAATGCGAATGACCGCTTGGGTGTCACCATCCCAAAGCAAGTCTTTCATCTCTTGTACCCAAGCTTGTGCTTGTTCACTTTCCGAGCTGAATAAAGCCTCGGCGATTGGATAGAAGTATTCGCAAGCATGATACCAATCTACGATTTGTACTGCCCGAGGGAAATGGAACTCCACAAGCTTCCAAATCCAAGCGGCGCCATCACAAACGAAGACGACTTCTTCAGCCAGATCAACCTGATGATGAACACCACTTGCCCAAACTAGGTCTCCAAATTCTCTCGCCTTGTCGAAGCTGATATAGGAACGAATGTCTTGCGCCTGGGGTTCTTCTTGCCCATAAGGAACCCAAGATTGGTACCAACTGATGATTTTGGCTTCTTTCCACTCGCCTGAAAGGGGCACAAAAGCACCATCGATCGATCCATAGCTTCGTTTGGGCCTCTCTTTCACCGATCGCTTTCGATTATGGAGATACTCAATGTCTTGGCTTTGTCGCTTCCATTCAGCTTCTCTTTGAGTTTGCTTTTGCCCGATCTGCTGGGTTTCTTTTCGAATGGTATTGTCACTTGCAGATACTAACAAATATCGCTCCACGATTTCACTGGCTTTTTCGAAAGGTTCGATGACACCCGCCAAAGCTAATAAATTGGCCATTCCTTGTGTGGGCTGACCAGGTTTCAACCCTTGTTCTTCGTCAAGCGGGATCCTCGTCTCATCACATTCGGGACACTGATAATAAGAACGACGGTACCGCAACCAATCAAATATACTCAACACCGTTGCCTTTCGTCGGGATATTCGCTCTGCCATAGCCCCACATTCGCATTCGATCCTGACGCCCATTTCAACTTCGTCTAGGAGACTCAAGATCTCTCCTAAGCACTCTTGACCGATTTGCCGGAATAGCTTACGCATGTCTTGCTCTAATTCATTGAAAGCTACTTCTTCTCCTTCTTCCACTCGTTGTCGAACTTCTTTGACCAAAATCTCTTTTATGTCTGTGAGTGTTTTTGTGCTAAACTTCATCTGGAGCCTCCTGAGGGTTAGTTTTGTCTCGGGTACTAATATACCCAATCTCAGGAGGTTCTTTTCTACAGAACTTTAGTGCACCCCTGAAAAGACAAGAGCAATACTGATAGTTGATAACTGTTCACCAGATTTGCATCGTCAATTAACAAAAGCGTGCTCAAAATCTTCTGTTAGTCTTTTGACGGTTGAATACGATATTCGTGATGACTTACCTGAAGAAACAAAAGCCTTCAGGTTAGAACCGGCTAGTGAAGAGATTATCGAAAAAATAATAGGGAAGCGCTTTCCGTATATAAGTCGAGTTGATGCGCGGATGATAGCAAATTTCTCAGGAGGTAATGCACGAATAGCCATTGCGCTTGCTAATACAGTGAGGTATGGGGACACATTATCGAATTTCCGTGACGAACAACTGTTTGAAAGGCTTTTCTGGCAACGGCATACATCTAGTGATAGTTTGCTTATATCTGCAGAGGCATGCTCGCTTGTTTATTCATTCGAAGGTAAGGATGTAAGTTCTGAAAAATCAGAGTTAAAGTTGTTAGCATCTCTCATTGGAAAACCAGGTTCCGAATTGTATCGGGATGTTACCGAGTTGAAAAAGAGGGGTTTAGTGCAATCACGTCACGTATGGAGGGCCGTACTCCCACATGCTATTGCCAATCGCCTTGCTAGACGGGCACTTGAATCTATACCAAAGGACACAATAGCACAAACTATTCTATATAGTGATTCAGAACGGCTGATTAAATCATTTTCGCATCGTTTAAGCTATCTCCATGATTGTGATCCGGCGATTGAAATAGTCAATGAGTGGCTAGCGCCAGAAGGTTGGATAGGTAAAGAGAATTGTAATTTCAATTCTTTTGGAATGGATGTTTTTAGAAACGTTGCTCCGGTTGCTCCAGAAAAGATATTGGAAGCAATTGAAAGAGCGGTTAACGGAAATGAGGGCAAAAATTTTGCATCTAGAGACCATCATCACTTCTATGAGTTTGTTAAACTCTTAGCTCAATTAGCCTACGATCCAAAATTATTTGAAAGATGTGTCGATATCCTTTGCCTTTATGCCCTCACTGAAAAACCAGATGAAAGGAACAATTCTATTCGAGCTGTTCTTAAGTCTCTATTCTATATTTACCTTTCC
>JASFVL010000443.1:0-3847 GCA_050049875.1 Anaerolineales bacterium
CAGCGACCGCTCCAGCTGCCCCGGTGCGAACATCGGTCAGGAAGCCATTATCCAGTAACACCGCTTCGGGGACACCCGTCTTAGCGCTGAAGGACATCATCATACCACTCAAACTGGGCAGTCCCAGCTTGTAATTGTCGAAAAAACCCGAAGAAACTTTTATGGCGAAGCTATCCAGTCCGCTCACAGCGGCGCTCTTCACATCCACTTCACCGTTGACCTCGGGGAAATCGATGCGCATAATTGGCGGCATGGTGACCTGGTCTTGTGACAGGCTGCTGAAACCATTTTCAATTGCAGCGATGATTTCAAGATCGAGGCTAACGCATTCGCGCAGTTCGCTCTCGGTGAGGATCGTGATAGGCATATCTATCTCCATATGATTTGCTTTGTTCCATTTCTATCTCTTGGCGATTAATGTGGATTAATCGGGTGCAGCCCCAAAAGCTTTCCCGTTCGACCGCTTTTGTTCAATCTATAATTCCTCCCTGTAACGCGAAGCCTCCTCGCCGATCGCATCGGGTGGGGCCTCCCGCCAGTGAAATCTATCCAAATCCGGGTTAAGAATCCCTTCTAGGGTATCCCCAACCCATGTCCCCAGGAGGGGAGCGAATTTAAACGCGTGTCCGCTGCCACCCGCTGCCACGATTAAACCTTTGATTTGAGGATGCCGATCAATCCAGAAATGTTCATCAAAAGTATCGCAATAGAGGCAGCGGCGGGTATATACAATCGGGGAATCAGATAACTTGGGCATGAAAGAAACCAACATTTGGCGCAATTTCTCGATTTCTCCTTCCCTGATCCTGCGTTCGTCCTCGACCGGGTCTACCGACACCCCCATCCCATGATGAGCAATTTTTAGGACCCCTTCACGGGGGTGCAGGGGAAATCCGTACCAACCCGTTTGCGACACATCGACACTAAAAACCGGCAATTTGGGAGGTTGAAAGAGACTAGGGTCTGCCGGCTTCAGGTAGTAAACAGGCAGCCCGACAGAACGCATCGCAGGTCTGAGTTCGGGCAAGAGCGAGATTGTCCAAGCCCCAGCCGCGACCACGACCCATCCACTGTCGATAATTACGCCATTGGACGTCCCCACGCCGAGGACCTTCCCGGACTGGACCCGGATCGACGACACCAATTCACCCGTCATTATCCTGATCCCCTCAGTGCGCGCCCGAGCAGCGAGGGTGGCAACCACGCGCCCGCTTTCGGCGTACCCCCCATGAGGGCTATAGTGACCCTCAACGAACACCCCGGGGTTGAACGCCGGGAAACGTTCGGCGATCGATTGGCTGTCAAGCCGTTCTATTGGGTGCCCGCGCTCGCGCAGGGAATGATAGTCCTCATATTCGAAATCACCCGGCGCCATGGGAGTGCGGGTGACCATGACGATACCCACTTCGTGATAGAGTTCTTCCCCAAGCTCCTCATTCCAGCGCAGCCAACCCTCACGAGAGTTTTCGGCATGTCGAGTATACGCTTCATCGCCCCCATATTCGAGGCGCACAACCTTGCTGATATCCGTCGAGGAGGCTAAGGGGTGAGGCACAGGACCTTGATCCAACAACGCTACGCGATAGCCACGCCGGTTCAGTTCCAGTGCGGAGGTGACCCCAAAAATCCCCCCACCGATCACGACGACGTCAAAGCTGGGACCCATCCTGCTATACCACCCTCAATAAATCAATCGTTGTGCCAAGGACGATGCGCGCGCAAGTTAGCAGGGCGCCCACTGGGACGAACTCATCGGGCTTATGGCACACCCGGAAGTCGCCCGCTCCGAAAATGACTGTCGGGATAGCTGCGTCATAGACGAAATTGCGCATATCGCAACCATAGGGCGGCCCCCAAATTTCCGGGTCAATACCCTCGATTTCTTCTATGTTCTTTGCTAAGGTCTTGATAAGCGGGGCATCAAGCGCGGTCTCCGTCGGTTCGTTCCAGCGCATAAATTCCAACTCATATGCGTACTCCGGGGCATTTCCTAAGACCTGCTCGACAATCTGGCGGATTTCTTCCGTGACCTGTTCGATCGTTTCACCGGGGATCATACGGCGATCGACCACTAATTCGCAACGCCCGACAATGTCATTGTGCACGCCTCCTGCGCGCACATCGGTGACCCTGAATCCCGGGCTGGGGATGAGGTGGTGGGGGCGAGAGGAAATATCCCGGTGGTAAGCTTCGAAAGCGGTCAGCAAGTTGGCGAACTGGTACATCAAATCGGGTGCCTCGGGTTCGGCAAGCCCGCAGTGCACCGAAGGCCCACTCAGGGTGATTTTATGCCAAGTGACGCCGCGCGTGCCCGCACCGATGCGCAGATCGGTAGGTTCCAGCACCAGAGCGCAGTCGCCAGTATATCCCTTTTTGAGCAGGGTACGCGTGCCCTCTTCATCCATCTCCTCCCCCATCACGGCCTGGAACATGAGCGTGCCCGGAAATTTCGCGCCCGCGTCGTTCAAAGTTTTCAGGATCGTCATGGCGATGGCCAATGATCCCTTCATGTCGCAAGTCCCACGGCCGTAAAGGCGATCATCAACCCGGTTGGCTTCAAATGGTGGGTAGCGCCATTCGGAGGCGTTTCCCTCCCCAACCGTGTCGATGTGACCATTGAGGATCACGGTCGGGCCACCCCCGGTTCCCCGGTGCCAAGCCACAACCTGCGGGCGTTCGGGATCGGGCTCGGAGATCATCTCGGCTTCAATCCCCCACTCTTGGAAGCGACCAAGGATAAACTCTGCCCCAGCTTTCTCCTCCCCGGGTGGATTGCGGGTGGGGATCGCGACCATGTCGCTCGTCAGTTCGATAATCAGGTCTTCGGGTAGGGACTTAATGAGACTGGCTTTTTGAGTCATGGGGACTTTTTCCTATCTAACCGCACGGCGAGGTTAGGAGTGCGCGACTGTGCGAGGGTCAACCCCAGGAGGAGGTATGTGAGGCTCAGTGTTGAAGCACCGCCCGGAGGAATTCTTGGGTGCGCTCCTCTTGAGGATCCCTTAATATCTGCTCAGGGGGACCTTGTTCGACTATTTTGCCATTGTCGAAGAAAAGGACCCGGTCAGCGACTTCGTTGGCAAAGCCCATCTCATGGGTGACGATCAGCATGGTCATCTCCCCCTCACGGGCCAATTTACGCATCACGTTGAGCACCTCGCCCACCAGCTCAGGGTCCAGAGCCGAGGTGACCTCATCGAAGAGCATAACTTTGGGGCGCATGGCTAGCGCTCTGGCGATGGCGACGCGCTGTTTCTGTCCACCCGAGAGTTGCGAGGGATAGGCGCTCAATTTGTCCCCTAAACCCACCATCTCCAACAGTTCGATGGCTTGGGTTTCTGCTTTAAGCTTTGGAACGCCGTTGACATAGATGGGCGCCTCCGTGACGTTGCGCAGCGCGGTCATGTGTGGGAAGAGGTTGAAATGCTGGAACACCATGCCGATCTTGGCGCGAACTTTGCGCAAGTGTTTTTCATCCGCCTTGACCAGCTTACCATCGACCTCCTTATGCCACAGCGGCTCCCCGTCCACATAGATCACCCCCGCATTGAGTTTTTCCAGCGTCATCAGGACGCGCAGGATGGTCGTTTTTCCGGAACCACTCGGGCCGATGATGGCGATCTTTTCGCCGGGGTCGACATTTAAATCCAGCTCTCGCAGGACGACCAAGTCGCCGAAGGCTTTGGTCACTTTATCAAAGCGGACAATGGGGTCCCTTTCCAGGTTTTGAAGTTCAGTTTCGTTTTGCATATCGGGCCTCCAATCTTTGCACAATTAACGAGGAAGGATAACTAAGCGCGAAGAACAATAAACCTGCCAAGGTGATCGGTTCCAAGAAACGGAACGA
>JASFVL010000092.1:0-11976 GCA_050049875.1 Anaerolineales bacterium
CTCTGACACCATGGAAGCGCCGGTCTTAGCTGTCTGAACATTGTCTTTATCTTACTCGAAAACTGATCTGTTTCTTTCTGTTTGAGCAGCGCCAATCGCGCTGTGGGTTTACTCGCAATGACATTACCGAACTGAAGGGTAGCTAAATATATATTTAGATGACTTTCAATATGCTCCTTTACCTCTAAATACAACCCATACTGTTTTTATGAGGATTTGAAGATCTAGGAGAAGTGAATAATTTTGTATGTAATATAAGTCGTCTTCAGTGTGCAGATGCATGGGCTTATCGCTGCGTCCGTTAATCTGCCACCAGCCGGTAATTCCTTGCGGAATGGCGAAGCGTTTGCGTTGCCAAGGTTGGTATTGCTCAACTAAAAGTGGCATCTCTGGACGTGGCCCCACCAGGCTCATGTCGCCTATAAGAACATTTACTAATTGTGGCAGTTCATCTAAGCTGGTACGACGAAGAAATCTACCCAAGCGAGTGATACGCGGGTCATGTGGTGTTTTATGAATAATATTTCCATTGGTGTCATGAGTGATGATGTTATCTAGTTGTTTGTCTGCATCTATACTCATAGAGCGAAATTTGAACATCCAAAATAAGCGCCCATTCTCTCCAACTCGTCGCTGTTTATATAATGCCGGACCACGAGAATCGATTTTAATGGCGATAGCGATTGCAAGCATCAAGGGTAAGATGAGAATTTGAATGGCAGTGCCGATGATAAGATCGAATAAACGTTTAACTAGACGCTGATAATCGTTCAATGCTGGGGCACGTAAATCCAACATGGGTAAGCCGGCAAATTCATCGACCGCAGCTTTGTGCAGGGCTAGGTGGAAATAATCAGGAATCACCCAAACTTTTACCGGATAATTGTGTAATTTAGCCACCAAGTGGCTGACCTCTTCATGGGCTCTTCTTGGCAGTGCAATTACTACATCATCAACGACCATCAGGGAGAGCACCTTTGAGAGATCATTGATAGAACCCAAAATGTCCTCGTGGGAGGTTCGCTTATGAGGATCATCATCCAGGAAGCCGACTACGCTTAAATTCAGATAGGAGAGTCGTTTAATTTGTTCTTGCAACTCCCTGCCAACTGGTCCTGCGCCTACGATTAGGACTCGCCTTAATAGTCTGGGGTCTCTCGTTCCTGTGTGAAAAACAAGTCGGACTGTAAGTCTCCAAATGATTAAACTGACATAAGCTTGTAAAGCGAAAACAGCAAAGAGCAATCGCGAGACATCTCGATAGGATAGGTATAGCATTCCTGCTAAGGAGACACCTGCAAGGAGAGAACCAATAGTAACTCTGGTCAGCTCGTCAACAATCTTGAAGTTCCTGCGTCCATCGTAGACAGAGATGAGCAAGAAGATAGAAATCCAGATGATGATAAATATTGGAAATAATGGTAATGGGACCGTAGGTTTGTGGATATCTTTGGCGAATGGGAGTGTGCTTAACAAGGGTCGTACAACCTTTGCTGAAGCTAAAGCGACTGCGATCAAGATCGCATCCAAAATTATTGAGAATACAGCAAAATTTGTCGAGAAACGACGTATCATGAATCCTCTTTTATTTTATTCCAACCCGTTTAGTGCTTAGAAGAATTATACTAGATTTCAATTGAAGTGCAACAGTCGAATACGTAAAATAATTTCTATTTCCTGTCTGTTGGGATTTGATGATCCATCACATTTTGATTTGACTAGAGATAATTTTGTTTTTCTATGAATTTATGGGTTAATTAGTTTCGCATAGGCGGCTAATAAGGTAGGTTTCTGGTGTGCCCAGGCTAATTCATTGATGATCCTTTCGTAGCCTATATTTCCCATCAGGTTTCGACGAACACCATCATCCAGCAAAGTAATGATCTTATCAGCGAAATCGACAACGTCATTTGGTTCAGCGTAGATAGCTGCTTCTTGGGCTGAGTAGCGGTGTTCCCCAAGATCGAAAGCGACGATCGGTTTACCAAATGCCATGTATTCCATGATTTTGTTCATTGTGGATTTGTCGGCCCAATCGCTATATGGGTCTGGGTCGAGACAGATGTCAGCCGTAGATAGATATTGGCTCAGCTCATAATCAGATACACGACCTTTGAATTCCACGTAAGGTTCAAGACCTATCTTATAGCTGAGGTTCATCAACCTTTCAAGTTCAGGACCTCCTCCCAAGAGGATAAATTTTACATCACGACGCTTCTTTTCGAAAATTACATACTTAGCGGCTTCGAGTAAATGATCAACTCCATCTTGAGCACACATTTCCCCTAAATAACAGACTAAATATTGAAAACCGTCTTTCAGTCCGGGATCCGGTTCAAGAACTTTTAACCTTTCGAAATCGGGCCCACTACGTACGATATAGATATTTTTAGGATCAATATCACCTCGTTCTATTGCGATACGCTTATGAGATTTGTTTGTTGTTATGATGACATCCGCGGTTTTGAAAGTTTGTTTTTCTAGACAAAGTAGCCCGCGATATAGAAACCCTTCTTGTTCCCCACCCTTTGCTACGTACATTTCTGGGGAAAGATCATGGTGATCAAACAAAAATTTCTTACCAAATAATTTGTAAAATCTCCCTAATAAGAAGTATGTCTCTGGTGGATTACATGCATGTAGAATTTCAAAATCGTGGTTCCTCCACACTTTAATCGAGAGGAACGCGGTCATTATCCAACAGTATATGAATTCGAAAATGTATCCCCATACTCCGTGTGCTTCAGGTGGGGATGCATACCGGTATATGTGGATGCCGTCGATAATTTCATGTCGCTCTTGATAACTACCATGCTTTCCGGTGGGACTGATAATTGATACTAGATAATCAGCCTCGGTTAGCGATTTCGCCTCCAACCATACTCGGCGATCAAAAGGAACAGGAAGATTTTGGACGATGATTAAGACTTTACCAGCAGATCCCATGATACGCACCTTGTATTTTATTGAGTTTTTTACCATTTAAGTGAATGAGATCAATGAGTATTTGTTTGGGTTGTAGTTGCTGGAATAGAACATCACTTTCTTCTTCAGATAATTTTTTGGTGATTACAATAGCTTCAGCAAACTCAATCGTAGCTCTTAGAGATGAACGCATATGGGAACTTATATGAGGAAGCAGGTCATCAATATAAGACCGATTGCTGCCGTGAAGCTTACTCAGGGATACTTCGTGGTCGTAGATAGCCAATTCGAACCCTTTACCAATTAAGCGTTCAGCGAGTTCTACAGCTGGACTCTCGCGCAGATCATCTGTATTTGGCTTAAAACTCAATCCGATCAAGGCAACTTTGTTCTTGTCTAATTGTAGAAGTAAGTTTAAAACTTTTTGTATCTGGAGCTGGTTACTTGGGATGATGGCATTGAGAATGGGTGTTGAAATGCCCTGCTGCCGGGTTGTGTAAAGTAAGGCACGCAAATCCTTGCCGAGACATGAGCCTCCGAAAGCAAAACCGGGTTTTAGGTATTTTGGTGATATATTCAATTTCTTGTCTTGGACGAATATATCCATTACTTTGTGACTGTCCACATCAAATAATTTACAGATGTTGCCGATCTCATTGGCAAATACTACTTTAAGTGCATGGAAAGCATTGCTGGCGTACTTAACCATTTCTGCTTCGCCCAGTGGGACACGAAACAATGGGGCATCAATTTGCGAGTAAAGACGGGAGAGGGTTTCACCACTCTTGGCGTCATACTGACCTATGACTGTATAAGGTGGATAATCGAAATCATCGATGGCACTTCCTTCCCTCAAGAACTCAGGGTTTACGCAAAAACCGAAATCCCTGCCCACTGTCTTTTGTGAAGTTGTCTCCAATATGGGGATTAGTCTTTTAGAAGCACTACCTGGCAAGATAGTGCTTCTAACGGCAACAACCATGTAATCAGGCTTTTCGGCAAGGGCATCACCGATATCCTGACATACTCGTTCAATGTATTGAAAATCCAGGGCTCCATTTTTTTGAGATGGCGTACCAACGCAGATCATCGCTATATCAGCATGGGCGATAGCTTCCTTTGCATTGATTGTTGCGCTGATACGTCCATCCGTAACACCTTTCAGGAGCAACTCTCCTAATCCTGGTTCTATGATCGGGCTTTTACCCACACGAATATCAGCGACTTTATTTTTGTTGATGTCGACGCCGATCACGGAAAATCCATCTCGAGCAAAACAGGCTGAAGACACACAACCGACATATCCTAATCCAAAGATTGCGATTCTCATCCAAACACCTCTTTTAATTTTTGTTTTAGGGGGGCAGGCCAATGGCTTGTATCCTTTATGCCAAACTCTTTATTATGTGAGAGGAAAATCCCTGTCGCCATCGTGACCGGTAGAGTGTGAAGAACCGTGATATTTATCACCGGAGCTGGTTCTAAGTGGCCATACTGATTTGATATCCATCCTTGAGGGGGTCCATCTTCTCCAATTTGTACTTTTAGTTGATATGGAGGTAGATCCAGCGGAATGAGAAAGAACTTGTGATCTTCCACGGTAATATTAACCCCTTCAGCAGAGGGAATAGCCAGGCTTTTAGGAGACAAATGCCAAAGTTGTTCAAAAGTGTGAGTGGTTTGTACCTTTTGGGGATTTATTGCCCGAAACTCATCGATGATGATAAAAACATCTGGATCAAAGTAAATAACTTTACGTGAGTGGATGACTCCCAAATGGGCATATCCATCGTGTTCAGCAGCAATAAACATATTTTTAGCTATCTGGTTCCAATTTTCGATGTGAACATTAGCTTTTTTTCCCCACAAAAAAGTTCCAAGCATCTGACTCTGATCTAGTCCATCTACGACAACTGTGTTGTGGGCGTATGTACTACGAAAGAATTCACGCCACTGACCACCTTCTTGATAGAGATAAGTGCCTGGATCAACCAACAACGGTTGGCCTCCTCTCGAAAGCAAGAAGTTAAGAGCGTCGGCGTGACCGTGCGCAGCGGTGGATAAATATCCTAAGGGACCGCAGTCGAAGACAGCGAGGTTATTTTCGGTTTGGAGCACTCCATAACCACCATGTGCGAAAATATGTGATCCATGTTGATCTGTAGTTATGGGGAGGCGACTATAGGTCTCATGACCATCCCAACCCAATAACCAAAAACTCTTCTCATCCCAATGCTGGTTGGGTGGTTTAAGAGAGGGTTGTCTAAGGAGAGTTGCTGCAGTTGTAAGAATTGATTTAAAATTATTAACTTGCGGAGAATCATCCAAACGAACAACCCAAGCGTCATCACTATCCCCAATTTGGGGGACATTTCCGTTAGAATCCATGATATTACGAATGAAATTGCATGAAGATAAAAGGCGATCATACCACAATTGTGGAGGGTCGATATTGTTCTTCTTAAATAGCTCCCATACTATCAAGTTGAAATCGATTATAAACGCAAGATAATGTGTTGATTGTTCAGCAGGAACACCATCCGAATGTATTTGACGCCCAATCTCTTCTTTTAATATATGTAAGCCCTTATCACGCCATGATCTAGCTTTGGGAAGCCAGGGGTTACACATACCCACTATAGCCAATCCAGCTGCTTCTCCAATTAAGTGATTGTTTGCAGAACTAAATGAGGAAAGATGTTTTGAGATATATGTTGCTTGATTGGTGATGGAAGTTTGTATCTGAGCAAACCTGCCTTGGGTCAGCGAGTCAGCATCTCGAATAAAGGCCATTGCCCAAGACCAATTTATAAGGCGGACAGCTAATTCTAATGAGCTGGTCCAATTTACTCCTGTGAGGGGAGGGTTCGTTTCGATCCAGTTGGTGATTTGGGTACAAACTTCTTCTGCGTATAACTCCTCGCCAGTTAGGAAGTACGCTTTAGCCAATGTTACTAGGTGATGGTGTCGATTGAGTTCCCACACCCATTTAACACCACGAATGTTCTTACTATTGCGTATGTCAATATTTCCTGCGAAGGTGCGTGGCCATGATCTATCAGTTAGCGGATCGCGGCTCCAGTCAATTGTGTCTCCCAAATCAAAGGTGTACCCATAAATCTCAATTTTATGCTGGCAAAGTCCATCAGCTTTCTCCAATGTCACATCATAACCATCGGGGAAGTCACGGCGAATGGTCTTAGCGATAGCATTTTTTTGGTCAACATGGAAGAAAAAGTGTACGTCTTGTCCGAACCGGAAACATTTGAATATGTCCTTCGTGTTCAACTTTGGTTGAGGTTGATACCCTCTTCGCCACTGTATCCATTCCTGCTCCAATGTAATCCATTGTCGTAGCCGGTAAACAATTTCTCCAGGTGACATAGATTTCAGTCGATTGATATACCACTGTAGTTTTTTGAGTCCGGATGTATAAATTAGCTGCTTGATGTCAAAAGCTCCCTATTTCCCTTTAATTGCCATTATGGATTTGGTGATGCCCAATAATTTTTCATGCACAATCTCAGCCTTTGGAAACAACCTCTGCATATCGGCGGTGGTTAACAAATTCCAATCAGGAGTTGTTTTCTTAGGCCACCACAGGTTCAAAAAATCAATCAGCTTAATTTGCATATTCCTAGGCAGAAGAACAAATAATAATGGCATCCATGTGTGACTTTCAATAAGGAAATATTTATTAGGCGTCTGGACGAAATAATTCTTTCCAATTCTTTGAATCTCATTAGCGAATGCCAGCTGACTCTGTATAGAAACCCTAAAGAATGTATTATGGGTCCTATATTTATAGACCTCATTTTTCGGTACGGTCACATGTTCAATAACTGAAGAACAAAAAACGATATCAAAAAAGTGATCGGAAAATGGCAACCTCCCAGATTCTTTTATTTGTACTGGTTTATAACCATATTTTTGCTTACCATAATCTAATTGATTTTGGTTTATATCAGCAATGAAAATATTTTCTCGATAAGGGATAATACTAGATAAATGGGATCCCGTTCCGGATCCTAGATCAAGAATTTTGTCTTGCGGCGATGGTTTCATATAACGAATAAATAGTCTTCCCCTGTTTTTTCTTGATCTCATTGAGAATTTGTTTGCTAATGTTCGTATCATATCTCTTGTTTTATCCATTGTTTTAAGGGGGTAAATTAATCATGAAGTAATTCCCTGGACCAAGGCTTGCAATCATTGTCAAGAGGATATTTATCACAACAATATTTTTGTGGGGGAACTTTTTTCTCGCAACCAACCAGTGGAGCAGCTTAGAAAGGAGCGATTTGATTAAAACGAAAATATGGTGATTGTGACGAGTGCTATACCTCAAAGATTCAACGGTAAAAAAATGGTTGTACTCGACGTAATAAATATCTTAAGATTGGACCGCGCTTCTCTTTATTTGAGTATAGAGCGACAGCAAATCTTACAGGCATGTTTAACAGAGTTCCGAAAACATAAAACCATGAGGGTTTCACTGGTGTATCATCATATCCGTATTGATGCATCGTAGAACCCACCAATTGCTGAAGCCACCATATTTCATGTGATTTTAAATCGTATCGCCATCGTCCAACTGATGTACTAAATATTCCATTAGCTTGTTCCACCGCTGATAAAAATGAACTGTTCTGGGAGTCAATTAAAAGAAGATCATCATTATACTCAACATTCAAAAAATCACAAATGCGTTTTACCTCATCCTGCGATTTATTGACCAAATCCTCATAACGGACTACCAAAAGCTGATCTTGATTATATCTTTCCATAAATTTCGTTAGGAGTTTATAGGAACTACGCCAAAGTAGTGAAATTGTTATTGGATGGTAAAGTGCCTTTATTCGAGCACTGTCTTCTGATCGTTGCCAATAATTCTTATATGAGCACAAAAAATCGCGCGGATCACGTACACAAGCAATCACCTTAGTTTTGGGATACCAGTCAAACACAGTATTGAGATAGTATAGATGCTTGGGTGTGTCATCACATATTCGTGTCTTTTTTTGTGATTGAGCCAGATTCGTCAAAAACACATAGTATAAGGCAGCATAACTATTGTCCAATTGTTGTACTTGTTGTGTTAATTCAGTTAAATCAAGCTCAACATCAATGATTTCCTGAGTCTGGTGGAAATTATAACGACCATAAACTGTCAACATTCGCTCGATGGCTTTTCTTGATGATAACTGATTATTCAAGTCACCTAATTCATGCCGGCGAGACCAAATATCCTCAAAGAAGTGACTCTCTCCAGGTGCAAATACATCTGGCAAACGATTGAGGATTCTTCCTATCAATGTTGTACCGGAGCGAGCCGAACCTACTACCAGTATCGGAGCAAATCGTTTGTATTTTATTTCAGGACTAATATGATTGGTTTCTTTCATCAATTGGATTACTCTAATAATGTATGAATTTAAATGTTTTTCTTTGCTATTTGTTGAGGGCTAGGTTTACTCCCAGGATAAAATTTCGCGCCATTTCTTCAATAGTTAAGTGTTTAATGCTCGACCAAATTCCTGTTTTTAACTTATTCAGACGATCGGTATCTTGGAATAAATTTATAAGCGCTTGAGCATATATTTCTGGATTGGTTGAATTTGGCAGTATTATGGAATTCTTTAGTGACAGATATTCGATTTCAGGTTTATGCGAATCTGCATCAATTGTTATTATTGGTAGATCATAGCACATTGCTTGTAACGGACCTAATCCCACTAATCCAGGATAGACATACACATCACTTGCAATGTAAATAGGTGCGAGACGATCCAAATCAGTAATTGCTCCCATATAAGTTATATACTTTGTTGAGGTATTTATATATTCGTCTCCACCAGATCCAACTAATATTAAATGGAAGCTTGGATCGTTTTGCTGGAGTATCGAAAAGGCCTCTAAAAGAAATTCTATTCGTTTAGCTTTGTTAAATCGACCTACAAATAACAACACATTTTTCCCCTCGATTTGGAGTTGCTTTCTCATCTTCTTTCTCTCTGGAAGATATGAGTTAAAAGCTTTACGTTGCTCAATAATATCGATAGTATTGTTCAATGATATTACTTTGTCTGGAGATAAACCTTGTTTCTCTACGTAATCCTTAACACCCTTTGTATAGGCGAAGAATAAGTCTGCTCTTCGTGCTAGGGTTATTTTTATTTTCTCTGTCACACGTTTAAATAATGAGGGGTTTCGAATGCTGCGATGTTTCCCATGTCCCCAGTATGCAAAATTTACCCCTCTTAGTTGGTGTAGTTGGCAGAGGGGATACGCTAAATTATTCATAGAATTTCCAACAACGATCAGATCATATTTTCCCGATTCTCTCCAAAATGTTTGATACCTAATTGTTTTACCATTAATTTTGAAAGATAAAGTTTTTACTGAAAGAATTGGGAATTGGAAATTTCTTGGATCAGTTGACTCTTTAAAGAGATGTTTTTTTTTGATTTCAAGAGGATCAAAAACTACATCAAATCGCCAAGATGAAGGTCTTAAACGTTCGAGTGTGTTATAGAATGGAACTCGGTAGTGGGGAATGGTAGATTGATGAGCAATAAGTACATTTTTCATCATGGTTTTAAACGTGCTTTATTACTGTGTTGATCAGGCTGTTTCTATTGCATAAATAGGAAGGCTTTAATTGGACAAGCGCATACACAGAAGTACTTGTTTCATTATGCGCTCCCCAAGATTCCTATTTGTTTTCGTGGGTGAATTAGGTAACTCTTAGCAATAATACAGTAAATAAGAAACACGCTGATATCATTTAAAATTTGTGTTGTAAAGCCCAATATTTGGACACTAATAAATATTAATATTGCCACCATTGTAACTCTAGCTTTCTTCTTATGAATAGGAAACGCAATCAAAAAGAAGATAGCTATACTCAGAAGCCATCCAATGAGACCGACTTCGGAATAAAAAGTAAAAATATGACCGATATTTCCTCTTGTAAAAGTCTTAGACAATACATTGTAGTACTTCCCTGGTCCGTCTCCAAACCATGTTATGTCGTGGCTCAAATAATATGCAATAGCAGATCGCCTTCCATACCCTCCAGAAAGGAACTCTTCCTGTTTTGCAGCGTCGAATCTAACGCCACTTGTGACAGTGTTTATGAAAACAGTATATATTTCTGCAAATAAACCTAATGACGATAAGATCCCTATTATGACTGTAAAGGCGAATATAGCAGAGAGAAGGACCTTCGGATTGAGATATCTTAGGATATATATACCCCATACCATAAGGATGATTAGCTTAACCATTTCTGCATTGGCTAAGAAGACTGTAAGTGTAAACCATACAACGTAAAGCCACTTATTTCGAACAATATAATTTCGGTTTTTATCGAATAACAAAAAAATAACGAGTAAGGTTAGAAAGAACCCCATTGCTGCGTCCCCCTTAAAATTAAACGAACCAAAGTCAAAATCACCCAAGATTACTCTGGATAGTACACGTGTTGGGAGCTGTTTGTAAAGTAATTGTTCAATTGCGATAAGTGGTAGTTGAATGATACCTACCCAGAGGCTTAGCTTAATAATTTTATGGATATTGTTGGGACGAATGAAGATCTCAACCAGATAGAATATGAGGTAAGAAAAAACCGGGATTCTTAAGAATAGTATTGTATTAGTTATTGATGAGTTGTTGATGATTCCTGATATGAAGACGACAATCACCAACATAAAGAAAATGATAGTAACCCTGTTTATTCTTAAACCATATCTGAATATTAGAGGGATAATAAGAAATGATGTTGCCCCCATCCGATATGGGATGATCCCGAATGTCAAAATTGTTATTATCCCACTCAGTAAGAATGCAAGTGCGTATATTGTATAGAATATCAGTGCTTTAGGTTTAAGAAATAATGGTCTGATAATATGGGCACTTGTGATTTTTTTTCTTCTCTCATTTAGGTTTATTACAGTGCTTTCCATTATTAAACCTAATTAGATTTGCTCGAAATAACTTGACTGTATATATCACCGAGTTTTTGGGATTGTTTATAAACATCGAAATACTTTTCTATGTGTAAACGGGCTTTTCTAGTGATGCCTTCCCATTTATCAAGATTTTCAATTAACCATTTAAGATTTTTGACCAATCCCTCTATATCACGCTCATTGGACAAAAGACCGGTGACATTATGTTTTATGACATTAGGAATATCACAGTGATTCGTGCTAATAATCGGAATTCCTGAAGCAGCCATCTCAATAATTGAAACAGGAGCTCCTCCCTCTGTATCGCCGTCTGATGCAGTAACACTAGGTGATAGAAATACGTGATGTTTATACGCTTCTTCCATTAACACATTGTGTGGTTGAAAACCTCTTAGTGTAATAATTGATTGTAATTCGTATTGATTAATTGTATTAAGAATCCTTTCTTTCTCGACTATCGTTTTTTTACCAGAAGTTGCATCGCCAATGATCGTTACGAGGAGATTGGGGAATATAGATTTTAGTTCGCCGATTGCACGGAGGGCGTAAGGAATCCCCTTCTTTTCTCGAAATGAGCTTGCTATAAGGATTTTAAATGACTCGTTTGGAGTTAATTTCCTAGATTTATAGGGAATACCATTTACATCTACTCCTAATCGCTGAATTTTCACTTTACTTGAAGGACAACCGAGGGCGATGATTTCTTGAGCCATGTGAGGCCCTTCACATAAAATCAGATTGGCATGTTCAAATAAATCCAGATAGCGTTTTTGCCATTTTTGTGATTGGGGTATCAAGGTGACGTCGAGCCCATAGAAGGTTACAATCTGTTTGAGATTATGTTTCTGAGCTAACGGGATATCATACCAACCTTGGTGACCAAAATGTGAATGAAGGATAGAGGGATTATGTTCTTTTATTGCACGATTGTAAATTGAAGGGATTATTCTATGGTTTAGACTTAACTTGTAGATTAGACGGAATGTTATATATTGTAATTTGATTGCTTTGTAGATTGGTGACCAAGGGAATAAATCGAAATTTTTAATGTTATATGTTAAAACTATTGATCGACCTT
>JASFVL010000444.1:0-3838 GCA_050049875.1 Anaerolineales bacterium
TTTATCCTCCTACAGGATTATTAAAAGGATTTTGATTGGATTATACGTATGATAATTTTACTGGAACCCACGCGGATTTCAATAACTCATTCGTAGTATTTTCGGAGGATGGATAAAATTAACGCATTCACAAACAACAACATCAGATAATGTGCCTAATACTTTTGGGTTAATCGGCTGTTTTAAAGCCTGAAATAATCAATGAACTCACACCTGCCCAGATTAGATCATAAAGTGTCACCATTATTCGAACAGCAACAGCAAGGATTACGGCGATCGGTGCTGGCATGATCCTGGCTAATAATAAACTCATCCCCACTTCTGTGATGCCTAAATTGCTAGGTGCGAATAGCAAGGCAGAAGAAACAACATTTACTATCCCCAAGCTGCCAATTATATATAAAAGCTGATTGATATCAATCCTAGTGATTGCATTACCAAGGCAGAAGATCATTGTGCCTGCAAATGCCCATGCCAAGAGATATACCAAAGCCCATTGAATTAATTTTCTGTACTGATAAGTATGGGAATTAATATTAAATTTCGATATCACCCATCTTAAAACTTTCGGTTGTAAGAGAAAGATTCCCACTATCATCAACCCGATCAATCCTATCAATCCATATTGATAATCCATGACGATTTGAAACGCAAATAATAGGCTGATTAGGATTGACGTTAATAAGGCAATCACAAACTCAATGCCACTTCCAAGCGAAGTGAGTCTATAGGGGATACCTTCCGTCTTATATAATTGGGATCGGCTTGCGATATACCAAATCGTTCCTGGCAGCCTCTTCGCGGCGTTTGATAGAGTGAAATAAGTGAAATGCTTTAGGAATATGGTTTGCCCCCCAAGCGAGTCCATGATCCGTGCCCATACTAAGATAGCAAGGAACAAATTTCCGCTGTAGACGATAAAAGACAAAAACAAATAACCAAATTGGATATCCCATTCATAAGCTAGTAGAATGTCTCTTTGTTGGTAAACGAGATAGAACAGAATGCTAATGGAAGCCAATCCGGTTACTATAATAATCAGCTTCCGTATCCAGGAAGGACTTTTAGCCTTTAACCTTTCAATGATTCGGTTTGGCTTCGGTAGTTGTGTCACGAGTGCAAATAAAAACGAAATGGTTAGATAAATTTAGGGGGATAAATCGAGTGAAGAGGAACCGGAGTATTTTTCGAGGATGGCTAAGATACCATCCCAAGTTTTGAAGATCTCGGGGGGGTTCAATTTCTCCATACCCAATTATTTTTATGATCTTTAACCCCGCTTTGTTCAAGAGTGTCTCCCAGGTTTGGCGGGTAGCATAGCGTTGAAGGGGTTGCCCATCATCAAATATCTCGCCGAACCGCCATACATGTAAAATGTTTCCTAGCAATCCATAAGCATTAGGAAGCAAAATACAAGCCCTGCCATCCTGTTTGAGGGTTCGATGAATCTCTTTAGCGCCGGCTAGAGGATTTAGATAATGTTCCAAAGAACCAATATGGGTTATGTAGTCGATGCTGTTGTCAGCTAATGGGAGAGCTTCTCCATCCCCAACAATCCATCCGGATTGAGGTGAATCATTTTGACCTTGCCTAACACCCGATATTGCGAAGTCTATGCCGTATGCTTTAAAGCCGCCAGATTGAGCCAAGGTTACTAATCTGCCTCGACCGCAAGAGATATCCAACACGATTCGACCTGGGAGAGGATTAAGTTGATCTAGGATCCACTGATAAAAAGAATCGCGCAGCAATATGCCCTCGTCCAGGTAAATATCGTTGTATGATCTCCGGGTTGAATTCTTATGACGTATCTCTAGCATCAATCCCTACCTTCGATTTAACGGCTGTTGCGACAATCAGAGGCCCTCGAGAACCAAATCCATAAATGTAGAAAAGTGGCGATGTGATCAATCGAGCTATCGGGTGGTAGAGGATATTAATGATCTTATCCGCCAGATTAGATTGCACGTTTTTGGCAACCATCCAAAATCGTAAGCTTAAGACAAATGTTGGGTAGCTTCCGATATTGGAATCCATCTCCTTTACCCTGAAACCACACTTATCAAAGATCTTTGTGAGCAGATCTCTATTGAACACATAGAGGTGGCGAGGAGCGTCCAATCCTGCCCAGTATCTCCCAAATAACTTAGCATCCCAACTGTCGAGATTTGGCACACGTACGATAAGGATACCGTCATCCTTCAATACTCGATGTATCTCAATTAAACTACCTGAAGGATTATGAAGGTGTTCAAAGACATCCCAAAGCGCAATTGCATCGAAAGATTTATCAGAGAACTGAGCCTGCTCAAGAGTACCCACATGTATGTCTAAATTGTACTGTTTTTGGGCGATTTCTGCAGCAAAGGGATTAATCTCCACGCCCGTCAGCTCCCAATTTGAGTACTGCTGCATTCCGTGCAAGAACAAACCAGTTGAGCAACCCACATCTAAAAGATGCCCACCAGATTTATGACGGAGGACGTATCGTGATCTCTTGTTGATACCATATTGGTAAACTTTCCTTTGCAGAAGGGACAGTTCTTTTCTATTGATGGTATGGGTGTATGATTCGTACTCGGGAGGATAATGCGTCTCCATCTCGGCAGGAGTTGGACGTGGATTTTGGTACAAGAGGCTACAACGTGCACATTTTACGAAGGTAGCTTTGCTATCTTGCCTATCCAAAAGCAGATCATGTAATTGATAGACAATCGAATATTCACTGCTAGCGCAGTAATTGCAGGAGACGGTTTCCATACAGCAATATGCTCTATTGATCTATAATTGACTATTGTTTTTTTCGAATCCTTTTAACCAACCCTCATGCCACCCCCTAATTAGTGGTCTTATTAACGGAGTTCGACGAAAAGATAGATCCTTTAACCCCAGCCAAATACTTCTGACTATAGAAAAGATAAACATGATTAGCAGTTGGGGAAAAGAAGCGTATTTTCTGTAGATCCAAATTTGATTACGAATGCGGTAATATCTTGATTTCAGGCGATCTTGGTTGGCACTGAGGGATACTTTATGCCACATTTTCGCATTTGGTACACTTGCCAGTTTGTACCCCGACTGTCGAACTCGCTGGCAAAAATCAACCTCCTCCCCGTACATGAAGAAGGAAGTATCAAAATGCCCCACCTTTCGAAAGATATCAGACCGGATCATCATACCACAACCACTGATAAAATCTACTGATAGTATATTGGGGATTTTATCAGGTGGGATTTTATCTTTATACAAACTATAAGTGATCAATGTGCCAGGGATTAGACGATCCCCCAGAAACCAGATTCGATCTGGATCGTGATGATATAAGATCATCGGGCCGAAGATTGAAACTTGTGGGTTTTGATTTGCTGTCTTGGCTAATTCTTCGAAGAGTGTCGGAGAGACGGTTGTATCGTTATTCATGACCATCACCCACTCGGCACCCAAATCCAATGCGCGGATTGCCCCACGATTGACTCCATCGGCATAGCCAAGGTTTTGTTTGTTTTCGATAATTTGGATTGTTGAGTTATAGCGCCCTGTGATTTCCTCAACTGATCCATCTGTGGAACCCTGATCGACAACGATAATCCTGCTCGAAAGAATTCCAGCTTTTAATAGCGAATCTACACAATCTAGAGTGTCTTCTTTTAGGTTCCAATTCACCAAGACGATGAAAATATTGTCAATCATTTTTGATCTTTATATATCTATCTTAGAGTTTACATCGTTTGATGTGAAAGGAGGGTGGTGTAGGCGAGAATTACTCACTTGATGCCTTCATTTTCTGCTGAACTGGGTAATTTCCCAACCCATTAATCGCACTTGCGAGCAACGATTC
>JASFVL010000445.1:0-3835 GCA_050049875.1 Anaerolineales bacterium
CTTAGTTTCACCTTACGTGAACTTGCCTCCCAATACGCGAAACTCAAGGATGCCATCGCTAGGGCCAATGCGAAAATCCAAAGAAAGTTGGCCGCCAAACCGTACCAATTAATCATTGACAGGAGAGAGGGACCATTCGATATAAGTGGGGACCAGGTCGATGTTCATATCCTGGGTTATGGGCTGCGCTTCACCAAACACATTGTACACCGCCTCCGGAGCCCCGGGCAGCTGAATAGTGTGCTCCTCACCATCATACGACCAAATCACCCATAAGCGGATCTCCTCTCCAACAAACTCATAGCCCATCACCCCGGGATATTCTTCAATCTCGCCAAGCAATTGGGTAGCAATCAACTCACGCGCGGCGAACTTATAAGCATCATACCCAGGAAGAGGATTGCCGCCGGAATCGATAATCCCCGTGTTTTGCCATCCAGAACCGGAAAAACTGTACCACAAGTTGCCTTCAAGACCTTGTGCAATCGCAGTGGCGTAAGATTGCGCGATGTAGTAAGCCTTGGTAGTCTCAAATCCAGCGTCATCCACACAAGCGCCACACAGCAGCGCGCCTTCGGTGTTAATCAGAAACTTGTCTGAAACTTGATATTTTTGTTGCACACTTTTGAGGAATTGGGTCTTTGCGATCACAACGGGACCGGTGGTGTTCCAGGTGCTGTTCCAGTTATTGTTGCTGTACTCGCCCAACGTGCCTGCATAATACTCGTAAGCGTGAAAACTTACCCCATCAAAGTAGGGAGCGCCACCGTTCTTCAGAATGCCTTCTAAGAACTTGGCGGGGGTGCAGTCCTTTCCGCTTGGCGGGTTATTCGGATCGCAATCCAGCAGCAATCCACCCACAAGCACTTTGGCTGTGGGATCAGCAGCCTTGATTTTGGGATACACAACCTTGAGCATTTCAGCGTAGTATCCACCGCCATAGTTGGGATCGCTTTTATCCCCCCAACAGCCATAAATGCTATCCGGTTTAACTTCTGTGGGATCAACATCCGGCTCGTTCCAGATTTCCCAATACTTAATATGATAAGGATATTCACTATAACGATCTACAAGTTCATACATGAAATCAGCGAAAGCCCCAAATTTATTCTGCTTGATCGGGCCACAAAAATAGCCAGGGACCTTTTGCGCCCATGAGGGGGTGCTGTCCACAACGACGATATTGGTCAAGCCGTTTTTGAGGGCACTTTGCCATTGAGTGATCGTATCGTCCAATACGCTCCAATCCCGCTGGCCCTCATTTGGCTCCACGTCGGACCAGGCCACATCCGCCGCGCGTGTCCATTTCGTGTCCGTTGCGACCACCAGATCCAGCCGATTGCCTTCGCGAATGTTGTCCATGACCATGCCAAACACGGTCTCCGCTGGGTATCCCTTGAGGATAATGGGTGAATAGAGGAAATATTCATCAGCCCCCTGCTCCGCTTGCGCCTCCATCACTTGAAAAACACCCTTCCCATGGTAGGAGATGAAGTGCCTACTCAGCCATATCGAAGAGAGCAATAAGCCCAATGTCACTACTGCAATCAAGAGCTTGAACTTCCCCCCCAATGATGCTATGGGTTGCTTGTCCATTTGATTTGTCTCCATTTCAATAGTATCTGACTACCCCTACGACTGTAACAAAACCCAAGACCACATGTCTCATCCCGGGCAACAAATTCATCCACACGGTCGGTTGATCCAAAGATATGACCCGGTCCAAAACCAAGTGTAGGGACTATTTTCTGGTAGCACGAGACTTTTGGCGCAAGAGTCGATAGACAAAAAGCGGATTGCCAATTAAATACCTTCTCCATTTACCAACCGGATCCTGGAGCAGCCTCCACAGCCACTCTAACGCTAAAGCGTTCATCCAAGGAGGCACGGGTGGCTCTGCACCCGCCACAGTATCGAACATCGCACCCACCGCCCAACAAACCGGAACCCTCAGTCGATTCCTATTATCATGGATCCATTTCTCTTGAAGGGGTGTGCCCATCCCAACAAGCAGAACATCAGGTCTTTTCGCGTTGATCTCCGCAATAATATCTTTTGTCTCTTCGCCACTGAGATATCCGTTGTGAGAGCCAACAATTTTTAATCGCGGTGTCTTATTGAGAAGATTTTCCCACGCTTTTTGAGCTATACTCAACTTGCCCCCAAGCATGTAAATTTTGATACCGTTCTCTTTTGCCATGGTGCAGAAATCATCGATCCAGTCACGACCGGTGATCTTCTCAAGCCGGCAACCTCCCAATAAACGGCTCGCCCATACCACACTAATACCGTCAGGGTAGACAAGATCGCCCGAATTTAGGATTGTGCGATAAGCATGATCTCGCGTGGCTATATTTAAACAGTGCGCGTTCACGTAATAGATCGCGTGTACTTTCTCTTGTTTGGACCATAAGAGGACACGATCTAGGATCTCCGTAATGCTCAAACAAGATACATTAACGCCTAGTATCTCGATCGCATTCAAGGGGAAAACCCTGGTGGGATCAATGTTGAAACGAAATTGAGGAGCCCTATTTTGTCGCGATTTTGTATGATCCCTCCCTTTTGTTCGCTATCGACATGTAGAGAAAAGATATCAAGCCCAAAAAAGTGGAAGGAATCATAACAATAGCATGAAGCAAAATACCATAACTAAGTGCTAGTTCGCGGCTGACACCTGCAAAAGTCAGCACGAGGATGCATGTGTATTCAAATATGCCGATATTTCCAGGTATCGATGATAGGGATATCCCTATTTGAAGACTGATTAACAACAACATGGAGGTGGTAAGAGGAAGAGAAATACCAAACGCAAATAGAGCTAAATGATTGTTCAATACCGCGGTAGCCCATACCAATGAAGTAATTAATACAAGCTTGGTTAACAGTGAGCGTCTATCTATGATGTTAATACTCGATAAAACATCCAAAAAATACTGTTTGAGTTTGAATTTCATATCAGGAGGCAGGCGATCAATAGACCTGAAGAATTTTTTGATCAACCAGCCTTGCTGCTTAACCATAATTATTATGAGGATCAGCAACCCAAGGGAAATGAGGATTGAAATGGGAAGCGGACGACTAACCCAATTGGGCAATGGAAACCAAAGAACGAAAATGACAAACAATAATGTGTAAGCTATTACATCAAGAGCCTTCTCAAAAGCGACAGTGCCCAAAACATAGAAACTTCCAATGCCTGACTCCCCCACGAAATAGGCGCGACTGAGATCACCAAAACGGGCAGGAAACAAGGTATTAAGCATTTGACCGGATAAAAGCGACATCATCATTTGAGAAAACCCCACTTGGAATTTTCTTTTACCGAGCAGCATCTGCCAACGAATAGCCTTAAGCAAGGTGTTGGTGGCCACGCTGCCCAATGCAAGCCAGACATACTTCAAATCTGTCCCTGAAAGGGACTTGATGACTTGAGTCAGTTCAACGTAGCGAAGTGATAGGTAGATAGCCAATCCACTAATCACTAAGCTGATGACAGTTCGAAAATATTTCCAATACATCAAAGAGGAGATCAAGAATCGTTTGAGTTAGAAGCTGAACGACCAAGGAAAACAGGGCCGCCTTGGACGAGAAAGTCTGCAACCAGGTGCCCCGTCCAAAGGCGGCCATAGCAACTCTAAAACCCTACTGCACGAATACCAAACTCAATCCTCGATCACAATCTCGACCTCGTCCAAATAGGTGTAGGTGTTGTAGGTGTTATCTGTGGTGTTGTGATTCTGGAAGGATACCGTGATGATCTCACCAATGTAGCTGGATAAATCCACAGATCCGGTCGCCCAGCCCGTCGTCTTACCGCCCCGCGGGTTGCCAG
>JASFVL010000446.1:0-3829 GCA_050049875.1 Anaerolineales bacterium
CCTCTGTTTCGGGAGGTAGGTCAGCTTCTAAGAGAGCTTGCACACCTCCAACCAAGTCTAAACCCAATCGAGTTTCAATTTCACGATTGATGTCTCCTAGGCGAATACCAGGGTTAGAGGGTAAATCCACCCAAATAGCTATGATGAGGATGATTAGGATAGGAATTAACCAACGCTGATATTGTTTCATAATGTCCTTTCGGTCTCCTGATCGATAAGGGGATTAGATGTCAAAGTGGTCACGCTGTTGATCATCAGGGTGTTTCTTTGCATAGAAATGCCAGCCGCTGGCTGGCAGTAAGAGATTATACTCTTGAAACGTTTGCTTGTCCAACGTCATGGTTTGTTGATGGAAATGAAGCTTATTATCTGCGATGGATGTCCTAATCTCAGCAAATGGATCAAGCGACGATATTTTTGACTACCCAGCTAAGGTTATTAAGACTCGAGATAGCTCAACACCTTATCAAGCACTTCCTGAGGCGTTAGATCATCCGTTACTAATCGCAAGTCAGCATGCTTTTTTGCATGTTGTAAGCGTTGTAACTGCACTTTATATTCTGTGTCTGTCCAGTTGAATAATTTGCGTTCTACGGTAGCTGGATAGGAGGCTTCTAGGTAGATGAGAACATCGGGTGGAGACAATCGCTGCCACATTTCGGGTACGTAGGAATGCTCTTGCGCGATTTGTTGGGCATGATACCCATGTGGCTCCAGAAGTTTAATCAAGGTTGATTTGCCGGAGCCGCATACTCCAACCACACCTATCTTCAGACTCCCAGATTTCATATTTAACCTATAAAATTATTCTTATTAGCCAATATGCTAATATCACTGGTCCCTCCCAAGATAGCCATTGTATCCCCTATTGCGAGTATGCGATTTGGAGGGGGGTGATAATCTGCGGGTTGATCGCTGCTACGCAGGAGGACGACACTTACATTAAACTGAGCTTCAATATCTTCAACACGCAGACCGGATATATTCGAGGTTGAGCCAATCTGCAACTTCGCGAGACAAAGTGCCTCTCCCTCCACTGTAATCGGTCGGGTCATGTCGACATTTGCTGCAGCAGAAGCAAAAATAGGAGCGGCAGTTCCTGTGGAACTGAAAGCCCTAAAACCAAATTGATCCTGGAGAGACATAGCAAAGTTATCATCAAAAATTCGTACCACAACTTGGATATCTGGGTTCAAGTTCTTGGCTTTGAGTGCAATTTGGAGGTTTAAACTATCGTTTTGGGTTAATACTAATAAAGCGCGCGCTGTTCGGATACCTGCTCCCTCGAGGGCAGCCTCTCTCGTGGCATCATCGGTGATGACAGGTATATCCATTGAGTGTGCGGCAGCGATCAGGTCAGATGTGGGATCCAACTCGATAACAACGATTTCCTGGTCCATCTCCCACAGATTTTGAGCCACACGAAAACCCAGGTGGCCTAATCCTACTAAAACGATATGATTTTTATATGTAGAAGCAACAGCCATTTCCCATTCCTTCCCTCGAGCTCTACGATTGAAAAGTAAGACTCCAAAGTCTGCTACGCCCTGTGCTAGGATCGCGATACCAACCACTGGCATTAGAAAATAAAATAGCTGCAGATACCAAGTTTGAGGGAAATCGACGACCGGTTGCAAGAAGGCAAGACCCAATACATGGTAGGCTGCTTTGATGGGATTCCCCACAGGCTCCCCCGCGAATTCTGCTAAACTGTAATATAACATCCCACCGCCCGAAACTGCGATCAGGAAGATCAGCAGGGGCCAAGCAAATTCCCGGATTAAAACCCAGGTATCCCGCCAGCTGGCGCGCAATTGTCTCGCCAAACGCGAGCTTAAGCTAACGCTCATTGTCCAAGAGGGTTTAAAGGCAGCCTCACTGTCATTCGTCGAATTAGATCACCGATTCCAGAGACCACCCTCAAAGCAACAACACTTATATCATCCGACGGACGACCCTGATCCAATTTTAGTGCGTGTTCTAGAAGCAAATCTGCTATATCTTGGGCGCTTGGATCACTTTGTTCCTCCAGGAGAGCTTGCAAGCATGTATTCACTTCCATAGATTGACCATAACGTGATCCAGCGTGCACTAATCCATCGGTGTACATGACTACGAGTAAATCCAATTCGAGAGCCACCTCTGTGATTATAGGGCGAGTGTCCTTGTAGATACCGATTGGTTTACAATCCGCGCTGAGGACTGTTATCTCATCCGCGCGGGCAAGCATAATTGGAGCAGGATTGTTGCGGGTTATGACGAGAGTTCCAGTTTGCAAATCAGCCGAGAGGATATTCAGGGTTGCGGACACTTTTCCACCCCGCTCGGTATAGAGAGCGTCGGATGCAGCTCGAGCAGCTGCCCCGTCCCGAACGCCCTCTGCTAGTAATGATATCACCTTGCGGGTGACGAAGGAGGAGACCCACTTAGCCCCTTTGCCTGAACTTTGTCCATCAGCTAGTACGACCGAGACTCCCCCATTAGGTCTTTCAACTACCTCAACTGTATCTCCACTGGTTGAGGTTGCATATTTTTTTATCTTCGAGACGGCGATATGTACTTCCATAACTAGATTTTACAACAAGAATTCCGAAAGTGAAACCCAGAATGTTTAAACAGACCAATGAGGTAGGGCTTACGCAGTTCAAGGGTGAGGGAATTTGCGTGGTCAACACTCACCCAATCCCCCCATACCTCCCCAACTGCGCAACTTCTCTGAAAATTCCTTGTGGAATTCTGTATCAACTACATTGATTTCACTGCCAAGATGATAACCAAGGTCCAACGGGATTCTTTCACCCATTCTATCCGGGTGAGAAAACCAACTTGTTGGAATGGTTCCAGGAGATTGTCCTGCCAATCACCGGATTGGCCGGTGATGCGGAACAACCAGGCTGCTATCTGGTCCAAACAACATTTACCGGTAATCCAAACCATCGGCAGGATCACAAAAGTTCCTCCCGGCAGGAGAATGCGATAGACCTCTTTGATAGTTCGCCTTTCTAGGATATATTCGGAAGGAAAGGTGCTGACGACCTGTGGAAAGGCACCAGAGGCAAAAGGAATCTGTTGTGCACAGCCACGAGCGATGCTTGCTGGGAATCCATGGCTATTGAGTCGATTGTACGTCGCTCTGGCCATTTGGCTGCTTTCCTCCAAACCATAGACAGCGATGCTGCGTTTTGAGAGGCTGATTTGTAAATGACCTCGACCAGGACCTAGTTCCAGAGTTAGCGATGGCTTGAGGTAGGGGAGCACGCTTGAAACCCAATCGTTCCATTGGCCGAGGGAAACTGTAAAAGCAACCCAATCGTACAACCAAGCGAATTGGTGATAGAGAAGCTGAAAAAAAACCCGCATCAAGCGGGTTGTCCATTGCCAACGAGGCGATTGGGATTGGTTCGATTGCTCTTTTTCCATCAATAGATGAATATTCCCAGATCAAGTTCAAAGAAGTGTGATTGTGGTATCGGGAGGGCTGTGCTCAATCAATCCCTTTATTGCATCCATCAAAGTAGAATTGGTATTCGCTCGGGGTGAACTTGGTATTCTAAATCCTTGACAGCCTCGTCTAACACTTCGCCATCGGTGTGGACAGGAGTTGTGGGATCTGTGTGTACTTTCAGCCAGGTGCAGTGCAACTCGTGCACTTTGTTGTGCTCTATGTAGTTCCCTTCACCAGCTTTCATCGTTTTGGGCAATGTGCGTAGAATCTCGGTTCGAGATGGAATTGCTCCATGTACAAAAGACAGTTTTCCATCGAATGGGTCGGCATGGGGGACGGTATAAAAGATTCCCCCAGTTCGGGGGTTGTTTCCCACAGAGACCA
>JASFVL010000093.1:0-11961 GCA_050049875.1 Anaerolineales bacterium
ACCCTTAGGGCACTCCATAGGACAAATAAAAGCAGTTTCCTGCAGCAGGCAGTTGCCGCACATTCGGCAGCCGAATAGGGGACCTTTTACGGCCCGCTCGACTCCAGCTAGCAGACGGCGTCCAAAAGGTTCTCTTTTGAAGGGGTAATAGGGGGGTTGCCAGCGGCGTCCCGGGGTAAACATTTACTTTTTTCTCCTTGAGTTCGATGATTTGCTTCATAATTACTCGCCTAATATATTATGAGGAGAATTTAGAGTATACAAGTGATATATATCATATATTTCAAGGGAATTCTGTCGCCAAAGGCGATCTGAAATGTCTATTAAATACAAAGCAAGGGCTTTTTGGCAACTTTCGATGCCATAAAGCCCCTGCTAATGTTTTGGAAAAGTTATTGAGATCTTTTACAAAACGGGGAGCAAGTATTCGTAAGCGCTCAGGGCAGCCTTGGCACCCTCACCTACGGAGATCAAAACCTGCTCGGCGAATGTGGTGGTAACGTCGCCGGCCGCGAAGATACCGGGGACACTGGTGCGGTTGGAGCAATCGATTATGATGCGACCCTGGTCGTCTAAATCGACCAGATCAGCGACCATGTTTGAGTTAGGGGCTAGGTCTAATTCTACGAATGCCCCGTCAGCGGCGACTTCTGTTTCTTCACCACTTGGGGATTTGACGACCAGCCGTTCGGCGAACTCGCTGCCTAATACTTTTACGACACGGTAGCCCTCCAGTACGTTGACGTTCTCTTCTCTGAGAAGTTTCTTGCCCAGATCGGTTGCCAATATTTCTCCACTTGGTCCAATCAGGTTTACGTGTTTGGCGACAGTGGCTAATTCGCCTGCCGAGCGCAGTGCTAGATCACCTTCACCGATGACCGTGGCGGTCTTGTCGATAAACAGCGGCGCGTAGCTCAGCGCTGAGTAGCACAAACCCCTCATCATGAATTCCTTCTCACCAGGTACGCGCATCAGTTTTTGCTTTGCGCCTGTAGCGATGACCACCGCTTTGGTCTCAAGAACCCCCCCGCCTTTGGTTCTCACCTTGAAGCCCCCATTACCCTTGGTAACCTTTTCCACGGGTTCCATATGCCTGGCGAAATTTAAATATTCCAGTTCAGTTTTGAATTTATTGACCACCTCCAAACCCCGAATGACCTGGTAAAAATCCTCCTCCACTCCTGGAAGGGAGAGGCGGTAATTGGTCTTACCCCCTAAATCTTTGGAGACCATGAGTACGTTGATCCGTTTGCGGATGGCGTAGATCGTTGCGGTCAGGCCAGCTGGTCCGGCTCCTACTACGATAAGATCGTACATAATTCACCTCGTATTCCGTATTAGCGTTCGTAAGGTCGCTGTGAAGTATTCGGGGCGGAAATTAACTAATGAGTACATCACCCCAAGCGTGCAGCTTAGCTGCTTAAGGAATAAACGGGTTTCCATCACGTCTAATATATATTCACAGACGACGTTTTCCTCAGTGTTTTACATCCCGGATGTGAAACCTAAACGGGAGCTTCAGCGATGAAATCTTTTTCCATCATAATTTCGGTCAAGCGGTGCGAACGACCGATGATTTTCCTGGCGTGCTCGAAGAGTTCATCGTAGCTTTTCTTGATGCGGGCTACACCCTGCTCCTGGGCTTTCATGCCCACTGCGGCGGCTTCTCGCGGGAAGACCTCCCAATCATCCATCGTAGGTAATATATGCTCTTCATCCAGTGCCTCCCCGATGTGATCGGCCAGGGCTGTGGATGCTGCGAAGCACATCTCATCAGTAATCGTGCTGGCGCGCACATCCAGCGTTCCTCGGAAGATGCCAGGGAAACCCAATGAGTTGTTGACCTGGTTGGGAAAATCCGAGCGTCCGGTTGCGATGATACGAGCGCCTCCTTTTTTAGCTTCCCAAGGCCAAATCTCAGGCACTGGATTAGCGCAGGCGAACAGGATGGCGTCATCATTCATACCCTCGACCCATTCGGGCAATATGGTGCCGGGGCCGGGTTTGGAGAGCGCGATAACCACATCTGCCCCTTCCATGGCTTCGGCGATGCCCCCCTGGCGACCTTCAGCGTTGGTGGACTGGCACAAGCGCCACTTGTCCACATATTGAGCTTTACGCATCTCTAAATCTTGGCGGTGGGTGCCCAAGATTCCTTTGCTGTCCACCATGAAACATTTTTTGGGGTCCACCCCCCATCCGAAGATTAACCGGGAGCAAGCCACATTGGACGCGCCGCTGCCGATGAAAGCGATGCGCACATCATCCTTGCGCTTACCAACGATTTTTAAGGCGTTGATCAAACCAGCCAACGTGACTGTTGCAGTACCCTGCTGATCGTCGTGCCAGATGGGAATCTCGGCTTTTTCCCGTAAGGTATCCAGGATGCGGAAGCATTTTGGCTGTGAGATGTCCTCCAAGTTCACTCCTCCAAATCCCGGTTGAAGCATCAGGACCGTTTCGATGATCTTGTCGGGATCTTTGGTGTCCAGCATGATAGGAACACCATCTACCCCCCCCAAGTATTTGTACAGTAGAGCTTTACCCTCCATGACGGGCAATCCCGCTTTGGGTCCGATGTCCCCCAATCCAAGCACCCGGGTGCCGTCGCTGATGACGGCTACTGTGTTCCATTTGTTGGTGTGCTCGTAAACTTTTTCCGGATTAGCCTCAATATCCCGGCATGGGGCTGCCACACCAGGGGTGTACCAGATGGCGAAATCGTTGAAACTGCGCACAGCACACTTTAGAGCAGTTTCCACTTTTCCCCGGTAAAAAGGATGCAGCTCCATGGCGTCAGCCGAAGGTTTTTTCGCCTTTGCCAAGAGCGCATCAATGTCGACTTCCTTTTGTTCTTTCAGCATAGTGGCCTCCGTGTTCAGCAAACAGTGAATGGTAAATAGTGAACAGAAACAGTGAAGAGTTAGCGTTATTTAGAACGAATGAGATTTCTCAAGATCAGTGTCCTCCCGAGCACAGATCGCTGGAAAATGGCAACGGACGACTCTGTTAGTTACTGTTCGAGATAAGAGTCGGCGTAGATGACCTTGTTGAGCAAGATTTGAACCGTCTTCCAGACAGCGGCTTGCTGTGGATCGCTCATGTCGACGTCGTCAATGGATAGTTCATCCATACTTTCGACCTTGTCGTGGAGTTTGAGATACAAACGGTTCAATGAGCTGCTATCATCCCTCTCTTCGATGACGCGAATAGTCTCTTTAAGTTCTTTATCAAGCGGGTTGGCGATCATCATTTTTAGACCTGCACCCATCAGCATGACGCAATAAACTAGGTTGATCAGGTCTCGATTTTCATGAGGTACCGCGTTGGATACATTTGAAAGACCTACGGATATAGGCGGTGGCGGGTCCCAAGCATATTGCAGGGTGCGCACAGCTTCAATGCATTCGGGGCAGTACTCCTGGCAGCCGGAAACTGTCAACACCAAGGGATCGATGATTAGGTCTTCAATTGGGAAGTCGATCTCCAGTGCTCGTGGGATTAATTTCTCCAGCGCGATGTTAACGCGCTCGTCTGCCCCTACTGGAATTCCACTCTTACCCATGGTCAGCGCGATCAACCGGGTGTTGTATTTCTTTGCTAGCAAAGGGACCTTTTCGAGCCTTTCAGGCTCAGCAGAGGTCGAATTGATGATCGCTTGGGCTTTGGTGACCTTCTTCAATCCAGCCTCAATGCCCATAATGTTGGTGCTGTCGAAGCTCAACGGGACATCAACAACGGCCTCGATGGTCTCCACCATCCAAGGAAAGACCTCCTCCCAGTCTTTCTTGCGGGGACCGAGGTTGACGTCAAGCGCTTGAGCACCGGCCTCAACTTGGTTTACAGCCAATTCCTGGAAGAACTTGGCATCACGGTCTTTGAGAGCGTCCTTGACTTTTTGTGAGATGATGTGAATATTTTCACCAATCATATACATAGGTAGCCTTCCTTTCAAAAAATTTGCGCTCAAGATGATACTCACACCTGGAGCACCATCCCGACCACTTTACTTTTGCATCGCACTCCGTACGGTTGGAAATAGGGATAGATTCGTGTGGGGTAAAAAGAGCGCCGACATAAAGGCATCGTAGAACTTGTTGTCAGCAGAGAGTTCAATATAAGTCATACGAGCGGCGATGTCGGAGATGCGTTGACGTCTGGTGTGATCCAACAACGCTAAATACGAGCCCTGGACAGAAGTGTTCCCTAAAAATTGGAAGCGATCCCAAGACATATCCGGTAGCAGACCGATCTCCACGGCTTTTTCAACATTGATGTATTTCCCAAACGAGCCGCCAATTAGCACCTGCTCGACGCTATCTAGTGGAATCCCAACGCTTTCCGCAAGCACCGTAAACCCTGCGTAAATAGCAGCTTTAGCGCGCAGCAAGTTATCGATATCCACGTTGGTGATCACGATATCCTCCTCGTGTCCGCTTTCGGGACCCCAAACGATGACATATTCGGTTCCGTGGTCGCCTTGGCGTACTCTGGGGATATCCAGGGTTTTGTTGATACTGCCTCCTTTATCCACCAGTCCTGTAATGAACATCTCAGCCAGCAAGGAAATTAGCCCGCTGCCGCACAAACCGCGCGGTTTTATACCTCCAATCACGCGATAGGTGGGCTCGTAGGTCTCTCCATTGATCCAGACTTCTTCGATGGCACCCTTGGTAGCTCGCATACCGTGAAGCACTCCCGCGCCCTCAAAGGCTGGTCCTGCTGAACAAGCGCAAGTTACCAACCAATCATGGGAGCCCAAAACTGTTTCCCCGTTGGTGCCTACATCCATGAATAGGGTGATTTTCTCGGTATCGATCATGCCAGAAGCCAGCACTCCAGCGGTGATGTCCGCTCCAACGTAGCTGGCAACACCTGGCAAGCAGTCGACATTGGCTCCAGGATGGACATCAAGACCGACATCATTAGCTTTTAGTGTAGGGATGTGATTGACGCTGGTCACGAAGGGGGTAAGACGAATGCTGGCAGCCGGGATACCTAGAAAGAGGTGCATCATCGTGCTGTTCCCGGAGATGGTGACTTTATAGATGTCCTTGGGGTCAGCGAGCACGCGTTTACAAGCTCGCTCCAGCAGCTCGTTGATGGTGTTCAAGACCAATTCCTGCAAAACTTGATCTCCACCATTCTTACTGGCATAGATGATGCGAGAAATCACATCCTCGCCGCGCGAGATCTGTTGGTTGTACTCAGCGACTTGAGCCCGCACTTTCCCGGTTAGCAAATCCACCAACCATACCGTCACTGTGGTCGTGCCGATATCAACAGCTGCACCCCATAGAGGTGCATCCTCGGGCAAGTGACCGGGGAAGATATCCAGTAGCTGCGCTGGGCAATCGGGACAATCCCAAGTCTCGGCGTTGATCAAAGCGGTCACCTGCCAATCCCCTTCCCGGAGAACCGCGCCTATGCTTTTTAGCAAATCCAGAGATATGCTTACCTGTGATAGGTCTTTCTGCTTGCGAAGCGCGGCATGCACGCGGCTCCAGTCATCGGTTTGGTCTTCCATACTCGGAGGAGACAGAGTCAGGCGAACCCGTTGGATGGTCTGGGCTTTCTCAGGATCATAGCCATCTGGAACGGTGATTTCAGCAACGGTGCGATCGGTAGTCAGGCGGCGCTCGATTTTTTCTTGAGGAGGGACAGTAATGCTGACATCCCCCTCGACTATCGATTGGCAAGCTAACGTATAGCCTTGTTCTACATCTCGGGAAGTGAGGCGTAAGCTGCTGCGGCGGCGCACATCCCCTTCTGTGACGCGCACCGCACAGCGCCCACAGCGGCCCTGCCCCCCACAGGGTTGATTGATCTCAACGTCTGCATCTCGAGCAGCTTCGCTTAGAAGTGTTCCTGTGGGGACCTTAACAGGTTCGGATGCGACGTCGAAATTTACCGTGTGATCAGCCATACACCAGTGATTGGTTCTTATTGAGCGGTTTTTTTATCCAGAACGAACGACTCTGCGATGCGCCGACAGATAATACGAACCGATTAGTTATAATCCTCCCATAGAGCATTACGCACGTTGTCGATATCAACTTGTGGGTTGGGATGGGGG
The DNA here is from genome assembly GCA_050049875.1 of Anaerolineales bacterium. GTDB lineage: Bacteria > Chloroflexota > Anaerolineae > Anaerolineales > UBA11858 > JASFVL01. The sequence goes on from JASFVL010000093.1 coordinate 6,077, forward strand.
CTCAGAACCCCTTGATCGATGAGACTCATCTCGATGAGGATTTCGTGCGCTCCCCACCCCTGTTGGCAAGCCCAGGCGCAAACACGTTCAGGGGGACACTCAATGCAGCGTTGAGGATCTACATTTGTTGAAAAGGAATAGGAGGAATCTATATTCATAAAAGTTCCCATCTAAATATCTGCCATATGTAAGGAACCCAGTTCGAAAACTTGCTGGGTTCCTGTAGTTTTATATGGCTTGTTTCAGGAAAGAAGGAAGATCGACCGCCTCACGAGGCCCCACGCGAATTTCCCAGCCGGGGAGCTCTTCCTCCAATTCACCAGAGAGAACTGCAACATGACCTGGGATGATAATGCGTTTGGCAGTGATTTTCTTTTCCACATCGAAACGTTTAACGTCTTTGGCGATGCGTTCAGCGTCGAACTTGCCGGCTGCCCAAGCAGTGAGTACACTCATCCCTTCAGCGTCGGCAACCAACAACCAAGCAGGGATACCCGCGGATTCCACCTCGTTAGCTACACTGAAGTAGGTGATGCTGAAATTGGTTGTCACCATAAAGGGAGCTTCTGGTGAAGGGTCGTTGATCTCGTATACACCCGGCTGAACCTGGATGGGCTTTTGCGGGTCTGTGTAGATATTTTGGCGCAGTACCAGAAGGGGATATGCCGTCTCAGGGGAGAAATGATCTAGAACAATGAAGCTGGCGTATTTCCCGATCGCCTGGGCAGCAGCTGTGACCTCACGTTCCGGGGAAGTTAGATCACCAGGGAAGTTGATGATGGGGTAACCTAAAGGCCGATACGTCTTCTTGAGCGCCATCCGCCGGATAACGGTGTTGGCGATCAACGTGCCGTGTAAGCTGCGCTGCTCCGGAGAGAGCACGATGTCCTTGACCCCGGCATCGGTGAGCTTTGCAACCAAGCTGACCATCTCGTCCACGGAACCCGCCTGCACTGCAAGAGCGGTGTTGATGTCTTTGGATAGCGCTGCCATCTCCTCCCAATTATCTGCGGTCGCGTGGCAGAGTAGGGTTTTGCCTCCGTTTCGTAAAGCGGTTAACCCACTTTTTAAGTCTTGTGGAGAGCCGATCAGGATTAAAGGTCGCTGGCTGGTCTCGCTTACCGCCTTAACGGCCGCACCGAAATCACCGCCCTGTGCCTGCACGGCGAACCCACTCATCGACAAGTCGATGCCCACATAATCGACCACATATTCATCTGCGGGCATGACTTTCTCTTTGATCACCTCAGGGGATTCAGTGTCCCGCACCCGCAGGAAGAGTCCGGGCTGGCTGAAAAATTTCTTTTCGTGCCGGAAGAGTACGATCTCGTTTCCAGCGTTGACCTCATGTCCGTTTGAAGATAGGGTAATTGGTCGAACTGGGGGTGCAGCAGCTTCGGATAGTTTTGCCTTCGCCTCTTCACTAACATGGGGACAGTCAGCCAGTTCGACCTGTTTGGCGGCTAATTTCATAGCAAACGCCAAGCAGGTTGGGAATCCGCAGTCTTTGCAGTTCGTTTGGGGGAGTAGTTTGTAAATTTGTATACCAGATAGAGCCATGTTTTCGCTCCAAGTTTTATAATGCTTATTGCGTAATCCCTTATAAGATTGGATTACACACAGGACTTATTCTTTCATCAAATCCTCAATGGCTTCATGGGTGCGCTTGACGCTCTCCGGGTGTCGGAGAACGACAATATCGGCTCCGGACTCGATCAGCATCACCGAGGTGAGATTCTCCCAAGTGATTGCGCGTTCCTCCCATTGACCCCATTCCTCGGGGACATCGTCCCCAACTTTTGCTTCTTTGGTCTTCCAGCACTCTTCGCCAGGAGTCACCAGCATGGGTTGCTGTGTCATCCCGTCACCCTGAAGGGCAGCCAGCCGTAATCGTTCCATCACAGAGTAGCCATATTCGAAGCCATAACCGAGTGCCCCAGTGGTGGGATCCATGATGATGCGATCCATGGGCATGCCCATATCGTTAATTAAGATGTTGAGCTGCTTGGCTAGGTTGACGTCCATCGCTGTACGAGCGCTGACGAGATGGTCGTTTGCCATCGCTGCAGCAACGATCGTGCGGTAGTTCTTATCCTCACACACCCCTAAGAGCAGGCGTTCGCCCTTGAAGGTATTCGCGATAGGCACCAGGAGCTGGTTGTCAGCCTCAGCCTGACCGGGTCCGATGACAATCAGGGGTAAACCCGTTGCCTCAAGTACGTTCTTGACCGCGTTTACAGCGCTCTCAGGAGTTGTGGGTTGCCCATCAGCATCGGTCAAAGAGAGACTCAGCTGGATGATGTCGGCACCAGCTTGCTCGGCAGCTTTTGCCCATTGACTGGGATCATCCACCACCTCGCCCCAAGCCTTGATCAGCAGAGGGGACCAGTCATCCGGTTTGCGGTCTTTGATCTCAATCGCGATCTTGGGCGGATGGGAGATTTCACCCTCAAAATGCATGAAGGGCATAGCGGTCTCGCCGCCGACGGTCACTGTTTTGCTTCGTGTGCCTCCCTGTTCAGCGGTCGCACCCAGTACCACCTCGCGGACGGAACCTGACCATTTCTCTTTTAGAATCTCCGTTTGGGTTTGTTCATCGATCCATGGTCGGTCTGGTTTGAGCTCGACTTTCTCTTCTACTACTTCTGGTTCTGGCTCGGTGGGTTCTGCTTCGGGTTCGGCTACAGGGGCTGGTTTGGGCGGAACAGTAGCCGGGATTTGTATGCCTTCTACATCTACGTCGCCGATTTCCGCCAGCGCGCCGATCAAAGAGCGTATCAGCGTGCTTACTGATCGTTCTAAGCGCTCAACCCGCGCTTCTATGTCTTTGGGAGCCGTCTCCGCAGTGGTGGATGGAACTGTGGGTTGTTCTGCTGTCGGTGGTTCAGGCTCTGGCTCTGGTTCAGGCGCGGGAGCCTCTTCTTCAGCCTCAGGTACTTCAACCTCAACGGGAGGCGTTGCCTTTTTGGGTTTGTCCATGGCAGCTTCAACCACAGCCTCGGCTTGAGCGATCACGTCATCGGCTTCTTCAGGTTTAGGCGCCTCACCGACATCTGCACCCATGGGGGGCATGTCGAGCGCAGGGTGGTTTTTCTCTTTAACCCAGGCTTCCAACTCTTCAACTGAGGTAACCTTTCTATTGTCGGCGATGCGGTCGATCAAGTCCGGAATGCCTTCTCGCTCAGCGGCGGCTTTAAATTCTGCAGCCATACTCTCCTTGAGGTTAGCGCTCATCCAAACGACGCGCTTGAAACCACCATCCGCGGAAATGAACTTGGGGCTGATCAAATAAAACTTGCCCACCCCCATTACACCTGGCGTTTGAACGCCGCCACCGGCCATACCCGCTAGCGTGCTGAACTTCATCCCAGCTGGGGTCATACCGGTATCCTCACGGCTGACCACCATTACACCGTTCACTTCAGGGATGAACATAACGATGCATTCGAAGCAACCACAGGCGGTCATGGGGTTCTCCATGATCGAATACATGGAAACCTCTTCTACCACACCATGGGAGCCTACTTTGGCGTATTCCAAAGTACCTTCCCAGTACCCCTTTTCGAAATCTAAGAGTTTGCCCAACTTGATTGGTTGGTTCGGACCAGTGGGATTGATGTTATAGGAAGCCTTGCAGTCCAGCCAGTTGTAAGCACCGCACAACCCCAGACGTTCGGGGCTGACCACGCAAACATGGTTGGGGGCGAAGGACTGACAAAGCGTGCACGAGTAGAACTCATCCACTTTATCGTCGGTCAGGTCTGCCAGGCGCTTGTTGCGGAAATCGTAAGCTTCACGAGCTTTTTCAAGCCATTCGCTGTAGGGCTCAGGGTCGGTGTAGACCGTTACCTGGACCTTATCCACAATGGCGCCGAAGTCGGCGTGGAAGCGGGCGTGCAGGATCTTACCAAAGTGCTCCAAATCAAAGCCCTTCTCAGCAGCATTGCTGGAGACACGGATCCAGGCGATATCTCGCTGCCCGATGTGTTGGATACCGGAAGCACCGTTGATAAAGTAGTGAATCTGGCGCTCCAACACCGGTTCGAAGTCCTCCTGCATCTGCCTTCCTGCCACATGCACGACGATGCCCATATCCATGGAGCCCTTGTCTTCAACTTCCTCGAATCCAGGACCAACCACTTCGATCTTGCCATCGACAACTTCATCGAGTGGGGCCATACGCAGGTATTCGAAGCAGCGGGAATATTTTCCACCAAACTCAACCCGCATATCAGCCTTGCGCACCACCTCACCCTCGAAGGCAGAACCGTAGGGGACTGGGACGGGAACTTCCGTCATCTTGATCTTAACGCCGCGGATTTCAATACATTTCTGCACCAGGCGTTCAGCGCGCTCTAGATCATCCTTCCCATCGATCTCTTCAAAAGGCATCGAGACCACGTGCTCGTATCGAGTTACGCCGGTGGGCAAGATTTCTGGGATCACGGTGTCGGCAATGACAGGGAATCCGAAGTTGATGGCGCCGGCAGCAGCGGCATATTTGAGATCGTCCACCTCACCCAGCGCCAGAACGAAAGCGAAAACTCGCTCGCGGTTGTAGAGCAAGATATCGCGCGCTTGACTCGGTTTCAGACCACCAAATGTTAAGGCGGATCGGGTCGCAAAACCGAGAGCGTAGATAGCACTGAGGGTGTCGGTACCGAAGGGGATCGTGTAGGTATCGTAACCTAATTCCACGCCCTCTTCATTGAGTTGGTGGATGATGCTGCGCCCGTTTACATTGCCTGACAGGAACACCAAAATGTTGCGCCGCTGAAGTTCGCGGACGAGCTTTACCGCTACTTCGTTGGACTTTGCGCATCCAACGATCGCGGCAAAACCAGGCATGCGCCCATCCACCAGTTGGATGCCCCAAGAACGGAGCTGGATGTCGTCAATTGGTCCGTTGAGGTGATTTGCTGGACCACCTCCGTTGTCCAAGTTAGGATACGCGGTACCACCGGTGAGCTCGATACCAGGGAAAGGTTCAGGCTGCAAATCGTAGACGAAGCGTATGGCCTCGATGGTCTCCGCAGCCAGCAGCGTTGCCATGCCGCTATCCAGGGTTTCGCCCAGATAGGGCGTCCAGTGCTTTCCGGAGGGCAGGGGGTGTAAGAGTGAGCGAGCATGTTCGATCACCGGCTTAAGATCTTCAAGGGTGTCCACCTCAATCCCTGTCATACCTAGGATTGTGGGCAGATAATATGCCGTATTGGGGAAGGACACCGGTGTGTCTGGACCCTGATCCGCCAACGCCCTTTGAAGCATCAACTCGGCTTCGGTGACTAATGCGTTGGAACCTCGGATCGCACGGGTTGCGATGTATCTTGACATGTGTTACTTCCTCCACTTCGTTCGTAAAACGTCGTCTTAATATTGCGTTTTACGTTTTCCTTTAATTTATCTAGTCTCCTGCGACAGGTTGTCCGTATAAAGCCTCGCGGCGCTCTGCGAGCGGCAGGCTTTCAAGCTCAAGCATGCGAGTGTCGCCGCTCTCGCCGAATCGAGCAGGATCATACTCTGGCAGTCCGAGTGCCGCGCGTTTCTTGTCAATATGTGCCAGGGTGGCTTGGATCATCTCATCAGGGTCAGGGATGAACTCTAGCTTGCCGCCATACATCTTTTCCCAGCCCTCGCTGATGTATTGAGAGACGATGTCACTGTCGGAAACTCGATCGGGCATTCCACCAACGGGGGATGAGCCGCCAAAGATGACGTAAGCCCCGGAAGCTACGCAGTATGTGCCAATGGAGAGCGCTTTCTCGCTCATCCACTCTGGCGCAAGACCCACTGCAGGAACATCAGAGATGTCGTCACCCAGACCACCCTCTTCAACGATTTGAGTAAGTACAGTGAGAATGCGGGTGTTGTCCACACATGAACCC
>JASFVL010000447.1:0-3825 GCA_050049875.1 Anaerolineales bacterium
ATTTCATCAATCTGGCGCATTGCAGTATCTTCCAAGGGTCCAAATTCCATCGCCCCAGCGTTCTCCCTCACCTGGTCGACGGTTTTAAATCCCGGGATGGGGATCATTCTCTCGTCCAAAGACCAGATCCATGCCAAAGCCCCTTGAGTGAGGGTTCGTCCGTTCTGAGTCAATAGTTCGCGCAATGCTTCAACTTGTTGGAGGCGTTCTGCGCCGATGCCCTCCTTAAAACTGACAGCCTTATGCCGGAAATCATCCGCTGGGAATGTGGTGTCCGGAGTGAATTTTCCGGTCAATATGCCGCTGTTGAGCGGTTTCTTGTTGATACCCCCTATATCAAACTCCTGACATATATCCCGCATCCTGGGGTTATCATGAAACACGTTCAGGCTGAACTGGATCGAGGCACAATGCACACCCAGTGCAAACACGCGCGCCCGATCAGGATGATCCGTACTCCAACCATACGCCCGGATCTTTCCTTCAATGACCAATTCTTCAAGTACTTCACGCACTGCGATTGCTTTCTGTGGGTCATAACTACCAGCATGAAGTTGATAGATATCAATGTAATCCGTGTTTAGGCGGGCTAGACTTCTCTCGCAGTCTTGGCGGATGTTTTTTAGGAGAACATCATCATCCCCATAAATGACCTTTGTTTCCTCATTGATAATGTATCCAAATTTTGTAGCGATAACAACTTTATCGCGCTTACCAGCAATGGCGCGTCCCAAAATTCGTTCACTATGACCGGCTCCATAGTTGGCAGCTGTATCGAAGAAGTTAACGCCCATATCCAACCCCGCGTGAATCGAGCGGATCGATTCATTATCATTCACCTTGCTCCAGCCCATGGCTCTGCCGTTCGACCCCCACCATGGTCCTCCAATAGCCCAACAACCCATTCCCAGTGCGCTAACCTCAATCCCACTTCTGCCTAATATTCGTGTGAACATTAATCACTCCTGTTTATTTTTCTCAATTACCATGCTAGATTGTTCCCATTCCAATCCACAATTTTTCAAGATTCATCGATTTCCAGGGCTTCGATCACCTGGATCAAACGCTTACGGACTCCGATAGCCTCTGAGGAGCATTTTCGCAGTACAACACTGGGGTTCCGACGCTCCCTGGAGGAGCGATACAACGATAATTCCAGAATTCCCAAATATATGTTAATCAGCACCTACTTAACGAACACCGGGGGCACGACTCCGCGAAAGTTCATCCTATAATAATTCAACGTCCCAAGATATCATCAATCTGGCTCATTTCGGTTTCTGATAACGGTCCAAACTCCATCGCGCCAGCGTTTTCCTTAACCTGTTCGACGGTTTTGAAACCCGGGATGGGGATCGCCCGCGAACTGCGCGCCCAAACCCAAGCCAGAGCGCCCTGTGCGAGCGTGCGCCCCTCCCTGGTGAGGATTTCCCGGATGGCCTCAACCTGTTTGAGCCGCTCAGCAAAACGCTCCTCCTTCAGATTCCACTCGTTGCGGATGTCGTCTTCGGGGAAGGTGGTATTGGGGTTGAATTTGCCGGTCAATATACCCATTGCCAACGGTTGCTTGTTGATGCACGCCAAGTCGAGTTCATCGCACGCAGCCAGCACTTCGGGGTACTCGTAGAAGACACTCAAGTAATTCTGGATGGCGGTACAATGTTCACCCTCGGCAAAAACGCGAACCCGTTCGGCTTCATCGGTGCTCCATCCGTAGGAACGAATCTTTCCCTCGGCGACGAGTTCTTCCAACACTTCACGCACCTGTGGAGCTTTTTCGGCTTCGTAATCCCCCCAGTGAAATTGATAGAGGTCAATGTAATCCGTATTGAGGCGTCGCAGCGATGCTTCACAGGCGCTGCGGATCAGCGCGGGGCTGGTTTCATGACCAAAATAGTGTTTCTTCCGTTCGTCAAATTGCTTACCAAACTTTGTGGCGATAACAACCTGATCTCGTTTCTCGGCAAATGCCTGCCCTAGGATTCGTTCGCTGTGACCGCAGCCATACACATCCGCGGTGTCAAAGAAGTTGACGCCCATATCCAGGGCAACCTTCAGCGCACGAATCGATTCCTCGTCGTCTACTTCCCCCCAACCACAAGCGTCTAATTCCCCCTCCCCCACGTACCACCACTGCCCCCCTATCGCCCAGCAGCCCATCCCCAGTGCGCTGACCTCGATCCCGCTCCTACCTAATTTTCGCGTAAACATTAATCACTCCTGCATGTTATTCTTTACTACCATGGTAGTTCATTTCCCTTCCAATCCAAGAATCTTCCTGTATCATCCATGTTCAGGGCTTCGATCACCCGGATCATGCCATTTATGGATTCCACTGGCTCAAGGGGAGCATTTTCGCAGTACAACATCGTCGTTCTGACCCAACCCGGATGGAGCGAGACTACAATAATTCCAGAGTCCATTAATTCGTGAGACAGCATTTTTGTGATCATATTCAGGGCTGCTTTGCTCGCACTATAGCCGTAACCAGTGTCGCCGCCCCCTCGCTTACGGGTGATGCTGCCGCTATTCGAAGAAATGTTTACCACGATAGGTCTCTTCCCTTTTTCTAGCAAAGAGAAGAACTTTTCCGTCATCATCAATTGAGCCACAGAATTGACCGATAAACAGCGGCAAAGATCTTCTTGATTCAGCTCTCCAAAGCGATATCTGAATTTCTCATTGCCGGATGCGACTCCCGCATTATTGATGAGAATATCCAACCTTTCAGCTTCTTTTGACAATTGTTGAAATAGCAGATGGCGTGATTCTTCTTTGCTCACATCGAGTCGATAAATAGACAATCGCTCATCGAAATCAACTTTTAACTCTTGCAGTTCAGCAGATTTCTCAGGGTGGCGACTAGCAGCAAAAACATGATGACCCTTCATCAAATATTGCCTGGCAAATTCCAAACCGATTCCTCGACTCCCACCGGTTATTAGAACATTCTTCATGATTTACCCTTCCACTCTACTGTGTGCGATGATGAAATCGAGTGTCCGCCTGATGATCTGGCGTTCTCTTTCGTCGTCATTTGGAATGTCAAGACTATGCTGTCCCCTGGTGTGTGTGCTAATTTCAATGGTGACTTCATTCGATAAATTGTCATTGTGAAATAGTCGCTGATTTAGTTTAAATAACGAACAGTTCTTCATAACATCCCCTACCCGTCTTATCTGTCACTATTTGATGCTAGTTGTTGACCCAGCTTGAGAGCGCGCTCCATCAACTTGGGTTGATCCTTCACTTCACCAAGTTTATTGCCTGTACCATAAACATAATCAACAATCTCAGCACCGATATAACTAAACAAGGATTGGAAGGCGTGAATTGCATTTATCCCACCAGAAGTGAAGATATCAGTATCACCATAGGTTAAAATGATGCCAATCTGTTTACCACGTAATTCATTGCCGTCACTCGTCTCGAGTGCTAACCAGCGATCAACACATAACTTGACCTGGGCGCTGTAGGTAAACCAGTATATTGGGCTGGCGATCACGATTGCATCCGCCTGGCGTAATTTTGGATAGAGGGACTGCATATCATCTTCAACCACGCAGACATTAGTACTTTCACAGAAGAAGCATCCATCACATGGTTGGATATCTAAGCCGTGAAGATAAACACTTTCAACTTCTGCACCAACACCTTCTGCTCCAGCACGGACCTGATCGGCAAGTACTGAACTGTTGCCTTTCCGCCTTGGGCTACCTTTTAGGATAAGAATTTTTTTGGTCATTTTTAGATCCTACTTCTCTGCCTAGCATAGCTTTTATGTTCCGTTCAACCGGATTGGAAGCTGTCGAATGCGTTGGCCTG
>JASFVL010000448.1:0-3806 GCA_050049875.1 Anaerolineales bacterium
TTGTTGGGCTTTTCCATCCGACCACTGACATTGGGATTACCCATCTTTTTCTTGATAGATGATTTGATTGTATTCTTATTCTCAAGGAGGAGAGTGATTCGCAAACCATACATTTTTGAGGTCGTTACGATAGGATTAATAGTATTAGCCATATCATATCTTCCGGCTTCTGCAAGTGCTGGTAGTTTGATTGGTGGGATTTATAGTTTTATATTTCAATTCCAGGGAATATTCACCTATTTTGTCATTCGCAATCTCTCACTCAAGGAAGACCAATCCAAGAAGCTCTTGGTCATCATGCTGATCTCCCTAGTAATAATGGTTGGTTACGGTATTGTCGAGTTTTTGTGGGCGCAATATTCACATATAGATTGGTTAGTTGCCCACTCCAACCATCCTTTTGTCCAGGATCAGGCCAATTTGATCAGTGGATACTATCGCGCTGCTCAAACTGGACCTGCTTCATACCGTTCTCAATCTTTTGAGCTAGAGTTTATCAGTTTCGGATACAGCGGGTACGTGTTGAGCTCCCTCTTACTTGCTGTGTTGGTTCTTGCACCTCGATGGAGAAAAAAGCCCTGGATGTGGGTCGCATTAGTGCTAGCAGTTTTAGGTTTGGCATCATCAGTCACGATTTCAGCAATAGGTGTTTTCTTTTTATCATTTTGTATTGTAGGTTTCAATGGATTGTTACATCGTGGAAATGCTAAATTCGTGTGGGTATTATTACCTGTGTTGGCTGTAGGAGGTCTTGTCGTTACCTATATGCTTTCCCCGCAATTAGCAACTCCTATACTACAACGCTTGGAAAATTTATCATTGAGTAGCCGGCACGCGGTACACATTAGATTCAATCAATTCTATTTGGAAAAGGTAAAACCTTTTCTTTTTTTCGGTCGAGGAACAGGCACTTCGGGTCCTGGCTCAACCAAATTTTTTCCTTTTGGTGAATATGGATATTTTGTAGAAAACGAATACCTCAGCAACATTACCGAATGGGGAATATTGGGGCTTTTAGTTTATCTTTTGTTTATGTTCAGTTTAGGTTGGCATATCCTACGAAAAAAGCGTCAATATCGGTATGGCACTCTTGGACATGCTTTGGGTATAGGATTACTCAGCGTATTCATCGGATATGTGCTCATTGGTTTCTATCACAATGTTTGGGGTCAGTCATCAATAGATGTTCAATTTTTAACCTTGTTAGCATTATGGACTCGAGGAAGCAAATTGTTCAAATCAGGGCTTGCGAATTTAGGTCATAAACAATCAGAGGAGTATCGTAGCAGTGGATGATAAGGGCAACCTGTTAGTTGTAGCTCACGCCTTTCCACCCTCTGGTGGTGCTGGAGCGCGACGTGTAAGCAAGGTTGTTAAATATATCCATCGTTGGGGTTGGAATATTACTGTTTTAGTCCCAAAGAGAGGAGAACTCTTTGCTCATCCTTATGACCCGCATCTTTCGGGAGAAATACCAACCAATGTGAAGATTGTTGAAAGTTTTACTCCCGAAAAGTGGATGATGAATATATATGGAACCAGAGGCGGAGGAGAAGATCAACAAGCGAATACCACCCAATCGATCTGGACGATGGTTTATAGATGGCTGTATAAAACATTTGGCAATCTGCTTGCTGTTCCCGAATCAGCTATTACTTGGTTGCCATTTGCGATTTGCCAAGGTTTAAGAATTATCAAAAAGTCTAGGATAGATTTGATCTTTAGCACGGGTCCTCCCTTTTCAGTTCTTCTTATTGGCGCGATACTAAAAAAGCTATCTGGGAAACCATTAATCTCTGAATTCCGGGATGCCTGGATTGCTGATCCTACGCGTAAGTATGAGGACACATGGAGACATAGGATTGAGAAAGTACAGGAAAGTTGGGCGATTCATAACTCAGATGTAGTCATATCTGTCACGAATGGAGTAACACAGGATTTTTTTGAACGATATTCAAACGTTGACAATCCCCCCAAAAAATTCAGAACAATACAAAATGGATACGATGAGGATGATTTCTACGGTTCTAGAAAGAATACAGCGAGTGAAATTGATAAAGATAAAACATTTAATATCGTTTACACAGGAACTTTGGGAGGAGTACGAACCCCCAAATACTTCCTTCAAGCTGTTCAAAAATTAATATCCAAAAAACCTTGCCTAAGATCTCAAATGAAAATCCTTTTTGTCGGACAATTTGGAAGGTTTTCAGATGGTTTAAGTCTTGATGGGTATATTAATCGCTATGATCTAAAAGGTATTGTCGAGAACGTGGGTTTTGTATCACGCGAGGAGAGTTTAAATTACCAGAGACAGGCAGATCTATTATTGCTGATCACAGGCATAGTTCCAGCGAATCAAAACCGTTGTTATGGACTTTCAGCTAAAGTTTTTGACTATACTTTAGCAAAAAGACCAATTTTAGCTATATCAGAGCAAGGTCCAACAGCTGATTTTGTGCGATCTGCTGGGATAGGTAATGTAATATCTCATTTTCATCAAAACGATATAGGAGATGCTATTATACAAGCCATAGATGGTGATTATAAATATAAACCCCAACAATCAATCATCGAATCCTACAATTATTCATCGTTGTTACGAGAGCTGGATTTAACTTTACTAGATCTCCTCCAATGAAAATACTAGTAATCCACAATTATTATCAATATCCAGGTGGAGAACGAACAGCAATAAAAGCACATATTGATTTGCTAAAGAATCGAGGACAGCAAGTAATTACGTATTTCGCAGATAATTCCAAGATAAAGAATTATAATCTCTTCGAAAAGGCTAAATCTATTCCCAATGCACTATATTCTATAAAAACTCACAATGAGATCAATAAATTAGTTCGTACCCAAAAACCTGATTTAGCTCATGTTCACAATGTTTTTCCTCTAATTTCACCTTCTATATATAGGGTTTTAAAAGACAACAACATACCAATCATCCAATCGGTCCACAACTTTCGGTTTTTATGCCCAAATGGCCTATTTTACACAAAAGGTCAAATCTGTGAACGCTGTAAATATGGAAATACAATACATGCAGTCAGATATAAATGTTACCGAAATAATTACTTGTTAAGTACAATTTACGGATTAACTATTGGACTTCACCGCAGGAAGAAATCTTTTCAATCAATTGATCGATTTATTACCCCTACCGAATTCACAGCACATAAGTTAGTTGAAAGCAAGCTTACATCATGGCAAAAGATATCCATCCTGGGGAACTTTCTTCAAGATCCTCTCCCTATTCCGGGATCCTTTGACCAAAAAGAGCTGTTCTTAAGTTATTTGGGTAGGCTCTCTCCCGAAAAGGGAGTTAATATTTTGTTGGAAGCACTGGTGGGAATTCCTGGAGTAGGGTTAAAACTTATGGGAGATGGACCACTATTTGATCAATTAAAAGAAACTACACGAAAGCTAGGGATCGAGAACCGAGTAAGATTCCTGGGCCATACTATTGGGGAACCCAAATGGTCAATCATTCGAAAGTCAATAGCTGTGGTAGTGCCATCTGTGTCGTACGAGAGTTTTGGTCTTGTTATACTTGAGAGTCTAGCGACGGGAACTCCTGTAATAGCATCAGATTTAGGTTCACTATCCCATTTAGTAGAAGACGAAAAAAATGGGCTCTTATTTCGACCTGGGGACAGTCAGGATCTGCAAAATAAAATACTCTGGGTTCTAAATAATCCTAATAATGCCCAAACAATGGGGAGTCATGGACGTCATATCGTTGAAGAAAGTTACAGTGCGGATGCTCATTACCGAGATTTAATGGAAATCTATAGGGA
>JASFVL010000094.1:0-11859 GCA_050049875.1 Anaerolineales bacterium
CGCGGCGACACTTTGATGCGGAAAGTGTTGAGCGACTCAGCACAAGCCATCTCGCTGATGAGCGAACATCCGCGAATTGACAAAGATCGCATTGGGATGCTTGGGCATTCCTACGGGGGCAACACAACGCTCTTCCATGGGGCTCTCGATGAACGCATCCTGTTCTCCTGTGCCAGTGGGGCGGCCTGTACGTACGAGTACAAGATGGCTAATCAGATAGGGATCGAGATGGCGGAAGTGATTCCGGGGTTTGTAAACCACTTCGACATCCCGGATCTGGTAGCCTGCTTCTCCCCTCGCGCTCTTCTCATAGTGTCAGCAAAAGATGATGCTGCCTCACAGGATGCGGAACGGATCGTTGCAATTGCGCGGGAAAGCTGCACCAAGATGGGGGCACCGCAGCAATTCGAACACTTCCGTTACCAGGGAGCCCATGCGTTGACGCAAGAGCGATTTGATGACATCGTCCGCTGGGTTGCCGGTACTGTTGGATGAGCGCTGCCTAAAAACTCGCTGCCCTGCAAGGACATCAGGATAAATAGAGGCGACCCCCGCAAAGAACGTGCGGGACTACGCTGGGATGTGCCGCGATTTGCTATCTTGGAGGGCAAGAGTTGGAGAAGACCCAGACGCCTCAGCTCGCGGCCGTTAGGCAGATTGAATGGGAGTATAAATGGATCATTTGGAAGCCAGAAAAGAACTGAATACCTACATTTTGGGGCTGGAAACAAAGATCGAACCCGTTCCAAATATCCAGGATACATCAATTCCAAGCATAGGATATGAGATCCCAATTCGGATCTATACGCCGGAAGGTCATGGACCATTTCCACTACTGATCTTCATACATGGGGCCGGTTGGGTAGCCGGGAATCTTGATACGCATGACAATGTCTGTCGCTGTATATGTGCGCGTGTCAAGTGCGTGGTTGTTTCAGTCGATTATGGTCTGGCACCTGAGCACAAATTCCCTAGCCCGGTAGCAGAGTCATATCAGGTGTACGAGTGGATATTGACGCATGCCGATCAGATCGCGATTGATCCAGAGCGGATCGCAGTCGGGGGAGATAGCTCTGGTGGCAACATAGCAGCCGCAGTTTGTCTGATGGCAAAAGATCGAAAAAACGCTAAGATCGTGTTTCAGCTTTTAGTCAATCCAGCGCTTGATCTGTCCGTTTATGATGAAAGTTTCGGAAACATGCAATGGTTTCGGGAGCAGTACCTTCGTGATGAGAAAGACACCACAAATCCCTATGCGTCCCCATTGCTGGCAAAGAGTTTGGCAGAGTTGCCGCCAGCGTTTATCGTGGTCGGTGAACTTGATGTGCTTAGGACAGAAGGAGAAGAATTTGGTAGACAGCTTCGAGAAGCTGGAGTGAATGTAAATGTGTATTGCCAAGCGGACAAAGGACACCTGGCAGGAGATTTCGCGCGTGCCACTGAAGAAGCGTCAGAAGCAGTTGATTTATCAGTAGCGGTACTTAGGGAGGTCTTTAGAAATGGCTAACCGCCCAACCCAAATTAGGCAGCAACCCCAGATGGAGGTTTAGATCTGATGGAACTTGAGCAACGCGACTGGTCACACTTCGCTCTTCTTCTCGTCGATGTTCAGCAGAGCTTCTGGCCGGGGGTCGTGGCACCGGACTTCCCCGACTTCCCTGCGAACGTAGCGCGCCTGTTGGCTCTATGCCGGGCCGAAGGGCTGGAAATAATCCATGTGCGCTCAAGGTTCAAGCCGGACAAGTCCGATTGGATGCTCATGTACCGCCATCGCGTTCCCGTCAGTCATCACCCATGCGTGACTGGGCAGGAAGGAGAAAAGCCGGTAGCCTTTGCCGCTAGGGAACCTGGGGAGCTTGTTGTCTTCAAGCAGACATTCGATGCGCTTCATACGCCGAATCTGGTTCCCTATCTGCGCGAGAACGACAAGCGGGTCATCTTGGTGGCAGGACTGCTTACTTCGGTTTGCGTCTTATTCACAGCAGCATCGGCTGCCCAACTTGGTTTCCTCGCAGCCGTGGTAGAGGACTGCTGTGCTGACCGCCCGGAGAAGCACGAACACATGCTGGATGAGTATCAGTTCATGTTTGACCGAACGACCACGGATGCCATCTGCGAGCAGCACTCCAATTGGCTCGCAGCTTTGGCAGAGCTTGATGGGCATGGGTTTTCTGCCTAACCCCGCTTGCAAGAGAAACGGTTTCATCCAACCCCTGATGATATGGCGGCAGGGTAGCGAGTAGCGATGGTGTCTTCATGTTGCACCCATCAATCCTTAATCGGTTATGTCACTCGAAGGAATCAAGTCAACTGGTTCGAAGAGTTGACCGGTTTTCGTGAGAGGTCACCAAACCAATTTCGCGAGACCATCACCCTTAAGGGGGGAAATTTGCTTTCTCAATGGAAGGAGAAAATAAAATGAGTACTGAGCAAGCGGCAGAAAAAAAAGATCAAGGAACTGAAGAAGGCAAGAAGGTTGAGCGCAAGCTTTTGGGCTTGGAACCTGTCAGCACGCAGCACACGCTTGCCCTGAAGGATCGCACCCTCAATTACACGGCTCGAGCTGGGGCAATACCGCTCAAGGATGACAAGGATGAAATCGAGGCCGAAATCTTCTTCATCGCCTATGAGCTGGACGATGTTGAGGATCGCGCTGAACGACCACTCACTTTCGCCTTCAATGGCGGACCGGGCTCATACTCGATTTGGCTGCACATGGGCGCACTCGGTCCGAGACGTGTCATCATGGAGGAGAAAGGTTGGATGCCGGCTCCTCCTTACAAACTCGAACCAAATAAACACACCTGGCTGGATGCGACCGACTTGGTTTTCATCGATCCTGTTGGTACGGGATTTAGCCGTGCGTCCAAGGAGGAATTGGATAAGAAATTCTGGAACTTCAAGGGCGACATCGAATCCGTTGGGGAGTTTATCCGCCTGTACCTGACACGCTACCAGCGCTGGTCCTCCCCGCTGTTTTTAGCTGGGGAAAGCTATGGCACGACGCGCGCTGCTGCCCTGGCGGGATATTTGGTTGAAAAGGGAATCGCCTTCAATGGGATCATTTTGGTTTCCACCGCACTGGATCTGCGGGCAATCTTCTTCGGTCAAGGCGACGATCTTCCCTTCCAGCTGTTCGTCCCGACCTATGCTGCCACCGCTTGGTACCACCAGAAGCTCGCCGAGAAGCTCCAGAAGCGCACGCTTCCAGAACTCATGGAAGAGGTCGAGGGCTGGGCAGAGAGCGAATTGACTGTGGCCCTGATGAAGGGAGATCGAATCGACCCGCAGGAACGCATGGTCGTCGCCGAAAAACTAGCTATGTATACCGGCTTGGACCTCGACTACGTTTTAGGCACGAATTTGCGCATCAATATTCTCCGCTTTTGCAAAGAGCTCACTCGAGCTGAAAGGCGTAGTGTCGGTCGTCTCGACTCGCGTTTCAAGGGCGTCGAGGCCTTGGAAGTTACGGAACAACCCGAGTTCGACCCCTCCCTGCTGGCGATCAAGCCTCCTTATACAGCTGTTTTTAATTCGTACGTTCGTTCCGAACTCGGGGTAGAAACCGATTTGGTTTACGAAACACTGAACCACAAGGTCAATGAAAAGTGGGAGTGGGAGAAGGGGCGCCTTCCCAGCACCGGAGACAATTTGCGCGGCGCGATGGCCAAGAATCCCTACTTGAAAGTGTATGTGGGGCAGGGCTATTACGACCTGGCAACGCCGCATTTCGCCACCCAATACATGATCTCGCATATGAATGTCGATCCTGAGTTGCGTGAAAACATCCGAATGGTCAACTATCAAGCTGGTCATATGTTCTATTTGGATGTTGATTCTTTGGCTGCATTTAAGCTTGATATCGATGACTTCTTCC
Organism: Anaerolineales bacterium; assembly: GCA_050049875.1. Taxonomy (GTDB): domain Bacteria; phylum Chloroflexota; class Anaerolineae; order Anaerolineales; family UBA11858; genus JASFVL01. The sequence goes on from JASFVL010000094.1 coordinate 3,878, forward strand.
AATCTGCGAGTTAGAATAGAGGAAACCGTTCAACTCAATTTACAGCCGTAAGCAACCTTATTTCTATCAATCTGTAGCTTTGAGGAGGTTGACGATGCCTAAATACCTTTTCTATGGATCGTATACACCGGAAGGTTATCGGGGGCTCATGGAAGAGGGGGGTTCCAAACGAATTGAAGCAGCTAAGCAGGCTTTGGGAAGTGTTGGTGGATCCCTTGAAGCCTTCTACTTTTCCTTCGGCGAATACGACTTTTACATCATTGTCGATTTGCCCGACAATGTAACCACCACAGCCGTCACGCTCGCCGGCAATGTGACCGGGACATTCAGCATCCATGGCGTCCCTTTACTTACGCCTGAAGAACTTGATGAAGCCATAAAAAGGAGTGTTGATTTCCGACCACCGGGGCATTCAGGTTGAACAGCTTATGAGGATTCTCGAAAGGAGTATGAAGAGTGAATTTTCTTCAGGTCTGGCTAACGGGGTATACCAACCCATCTAAGCTCATTAACCAGCTGAGCACAAAGCCTGCACCGCAGTGGGGCATCTATGCACAGCTTTTACGTGGTGTGCTTGATTCGCTGCTCATCTATCTACCTGTATACCTGATGAAGCGGGTGCCTCCAACACCTTCCTTCCTTTCCTTTATACCCAGTGAGGAGTATTACTTTGTTTTAGTCTGGCTAGCCCCGATCATACTCATCGCAATTCTATTAATGCAGTCTATCGTCGTCCATGTCCTCCTTCGTCTTATAGGTCGGAACAGTGACATAGACCAGATTGTTAACATCATTGGAATGTCAGCTCTGATTGTCGGTGCCGTGCTAGTTCCATGGGATTGGGCTATGTTTGCCTTGGGAATGGCTGACCAGTATTTCCTCGGGATCACTCACCTGATAATCAGCCTTTGGGCGGTCGTCCTAATGGTCGTCGGGCTTCGCAGGTTACTATCGGTTCCCCTCGGATTAAGTATTGTATTGAGCATCATCCCGATTCCCTTGGGGCTTCCTTTCGCTATAATGTTTATGAGATCACCTTTTTAATCTTGCCATCGCCCAGATTGTGGGATCGATGGTCTTCTGAGACGTGAACGACTGCAATCGCTATGTGTCTTCGGTATTCGACCGATTTGTTTTTCCGCCCTCAATTGGCTTTTCGCGCCCTGCTGAATGATCGCCGGCGCGTGGGCTACGGTATCTTGGGTAATCTGGTGTTAGCGGTCATCTATTTCGTTGGTATCTCCGTCACCCTTGAAATGAATGAATTGCATGTACCGCAGAACCTTGTGCTCAACATCCCACCTGAACGGTACTACGCCTACGAGAGATTCTTTATATTTCCAGCGAGCCTTGCGGGAACGATCTTGGCTGCGGGCGTCATCCGACTGGGCGCTCGTGAGTGGAAAGGGGATGGTCGTTTCGAGGACCTATTTGCACTGCTTGGTTTTAGTTTCGTCGTAGTTGCTGTTGTGATCGGCCTCCCTGACCTTATAATTGGCATACTTACTGGATTTGGAGTTCTAGCCCCACTAGGATTTTCATATATCGGACCTCACGTATGGTTAGGGACGCTGTGGTTTCTGCTTTTGACCATCCTTGCGGTTAAGGAAGTTGAGCGTCTCGGGTGGGGACAGAGCATTGTGCTTGGTATCATTGGCTTTACAGTGAATGGTGTAGTTCAGTTCATTTTCATTCGCTAGGTTATTAGGCTTGGATAACCTGACTAAGGTCCAAAGGAGAGTGGGTTTGTGCGTGATTTAAGATGAAACTTTTCTATGAGGTCATCTATCGCTACTTCCGTGCCCCTTGGGATATAGGGGCACGTGAAGAGTTAATTTCGCTTGTGGATGGGGGTCGCATCAAGCCATGCCGTGCCATTGACCTGGGTTGCGGTACCGGGGCAAACGCGATCTACCTGGCGCGGAAAGGCTTTGAGGTCACCGGTGTAGATTACGCCAAGGCTGCCATCAATAAGGCCAAAGCGCGGGCAATGGAAGCTAATGTGCAGGTTGAATTCATTGTGGATGATCTCACGAATTTGCGTCAGGTTTCGGGAAAATTCGATTTTCTACTGGACTACGGTGTTCTGGATGATCTTCGCCTGCATCAACGTGAACCCTACATGAAGAACATGTTGGCGCTGACTCACGCCCATAGCTGCTACATGCTTTGGGGCTTTGAATATCCAATGCGTTGGTGGGAGCGATTCCTTCCCTTTTATGACATACCTTTCAGCCCAGGTGAAATTGAGCAGCGTTTCGGACTGTATTTCGAGATCGAGAAGATCGCGGGTAGTCTGGATTGGTCACGATTTCCACCCGGCTACGCCGCTTACCTGATGACGCGGAAAGAAGATGCTCAATGAGCAACTGGATCAAGTCCCCAAGCAGAGTCATCACGCTATCAGTAAGCGTGCTGTTGAAATTCATATGCCGTAGATCGATGGACCGGAGATCTAAACATGACCCAACTAATTCATATGACAAACCAGCTTCATCTTGTGCCCGTCATGGGCGAGGGGACGAGGGATGGTTAAAGGTTTGGCTTAGGAAAGGACGAGATTTATGAAAACACGAACCTATCAATTCACATTGGGAGAATATCAAGGGTTTGCCCTTTATGATAACGCTCAAGTTCATGATGTCGAAGAATTAGTCGTCGATCCCGAAGTAGAACAACTTGAACGGTTATCGAATGAATATAGATTCAATCTAAATGAGATAACGGTTGGTTATAACAACCTCTTGCTTAGGACAAGAGATCAAAATATTCTCGTGGATGCAGGCATTCGCAGACCGATTGGCGAACTATGCATAGGTCTGGAGGTGTTGAATATCCATCCCGGCGATATTGATACAATTGTCATCACCCACTCAGATCGGGACCATATCGGGGGAATATTGGATCAGCGAGGAGAAATCTCCTTCCCTAAGGCGAGATATATACTCTTAGAAGATGCATGGCGACATTGGTCTTCCCAAAAGAGCCGCGCTGAACTCACAAGATTAAACCAATGGAGCGAATATAAAACACAATTCATTTGGGAGACCTATTCAAAGATCGAAGATTTGATCCATTTTGTAAAGGCGGGAGAGGAGTTCATTCCAGGTTTGAGGTTGTACCCAGCGCCAGGACACCGTTATGACCACAGTGTTTTGAAAGTAAGCTCTTCAAATGATCAATTAATGCACATCGCTGATGCTTTGGCCCATCCACTGTTTATGGGAAATCGCGAGTGGTATTCAACATACGATGCTAATCCTACCCAGGTGGTGGATACAAAAATTAAAATCCTCAATATGTGCGCATCAGATAACAGTTTAGTGTTTGCAGCTCACTTCCCATTTCCTGCATTAGGGTATGTTCAGCGAAGTGGTGAGCGCTGGAAATGGCTGCCAATTAATGTTAGAGAAGGAAAGATCAATGAAACAGCAAAACCGATCAGCTGAGATAGAACTTCTTGATATTTTTATAGGTCAGTGGCATAACTCTGGTCGAGTGACACCCGGTCCTTTCGGCCCAGGGGGAGAAGTCACCGGGACGACTGCTTATGAATGGGCGATAGGGGATATGTGGCTGCAGTATATAAGCCGCTTGATTTTGCCAGGCATGGGCAAATATGAGGTCCAAGGTGGAGTCGTTTACAACAATCGGTCTGGTAAATATGATGCTTATGCTGCAAACAATTTGGGCAATCTGATGGTGTATGAGGGAGAGTGGGTAAACGAAACAACGCTCGTTTTCTTCCATACTCACCCTCTACCTGCAGGAAGAGCGCGCATTGTTTACCGGATATTGCCAGAGGGTGCAATCCGGATGGAATCGGACAGGCTAGCTGAAAACGATGAATTTGAGACTTATTTTGAAACAGAAATGCTTGAGGTGAAATGATTCTGCATGTCGGCTGCCAAGCTTGGCGTGGCGATGCCACCTGGCGTTATGATTCCGCTAATACGCGTATCGTCGAAAAAATATCTGTTATTTAGCGTTTGTGTCATCACGGGCTGCGAACACAAACCGTTTGATCTCAGATATGATTTGCTCAAGCACAAAAAGAAAGGGTTGAAGAATGACAAATAAAGGTGTAGAGGAAAAGCCTTCAGAAACAGCATTATTCGCCGCGCTGCGAAGAACCATTGCTAACAAAGAGTTCAATAATAGTAAGTTTGGACCAGACTATCTGGCTGAGCGCTTTTTGCCTCCTCATTTTAGGTTCTTTCTGAAATTTCAACGCATAAGGGAAAACACTAAAAACAGATTAGATTCATTTCTGCCTGGCTTGAATGAGTATATGATTGCAAGAACAGTCTATTTTGATCAGCATTTTATTAATGCTCTCAACAGCAAGATTCCTCAAATTGTGCTGCTCGGAGTCGGGTACGATTCAAGAGCGTATCGTTTTGCGAACTTAAATCACGGTACGAGGATTTTCGAACTCGATAGTATTCCAACTCAAGAGAGAAAAAGGAGATGCATAAGAAAAGCGCGCATCGAGATTCCAAAACATGTCACATTCGTTCCAATAGATTTCAATCAAGAGTCATTAAGAGATGTGCTAGAAAGATCAGGGTACAAAAACAACCAAAAAACACTGTTTGTTTGGGAAGGGGTCAGTAATTATCTCCAGGTGGATTCGGTTGATTCTACATTGGAATTCGTCAGTCACGCATCACATCATGAAAGCTCCATAGCATTTGACTATACTCTCTCGATTTCAGAAGAAAATATTAATGACTTTTATGGCGTAAAAGAGTTTAATCAAACGATGAAGGAGTATCATGCAGATGAGGAGCTCATGTTTTCCATTGACGAAGGTGAGACAGAATCGTTTTTACATCAAAGGGGGCTGAAAATGGTTGATCACTTGGACAATGAAGAGATCGAGAGAGCATTTTTAATGGATGAAGATGGATCACTGATTGGTCGCATGACTGGACATTTTCGTTTTGTGGTGGCTTCACCAGAGAAATAACATACGAAATAAAACCCTATCCCCGCGGTAACCGAGATCTTATTATGCTGTGTGAGGAAGTGGTGGGATTCTCAACAATTCAACTGGTGCAATAGCATTTCCATGGTTTGAGTCTCAGTGATGGAATATACTAATTTTAGAAAGCGCAAGCTGCTTTAAAGCAAAATTATATTGTAGAAGAGTATGCAGAACGATTATGCCCACAGCACGATCGGATATGTGATCGGGTTTTTCATCTTAGCCATGCTATTTGGGGCTGGCTTTATCTACCTCGTGGTGCAGGGGATCCTTCCACCCGGCGTAGCCTTGGCTTCGGTTCTTTCCGTCTCGATTGCGGGGATTATCATGACAGCAGTAGAGGATGGCAAAGCCGGCGTGAAACTTTTATTCAAGCGGCTTCTGATTTGGAGAGTCGGGATGGGATATTGGCTTTTTGCGACCTTGTTCCTTATCCCCGTTTTCTTACTCGGTTCCCAGTTTAATCCCATCTTCAACGGTGATCCGATCGACTTCAGCAGAATCGAGCCGGCTTTTTCAATTCTTCCCATGTTCATCCTCTTCTTCGTCGTGTCCGGGGTGGGGCAGGAACTGGGCTGGACCGGCTTTCTTATGCCCAGGCTTCAGTCCCGTTTTAGCGCTTTGACCTCGAGTATCATCCGTGCCATCCTCGATTGTATCTGGCATCTTCCGCTGCTGCTTTACTCCAGGATTCAACGTCCAGAGCTCGCGGATTTCCCGTACGCCGGGTGGATCGCTCAGAAGGGTTTCTTACCAGCCTTGGCGGGGGTGCTGATCTTATTGCTTTCCTGGTCGATCTTCTTCACTTGGATTTTCAACAATACAAGGGGGAGTCTCTTGCTGGTTGCTGTTCTGCACGGGTCGGAAATTTGGGCTGCTTATTTGATGATGAGTTCCGGGATTAACCCCAAAAACCTCGACAATTACTGGGGATATGCTGCCATCATGATGCTGGTTGCGATCATTATCGTCATCACGAGCGGTGCGAAAAACCTGTCACGCGCACACAAAAGGATTGTTCACCAGCGATCGTCTGGATCGTAAAAACCTAAGCATAAGTCACTTTTTGCCAGCTTTACGGATTAGAGGAGTAACCTCATGCAAGATCTTAAAGCAGAAGAGATCATAAAGAGATGGGATCACTCCGCGGAGCTCTACGCGTCCTACTGCTCGAAGTACGGGGATATCAATAAAGAAATCCTGTTGACTCCCGTGATCCTGGAGATGTTAGGCAATGTCGCCGGCAGAAATGTCCTCGATGCTGGCTGCGGAGAGGGGTTTCTCAGCCGGCTTATCGCCGAACGAGGCGCTTCCGTCACCGCTGTGGATTACTCTTATAAGCTGTTGGAAATCGCCAGAGAGCGCACGCCAGATGACCTGGAGATAGAATACCTCCACGCGAATCTTGAACGCCTCGATAAGCTAAATGATGATACTTTTGATTTCGTCGTATCCTGCGTTGTGCTCCAGGATTTACTTGATTACCAAGTAGCGGTCGCGGAAATGTATCGAGTGCTACGACCGGGAGGAACATACATCTTGGCGATAACGCACCCTTGTTTTTCCTCCGATGCAGGGTGGGTAAAGGATTCGAACGGAAAGAAGCTGTATTGGAAAATCGACAATTACTTTTACGAGCGGGGTTTTGAGATTCCCATAACTCCCGGTTCAGAGAACAACCCGATCGGTTTCCACCGGACGCTGACAAGCTACTACAGGGCGATTCTTGACGCAGGGTTTATCATCAAAGACTTGATGGAGCCCTATCCCTCTCAGGACGCGATCGAGAAACATCCCGATTTCATCGACGATTTGCGCATGAGTCACTTTCTCGTGTTTAGGTTAAGGAAGTTCAGCGACGATGGCGGCTGAGCACCGCTGTAACGGATTGCAGTTGTTTGGGAGGGGGAAGTAGAAAAGGGAGATATTGGCGAGCGGCTTGTTTCTTCAGGTACCGGGCTCTTGTCTTAAATACAAAAATAGCCTCCGCGTCCGTGAAGAACGGGTGCACTCGATTAAGCAGCCACTCGTGAGCTGAGGTAAGCCTTTCGCAGTCTTGCTGAAATTAGGTATTAGGTAGCTGGCAAGAGATTTTCATGCATTTGCCTGGGTAGAAATTGTTTCACTGGGAAGGAATATGAGCCTTACACCGACTCCTGTCCAGCCAATTCCCCAGATTACCACAGCAAATCTGGAGATGTCATAAGCAACCTCTACACCCATGACATACACTAACATCATAACGAAGCTGATCAAGTAACCTATGATCCAAAGCCATACTGCCCACTTGGGAAGGATACCAGCCTTCAAGGATCCTATTCCCAGTAAGGTGTAGCCAAGGACTCCTGTTAACCCCCCAAGCATGTCGAGATTACTGATCAGAGAAGCAAGTTCTTCGGTTTCTGTCAACCAGGTTTGTCCGATAAGGGTGCAGTTGCTGATCGTTACAAGCAGGAAACCCCAAAAACCTGTGAGTCCACTTTCATTAACTTGACAAGCGTAGATTCCCATCGTCCCAAAAACGAAGAAGAGCATGATAACGAACCCAATCGAGTCTGTTGTTATGCTGCGTTGTTCGCCTATTGCCAGATCCAATACCCAAATCACGATGGATCCTAACCCCGCCAGGATTACAGCCAGCCCACCCCATCGAATGAGTTTTTTGGTAGACATTTCTCCTCCTATAAAATGATGAATTCTTTATTTTTTAACGACAGATTCCTCCCAAATACCAATGAACCAGTATCCCGATGAAGACACAAGTTCGAAATGTTTACCAGCTGATTGATTACCTATAAATTGCTGAATTCCCTCTGTGTATTATTATACACATTTGAGGGGTTTTGTCCAACTGTGCTTTTTGAGGGGCGTATTTCAGTTTTGGGGCGAGTTGTAAGCATAGCTCCACATTTTGTCAAAGCGATTGCTCAAAATGGCCGAACGAATGGGTAAGAGACGTTCAGCACCATTGCGGCTCCACCGCATCCCCGAA
>JASFVL010000449.1:0-3804 GCA_050049875.1 Anaerolineales bacterium
AAAGATCAATATTCCCCCAGGCAATTGTGTTTAAATGAGCGGGGTGTGGGCTCCAGCCTACACCCGCTTGTTCTGCTGGTAAACGCTGCCGTCAGGGAGGGTTGCCCCTTGTAAAACCCTGACAGCATCAAGTTGATCTGGGGAAATTTTCGCGTTGCTTAAATCCGCTTGCATCAAGTTGGCGTCCGTAAGATCTGCGTCTCTAAGATCGGCGTTCATTAAATTGGCTTGGTAGAGATTGGCTTTTTTGAGATCAGCGCCGCGCAAATCCGCTCCATCCAGCTCAGCAGCTTGTAAATTCGCGATTTGGAGATTTGCTTGCGACAACTTGGCACCTGCGAGAGGTGCGCCTGATAGGTGGGCGTAGCTCAAGTCAATTCCGGACAAATTTACGCCCTTGAAAGATACCTGATCTGTTGTGGATAAGCGCAAGATTACTTCCGTCCGCGTCATCTCTGTCATTTGTATTTTGCACCTCCTCGATCCACGCTTCAAGACGAGCGAGTCACTCGTTGTTGCTCTTTTATTGATTAAACATTGTAGCATATGGCATTAAATTGCCAGCCTTCGTACATATTCCAGAAGCTTGTCCCGTTCATCTGGGATTTCTTCGCTTAGACGTCCGGCGGAGATCGGCAAAAGCCAAGTTTGCAGATTCTGCTCCCTCTCGCTACTCAGCTCGAAGTATCGCCTCGTATAGATGCTGTGGTACCAGCGTCGCATGGTGTTCAACGCCATGCGAGCGAGGGGCGATATTCCCCCTGGATTTCCTATGCAGATCAGCAGCGTCGTACGGGCAACATCAGCCAGTGGGTGTCCTTGAGCAGCATCGGGCCAATCGATAATCATTGGTCCGTTATCTGTCATAACGACATTATCTGGGTGGAAGTCTCCGTGACAGAGCTGCTCCCCTTTGGGCAGGCGGGATAGGGTGTCCAGAGCTGCTTGTCGCAGGTCATTTGGTAAAGCTTTGGCTGATTTTATTTTACTTTTTAGGCGTTCTTCAAGCTCGGGTAAGCCGTCGACTTTCTTTTGGTGCATACCAGCATGTAGCTCAGCCAAAAGCCGGGCGGAGCTGACCAGCCTCCACGGTCTCTTCTGAAAAACCTGCAACATGGTAGGGCCGTCCACGCGCTGGTAGATAATCCCGTGCCGCCCTTCCACCTCAACCACCTTCCTCACTGCGGGAACGTTCAGACCGCTGGCATGCACGGCACACCCCAAACGGGCTTCTGAGGTTACCCAATCCACTGGACACCAATCCCGGAACAGCTTCAACACTTGCCCTTCCTTCCAGGGAAAGATCTCAGCGGTGCGTCCAGTTGCTATCGGTTCATCCAAATGGATGTCTTTAATTTTCACAATACGCTGATTTACCCTTTGAATCTCTTGAGGCTTACTGTGGTTTACTCCCGTTCAATCCGTGAATATTACTCGAATTGAAGAAAATCTTACTTCCAAGGATTCAGCATCGTTTGGATGAGAAGCGGTCTCCCAATCTTGATGTTGGGGCGCCGGGTGAGCAGCCAGATCACCAAGTCGGCGATGTCCTGTGGATATAGGCATTTGGCTTCATCCAAACCAGGTCTCCCTTTAGACATCTCCGTAACCACCATGCCTGGACAGATGGTGTCGACTCGAACCCCCAGGTCCTGGTTCTCGCGCTGGATGTATTCCCCCAATGCATTAAGGGCGTGTTTAGAGACCCCGTATGCTCCACTTCCCTGGTAGTATTCCATGCCTGATTCTGAGCTGATGTTGATGATATGACCATTGCGCCGCTGGCGCATAGCAGGTAACACAGCGCGGCAGGTCAAGAAAGGTCCCCGCAGGTTGACAGCCATAATACGATCCCAGGTCTCAATGTCATGAGCGTGGATGGGACCACCTCCCCCGATCCCAGCGTTGTTGACCAGGATATCCACCGGACCGTAAGTTTCCTGCGCACTGCGCACCAGGCGTTCCACGTCTTTAGGTTGGGAGACATCTGCTTGTACAGAAACCGCCCCACCACCTGCCTTCCAGATCAGTTCCAGACTCTCCTGTAGTGGGGTTTTCCGGCGTCCACAGATTACCACCTGAACGCCCACCTTCGCCAGCGCTAAAGCAATCCCACGGCCGATGCCCGTTCCTCCACCGGTGACGATGGCGACTTTGCCATCTAAGGAATCCATAATTTGCTCCTGTATTGATGTTTTGTTCTCAAGCTCCATAGGGTGAATGAAATATTATTGTAGAATACGACCTTTGTATTTAGGATTTGTCTATGCTAACCTACCGCTGCAGCAGTGACGTGGTCCAATTGAGGCAGGATGCGCCGCCATTCCAGTTCCCCCAGAGGGGCAGCCCACAATTCGCCGTTGGAAAGTACAGCTAACAGTTCGCCATCCACCTGGGCAAAGCGCTCGACCATGTGGCGCTGCCAGGGGACCTTCATCCCTTCGCTGGCGGGCTGCCAGGTTTGACCGCCATCGCGAGTCTCCTCGACGCGCCCGTTGCGGTCCACGCCGTCCGCTGGTCCGAGGATCAAATGGTTGCGATCTTCGGGATCGAGCCACACCGCTCGAACGTAACAGGGTGGGTAGATTTTTTCCCAATTTGCCCCGCCATCCAGCGAACGGAAGATGCCGCCACCGGTGGGCGCTGCCACCCAATTAGGGTCTGTAGGGTGCACAGCGATGGAATGAACGTCCGAGTGTATGCGGCCTCTCGATGGGCTGTAAACCAGTCCCCCCTGACTACCTTCAACCAGCTGCCAGGTTTCGCCGCGATCTTCTGATATTAGCACGCCGCCAACCTCCGCTGCGGCGTAAGCTCGCTGCCCTTGAATCGCGAAGCCGCGAATGCAGCCCGCCGCGGGGGAATAGGGTAGGGACCAATGGTGTTCAACGCGTAGAGCTTTCACCTCAGGGCGTTCACTCCAAGATTGACCCTCATCCGTGGAGCGGAATACCGCTGCTGGTTCAGTGCCCACAAAAGCTAAGTCAGATTGTTCGGGATGGAAAGCCAGCCAACGAACATGGCGTTCGTTCAAGCCTTGGTTTGCTGCATTCCAAGACTCGCCTCCATCGGTCGAGCGGAAAAGCCCGTCCCGAGTCCCGGCTAATACAATACCGTCGCTGGTGGCGATGACAGTTGCGTGATTTTTCTCCAGAGAGTGAGAGATCATGCGCCAATCATCACCATCTCGCTGACAAATGGCGACCCCTTTAAATGTCGATATATAAAGCCGAGCAGTCATCTTATTCTCCTTTTCTGATAAGAATTATCTACAATTTTACCAAAGTGAGAATACCAAAGTCCTTGATTCGATATAATTCGTTTCTTGTGACACAAGAATATCTAATTGCTGGGAAAGCATCCAACCATACGTAAGAAGGGGACGATCCAAGTTATTTCGAGAGCTCATCAAGTTTATAATATCAAGGAAAATATTAAAATAAGTAAATAAAACTCAATAAATAATTAATAAATATAACTATATCTTGACAATTATTTAAAATTGACTATAATTTATAATCAATTTTGCAAGACTTGACTACGATTAATCTTGACATCACAGCTTCTTTATTGCCAATGGGAACAAGCTCTAGAACTACAGGAGATCGCGATGCACTCAGAAAACCGTGTCCAACCTAAAAATCTCTTCAGAAGCTATTGGGTTCGGCTGGCCGCATTGGCGCTCATCCCATTGCTTTTGGCAGGACTCTATGCCGTGGCAATGGAGATACACAGCCAGTTCCGCTACGATGAGACATTCTTCACCCCAAATTACCAGGAATCCTATTTCTCCCCGGGCGTGGT
>JASFVL010000450.1:0-3793 GCA_050049875.1 Anaerolineales bacterium
TCCCAAATGCACGCCACATTTTAATCGCTCCACAACGGATTGTCAAGCAACGGGAGCATCCGTGGTTCAGCACGAGAGCGACCGGTCCTACCTCCCAAAATAATAAATGAATCGCATGGAGGACAGGTCGGCTATCCCGTCCTAGACAGGTCAGCGACCTGTCCTACATCTCCTGGAAGGGTAAGAGACCTACCCTAACCTCCTGCTGTGAGAATCAGATCTCCAATTTGCAACCAGGCTGGTTCCGACGTAGTGAGAGTACCGTAAGCCAGGCGCCCATCCGGGGGATAAGCAGCGTATTGATTATCAACCCACAGAACTAGCCCCAACGGTCCACGGGGGACGACAGGAGTCTCAAATACAACTTTATCGTCCACACTGAAAATTACACGCTCCAACCCCCATTCTAGGCAATAGCGATGCCAATTCGTTGGGTTCAAGTCCAACGCAAGGGCATCTTGATGAACGACGCCCCGCCCCAAGGGGCGCAGCCAGCGAGCTGTGAGGGGCCATAACAACAGCGGTAATGCGGGTAAGCCTAACGCCAGGATAACTGCTGGCAAAGACCAAGAACGAAAAGTTGCAGCCAGAAAACCCTGCGCTGGTTGATCGTCTCGCAGGGAAAGGTAATTGGGAGGGGAGGCGAAGAAAAACCAAGCCGCGTTCGGCAGAGCAGGCAACCGGCGGTTAGCGCCTCCAAACCCCAACGACAAACCGAAGGGGTCATTCCACAAGCCGAAACCCCACGTCCCCTCGATTTCCGCTGACGACGCTCGAGCACGCAAACTTATGGTCAGCGGAGGATGCCAGGGTAAGGCACGCCGAGAGGTGGCCCTGTAATCGTCTAATTGGGCCAGCCGGTACTTGCCCGCTTGACCGGGAGAAATTTCCAGATGCCAGACATCCTGCTCTCTGCGCTCGACCAGAGAATCCGGGGTTTTATGTGAATCCAAATCAAGTTCAATAGATGAAATCATAATGTATATATCTGGTGCGGTTAAGCTCATCCCAGCGCCGATCTAGGCTATAACCCGACTGGTCAGAATAATGTTTGATGGTATGGAGGTAGTGGATCTATCCCCATGTCAACATTCTCATTCTGTATGCAGGATTTTGCCAGCACACTGACATGCCGACCTTTTGACGTACCCTTCTGGGATGAAGTATAATCTGACGCATGAAGGAGGTGGCATGGAAATAACTTGGTATGGTCATTCTTGTTTTCGGCTTACTGAACGGGGTATGGCGTCCGTAGTTACAGATCCTTACGACTCCAAAGTGATCGGATATGCACCGCTGAAATTAAGGGCGCACATCGTCACCGTCAGCAACGACGATCCCGGTCATAACAACACCTCGGTGGTTAAATCAAAGCCACGCATTATCAAGGGGCCAGGAGAATATGAAATCGGTGATGTATTCATCACCGCAGTGCGAACAAATGGAAATAGCCGGCGCCGGAAAAAAGAACCATATAACACATTATACGTGTTTGATTACAATGGAACAACGGTGGCACACCTTGGTGACCTGCGCCGGATGCCCCATCAGACCCAAATTGAGGCTTTAGGCAATTTGAACGTCGCCCTGGTTCCCGTAGGTGGAGGGGGTGGCTTGACCGCGGCGAAAGCTGCGGAGGTGGTAAGCCTGGTGGAACCCGGTGTCGTTATCCCGATGTGCTACCAAACGCCAGACTCCAAACTCAAGCTGGATTCCGTCGATAAATTCCTCAAGGAAATGGGCATCAGCGATGTGGAGCCACTCGATTCGTTGAAAGTGTCACGGACCACTGTGCCGGATGAAACCCGCGTGGTGGTACTCAAGTATAAACGTGCCTAGCACAGGAGCAAACTGTGGCTGTTAAATTAATGATGACATGGAATATCCTCCCTGGACAGGAACAAGAGTACTTTGAATTTGTGGTGCGCGAGTTCATTCCCGGCATACAAAAGATAGGTTTGGAACCCACTGATGCCTGGTTCACGGTATATGGAGACCAGCCCCAGATCATGACCGCCGCCAAAATGGGGAACCTAAAATCCCTTCACAAGGCCATCGAGTCTGAGGAGTGGGGGCAATTAATTAACAAGCTGTCAGATTATGTCGATAACTTCGAGCAGAAGGTGGTTGTCGCTCGGACAGGTTTCCAGATGTGAACAGATTGACCCACAAACTGCTTGATTGGTACACCGATAATGCCCGCGACCTACCCTGGCGCGGGCATCGCGATCCTTATGCAGTTTGGGTTTCCGAAGTGATGCTCCAGCAGACCCGAGTGGAGACGGTGATACCTTACTTTCGGCGTTGGATGTCGCGCTTCCCCACGATTCGTGCGTTAACCCGTGCCTCCCAACAGGAGGTGCTCAGCCAATGGGAAGGACTGGGCTATTACAGCCGGGCTCGCAACCTCCACCGGGGGGCAAAGATCGTCATCCGGGAACATCAAGGGGAGCTGCCCCAAGACATGCAAACCTTGCAGAGCCTGCCCGGCATCGGACGCTATACCGCCGCGGCAATCGCATCCATCGCCTTCGGTGCTGACGTTCCGGCCCTAGATGGCAACGCCCGCCGAGTGCTTTCGCGAGTGTTCGACGTAAGCGAGCCTGCTCGTTCGCCTGCCGGCGAGCGCCTCCTGTGGGAGTTAGCTGAAGAGCATCTGCCACCCGGTCGAGGGGGTGATTACAACCAGGCTCTCATGGATCTGGGAGCCCTGATCTGTACACCGCAATCGCCCGACTGCCATCTCTGCCCGCTAGCGAAGGAATGCCAGGCGCTAGCTAAAGGGGTACAGCAAGATCGCCCCGTCCGCCAACCCAAAACAAAACCACCACACCACACAGTCACCGCAGCCATCATCCAGCGAAACGGGCAGGTGCTGATCGCTCAAAGACCTCAAAACGGATTGCTAGGCGGATTGTGGGAGTTTCCCGGTGGCAAACAAGAACCTGGAGAAGATCTGGTGGACTGCCTGCGCCGGGAGATCAGGGAGGAACTGGGGGTAGCTGTGCAGGTCGACTCGTCATTCGGGATATACCAGCACGCCTATACGCACTTTCGTGTCACCCTGCACGCCTTCCTCTGCGCTCTGACGGATGGCGACCCTCAGCCAAACGAACACCGCGCCGTCTGCTGGGTGCCCGCATCTGACCTGCATGAATACCCCATGGGAAAGATCGACCGCCAAATCGCCGACTCGCTGGTGGATTGACGATGCTAATTGTAGATGCCCATCAAGACCTGGCTTGGAACATGCTCACCTTCGAGCGGGATTACACACGCTCTGCAGCTGAGACGCGCCGTCTCGAGCGAGGCACAGAAATCCCCAACCATAACGGTGACACGCTGCTCGGGTGGCCCGATTACCAGCGCGGTCGTGTAGCTGTGATTTTTGCCGCCATGTTCGCTGCTCCTATCCGCCGCAGATTGGGAACATGGGATCTAAATTGCTACGCCAACCCTAATGAAGCCCACCAGCGTTACAGTGCCCAGTTAGATACGTACCACCGCCTTGTCGAACAAAACAGAGATAAATTTCGCCTGCTGACGAGCCAAGCTGACCTGGAAGAAGTTCTGACCCACTGGCATAATGAGCAGGAGAAGGAGCACCCTGTTGGGCTTACAGTGCTCATGGAGGGCGCTGAAGCAATCCAGGAGACGGTCGAATTGGAGACGTGGTGGCTGCGAGGCGTGAGGATCATCGGCCCAGCCTGGGCGGGCACTCGATTCTGCGGTGGAACGCGCGAACCCGGTGCACTCACTAAGGAGGGTTTTGCCCTTCTCGAAGCCATGGCAG
>JASFVL010000451.1:0-3790 GCA_050049875.1 Anaerolineales bacterium
GGCTTGTAATTGGTGGTCTTCCAAAGTGTCTAGATATCGATTTAGCGAGAGAGATTCTTTTTGTAAATCTTGTAATTCTTTTGGGTTGGTAACTTTACCACTATATAGTTTATCTTCAGTTTGTTTAATTTTTTTTCTCTGAGCTTGTACATTCCATTCAGCCTCTTTAAGATTTTGTCTAACTTTATGAAGCAATTTTTCAGTTTCCTTGGATTTCTTTTCAGCTTGTTCTAGGAAATTGTTATCATTCAAGATTTCATCTATTCTCTTTAAACGATGAAAAGCCGTGTCGAGTTGTTCATCTATTTGTTGAAGGCGGTATAGTTTTAGAGATCGACTCATGGATAGTTTCCAATTAATTTCTTGGCAGACTCTGATTACTAAACAATAATGAAATTATAGGGGTGGATGGTAAGTAAGGCAAGGGGTTGAATCGCGAACTCTCTTTTAGAGCCAAGATGGGAGAGATTTCATGTATTTATGATAAGCGATTTTGCATCGAGATTGCAACTTACAATTGTGAGAAGTGGATTGATTTCTGTGAAAGCTTATGTAAATGATAGAATAATTTAATGCTCAAGTCTCATGAATCTCGCCCTCCTCTGCTAGTTGGATTTTTTGTATTGATTCTTGTTACGGTTCCTTATGTAAGTGCAGTATATCTTAGTGGGGATGAGTATAGTTTTTCAGGTTTTTTGTTCAACCCTTTAGATGGGAATTCATATATAGCCAAAATGTATCAGGGTTTCAGGGGTGATTGGCTCTTCAAGCTGCCTTATACCGCTGAACCAGGAGACGGGGGTTATTTATTTCTTTTCTATATAGCCCTTGGGCACTTATCCCGAATATTCCACCTAGAGTTAATAATCACCTATCACCTGTTTCGCTTGGTGGGGACAATTGTACTCCTAATCTCTCTATATTGGTTCTATGCAAATCTATTTACCCATTCACAAATAAAACATTGGGCTTTTACATTTACAGTTCTTGGATCAGGCATGGGTTGGGTGTTATTACCGTTTGGTGAATTTACAGCAGATTTTTGGATTGCTGAGATATACCCCTTCTTATCTTCTTATGCCAATCCACATTTCACATTGGGATTGGCAATAATATTGATTATATTTTCATTATATCAGCAACAATGGGAGCAAAGGTTCTCATTGAGAGACGCAATTATGTTTGTGCTTGCTTTTGCTCTTAGCATAATTGCCCCTTTTGGTGTGATTATTATTGTGATTGTGTTTGCTGTGATTATTTTGTGGAAGGGATTATTATGGAGGAATGATCAAGGGTTTGTAAATAGTATATTCAAATCAGCAAAAACCAGATCAGTAGTCGCTGTTATAGTTGGAGGCACCCCGGCTCTATTATATGATTATTGGGTTGCTCGCACTGATCCGACACTTGCCATCTGGAATGCCCAAAATGTCACTCTATCTCCTCCGTTATGGGATGTTCTACTTTCATTGTCGCCGTTTATATTATTTGCGATATTTGAAATTTATGTGATTATTAACCGGAAAGATCGTTTGACTGATGCACATATTTTATTGATGGTTTGGTTGGCAATTGGATTGGTAACGATGTATGTCCCATTCAGTCTCCAGCGCCGCTTTGCTATGGGCTTGTATATACCGACAATAGGATTGGCAGCATTAGCGATAAGAAGAGTAACTAAGCATAACTATTATCGATATCGATTACTATCGATAGTGTTTCTTTTACTAGCAATTCCAACCAATTTAATCATTCTTCTTTCAGCTCAACACGGGATCAAGACTCATGATCCGATGATTTTTCTCAGTCAAGATGAGGTTGAGGCCTATGAATGGATTGAAATTAATACCCTTCCAGATTCACTAATTTTAGCAAGTCCTTCTATTGGTTTATTTATCCCTGCTAATACTGGCAGACGGGTCATTTATGGTCATCCCTATGAAACTGCGAATGCTGAAGTCGAGAAGCAAAGGATATTAAATTTCTTTGCTGGTGACATTTCACAAGAGGATGCACAATTTTTTTTGAAGAAAAGAGGAGTTGACTATCTTTATTACGGGGATAAAGAAAAGGAGTTGGGTGAAGTGTCCGTTATTAAAACTCTAAAACCAGTTTTCAGCAATCATAGTGTAGTTATATATAGAGTAGATTAAGAAAACCTCAGATGATGCCATCAAACCAAACAGAAGCTATATCTCGAAGTTATTATTCCAAGATAGTAAGATTTTGGCCTCTCTTAATACCCATAATTATCATCCTCCCAGGTATTTCCGAATTTCCTTATCCATCCGAAGAAGCCCTCTTCTCTGACATAACAATAGCCCATTACCCTTATACACTATTCCTGAAGAAATCTCTATTTGAACAAGGACTTGTACCTCTTTGGTCTCCGCTTATCTTGAGTGGTCATCCCTTCGCCGCCAATCCTTTATCAGGTCTCTGGTACCCACCAGGATGGTTGGCTTTATTATTGCCCCTTCCTTTAGGGTTTAACATTTTAGTTATACTGCACATATTATGGGGAGGAATAGGGATGTACCTTTTGGTGAGGGCTGAAGGTGTAACTTACAAACCAGCACTATTCGCTGCAATTGCTTTCGAATCGTTGCCCAAATTATATTCTCATTATGGTGCCGGCCATTTAACTCTACTTTATGCCGTGCCTTGGACACCATGGTTGCTTTTGATTGCAAATCGAAAAATCATTGAAGGCGCTAAATCATTCTTCCAACAAGGAATTATCTTCTCATTAATAATCTTGGCTGATATTCGTTGGGCGATTTACGCCGGTGCTATTTGGTGGGGCTATTACTTGTGGAAACACATTAAAGGATTAGATGATAAGAAAAATGCAAATGTGAAGAAGAGCCAATCAAAAAAATATCCAATTTTCGGATTAAATATATCTATTTGGAAAAAGATATCATCTTTTGGTGTTGCGATCTCCAAACTATTGACTCAAACTGTTTTAGCTTTGATTCTATCTGCACCACTTATCTTGCCTCTATTAGAATATGTACAGTTATCAACCAGATCCAACTTATCTCAAGAGGAGGTGCTCACTTACTCATTGCCTCCCGCCAGATTATTGGGGTTGATATTCCCCGTCTTTGGGGGATTTCATGAATGGATGTTATATCCTGGTGCAGCGGTTGTTGTCGTCAGTGTTGTATTTCTGATGTTTAAAAAACATAGTTATCATTCCAAATTTTATTTTTGGATGGCCGTTTTTACCTTAATACTATCCCTGGGTTCTTATATACCGGGTATTTCCTATATCGCTGGAATTCCTGTATTCAATCTCTTAAGAGTTCCTTCCCGTAATCTGTTCTTATTTGGGATCGTTGGTATTTTGTATTCTGTACATGGGATAGACTTTTTAATGAAAGATCAGTTGGATAAAAAGGAAAAGCGGCGAATATTTCTGGCTTTAACAGCGATCGTGTTTTTTGTTATTGTTTTGGGATTGGGAGTTGCATTGGTGACGGGTGGATTGCCATTAAATTTTGTATGGGGTAGCGTTGCGATATTTGTGTTGTCGGTATGGTTATTTCTGTTGTTAAGTCATATTATCCCAGCTCAAATATGGTTTTTAGGATTAATTGGATTGGGACTTTTCGATTGGGGTATAGTGAATTGGTTTAGTTTTGCGACTCGATCTAAAGAGGAGGTCCTTTCAGAGCGTAACGCACTCGCTTCATATTTGAGTGAAAAAGAAGGACGGTTTCGTATATACTCCCCATCTTACAGCGTACCTCAACACATCGCATCTTCTTATGATTTGGAACTG
>JASFVL010000452.1:0-3788 GCA_050049875.1 Anaerolineales bacterium
CCCATAGCGGAGAGTATTGGCGGAGAAGTGGTTGCTGTTCTTCTGGGTCATGACGCCCAAGATTTAGGTGAGAACTTTGCAGCAGATCGGATACTTTACTTCGATCATCCCCAATTGAGCATCTTTTCCTCCAGCGCCTACCTATCCATACTATCTGACTTAATCCGTAAGGACACACCAAGAGTTATCTTCTTCGGACACACAACAATCGGATCAGATGTTGCCAGTGGATTGTCCGTTCGACTTGATCTACCAATTGTGAGCCAATGCCTTCAGTCGAGTAGCGAAAATGGCCAGATCAAATTGATCAGCAAAATATGCGGTGGAAAGATCTTGGCGGAAAGCCTCTTGGCTGATGAATCCACGCTTGTCACGGTGATACCGGGTGGCTACAAACCCGAAGAAGGCCAAAGTCAAAAACCGCCGGAAATAAAAACCATAACCCCACCAACTTTGGAGGATTTACCGATCACATTAGCGGATTACATCGAACCTGAAGTTGGCGATGTCGATATCTCCAAAGAATCTGTCTTGGTCGCTATCGGACGTGGCATTCAAACTGAAGATAATATCGAAATTGCTGAGGAGATCGCTGAACTATTGGGAGGTGAAATTTGTGCTTCACGCCCAGTTGTTGATCAAGGTTGGCTGCCAATTTCTCGTATGGTTGGGAAATCAGGCAAGAGCGTCAAACCCAAATTATATTTAGCACTCGGTATCAGTGGTGCACCCGAACATGTAGAGGGAATGTCTGATAGCGAAACCATTATTGCAATCAATATCGATCCCACAGCCCCAATATTCGATATCGCACAATACGGTGCTGAGATTGATCTCTTCGATTTAGTCGATGAGCTAATCTATCAATTGGAGGAAGCCCGAGGATAACCTTTTGAAATCAATAAGGAGAAAATCTCATGCCTGAAAGGGTCGATTTCTGGGGTATACCTCACACTTGGGGTTCACCGGAAATTTACGTTTATCCAATCATGACACTGGCTGTCCTCATATTTTTAGTGCGTTTCTACCGACGCGCAAGTCTTTGGTGGCGTGTTGGACGCATAGAAATGAGTTGGGATCAACCGTTTGTTCGTCTTGGTCGGCTATTTAACTACGCCATCGTCCAGACTAAAGTACTCAGACAACGTTACCCCGGCATCATGCACGCCGGACTCGCCTGGGGATTCTTCGTTTTCTTCCTGGGTACAGCTTTAGCAACCATCGATTCTCACTTCATAAAATTTTTAGAAGGTAATACCTACCTTTTATATAAATTTGTGTTGGACCTATTTACAGTTCTTTTCTTAGTAGCTGCAGGATTAGCGACTTACCGCCGCTATGTTCAAAAACCTGAGCGGCTCACCCTACAAAGCAGATTCACTTGGTCACTGGTGCTGATTGTTTTCATCGTGGCTGGAGGGCTACTTACCGAATCATTTAGATTGGCAGTCGAACGTCCAGATTGGGCGCTCTGGACTCCTGCAGGGTGGCTTTTCGCTCAAGCATGGATCACTACCGGTGCCACTGATACTGCACTAACAAATTGGCATCTGGGTGTATGGATGGTTCACATGCTTTCTGTAGCGACCCTCTTTGTAGTTTTGCCATCTAGCACCCTTTTGCACGTATTTACGGGCCCAATAAACGTTTTCTTTTCCAAGGTCGATCGCCCAAATGGAAAGCTTGAACCGATTGCAGAGACCACAAACAGCGGCGAGCCAATCTACGTTAACTCGCTCAGCGATATGACCTGGAAACAATTACTGGATAGTGACGCTTGCACAGAATGTGGTCGATGTCAAGACGCTTGCCCAGCCCATGCTACGGGCACACCCTTAAATCCCAAGGAGATCATCCTCGATATCAGGAATGCTCTCGAACAAGATGGACCCATGTTGATCCAAAGGAATGGGGATTCCTATCCAATAATTGGCAAACACATTCAAGAACCAACAGTATGGTCCTGTATGACCTGCTTTGCATGTGTTCACGAGTGCCCAGTTCTTATCGAGCATATAGATGCAATCGTTGATCTGCGAAGATCCCTGGTGATCGAGGGGCATGTTGACGACATGCTCCAGGAAGCGCTGATGAATCTTGGGCGTTATGGCAACTCATTCGGGAAGTCTGAACGGATGCGCGCTCGCTGGACGCGACCTATTCGACCTAAGTTGAAAGACAATCGCCGAGAATCGAGCGAGTATCTGTGGTTTGTCGGCGATTATGCTTCATACCATACCAGCATGACGGATATAACCCTAAAAACAGCACAAGTTTTTAAGTCTGCTGGGCTGGATTACGGGATCTTGTACGATGGAGAATGCAATACGGGGAATGATGTCCGCAGGGTAGGAGAAGAAGGTCTCTATGAAATGCTGGCTGAGAAAAATATTGAAACGTTGAACAAGTGCTCATACCAAACCATCATCACAACAGATCCCCATTCATACAACACGCTCAAAAATGAATACCCACAAAACGAAAACGGTCAACGACATGTACTTCACTACACTCAAGTACTCGACGAATTAATTGCCTCCGGTAAACTAAGATTGAAAAACAAACTGGGATACAAGGTCACCTACCACGATCCTTGTTACTTAGGTCGTTACAACGAAATCTACGATGAACCGAGGCGCGTGATTGAGGCAACTGGATGCCAGCTGATCGAGATGCCCCGTACCCGAGATAATGCTTTTTGTTGTGGTGCAGGGGGAGGAAGAATTTGGATGGAGGATATCCCGAATCAAGAAGAAAGACCCGCGGAAATTCGAGTATTAGAAGCCGCTGGTGTACAAGGTGTCAATATTCTCGTTACAACCTGCCCTAAAGATTTAGTTATGTTTCAAGATGCAGTTAAAACTGCGAAATTAGAAGACAAGTTGGTTGTAAAGGACGTAATTGAGTTAGTTGAAGAAGCCTTAAACAGCTCTGAAAAAGAAGAAACATCAGAAGTGTGAACTTCTAAAAAACTGTAAGAGATAGTCTATGCGCAACGCTTTGAGATTGTTGTCAAAGAACGATAACGGCTTGATGATCCCGATCGCTACGAAGTTAATGATGGGATTTCTACTGATTATTGTGATCACTAGTGCCGTTTTTATGGTTGTCGGGATTCGCTTGATCAGCGACAGAATTGTGGCGGAGGCTCAAGAAAAAGTGCACCATGATCTTAACGCTGCGCGCGTAATTTACTCAAACAAATTAAACCAAATAACCGATGCCGCCCACTTTACTGCAAACAGATTCTTCCTGCGAAACGCGATGATTTCCAACAACATGGAAATCGCAAAACCCGAACTGCTCAAAGTCAAAGATGAGGAAGGTCTTGATGTACTAGCAATTACAGATAAATATGGTTATTTCATTTGCTGTTCAAGCAACAAGGAACTGATTGGGGAAAATCAGGGGCATGACGAAATTATCAGGACAGCATTGATATTTGAAAAAACAGTCGCCTCAACAATAATTGTTCCAGGTGAAGAGCTACAAAAAATCTCACCAGAGCTCGCTGAAAATGCATACTATAAATTAATTGATACCCCCCTTTCCCGATACCGAAAAGAAACCATAGAAACATCTGGCATGATGCTAAAAGCGGCAGCTCCCATCTTCGATTCCCAACATAAATTACTGGGGATCGTTTATGCCGGTGTATTGCTAAATCGCAACTTCGAAATCGTAGACAAAATTAAACAAACCGTTTACGAGAATGTGGACTATGAAGGACAGGATATCGGCACAGCGACGATTTTCCAAGACGATGTGAGAATATCAACCAATGTAAG
>JASFVL010000453.1:0-3781 GCA_050049875.1 Anaerolineales bacterium
AGCATCTCCCCCCCAACATTCCAGCCACTCATGAGCACCAATCCCCAGAGTGCCCATTTAGGATCATTGAACCAACTTGGCCCGTCGATGCCAAACAATTCAATGAAATTGTTGACCGGACCAAACTTTGGGTTTAGAAGCCACTGCCACAACACAGCCGCTGCCACGCTGGCAACGACAGCGGGAAGATAAAAAGAAGTGCGGAATAACCCCACAGCCTTTGTGCCTTCATTGAGTAATACTGCTAGGAATAAGGCCACAATCAGCCGCAGAGGTACGCTAGCAACGGTGTATATCGAAGTAACTTTCAACGATTGGAAGAAATCAGGATCCTTCGTAAACATACGAACATAGTTATCTATTCCAATCCATGTTGGGTCGACTAGCATATCCCACTTGGTAAAACTGATGTACATGGAATAGATCATCGGACCCAAGATAAAAGCGATAAAACCAATAAACCAAGGAGCAACTGTGAGATAAAAGGTAATTGCTTCTCGCCTGGATCGCCGCGAAGGTCGCTTTTTCTTCGGCGCTCTCATCTGAGCCGTATGGGCATTTAGGGAGGCCATTTGCTTTCTCCGTTACTTGTGTGAAGGGCGGGCCTCCTATAGGCCCGCCCTTACTGTGTTAATAAGAGACTACTCAGATGCCTTTTCCGCCAAGCACGCATCGGCGTTTGCTGCCGCGTTATCCATTGCTGTCTGCACATCTAAATCCTCTAGGAAGACTTTCTCCAACTCCTCCCGGAACTTACCCTCAATGCACTCACCATAATATTGGGTCGAGAATTCCGGTAACTGCATTACATTAGCCAGGTCTTCCACAATGGGGGCGTTATAAGGATCAGTATCCAAGCCCTGGAGTTCCGCAATCTCTTTCACTGCGGTGAAGCCGTACTTGGCAAATTCCTCAGCCCCCTCGCCAGCAGCGATATGTTTTAGGAAAGCCCAAGCGGCGTCCTTATTCTCGCTTTCTGAGTACAAAGCAAAACCAGCCCAACAGAGCGCGTTAGCCTTGCCTTCCGGTCCGGCGGGCAAACCCATCGTTCCGAAGTTCAGGTTGGGGTTACCTTGGTAATCCTTCAGCGGCCATCGCCCAGTCCACACCATGGAGGCCAATTCGCTCTGGAACCAATCGGCGCCGGCGTAAGCGTCAATATCCTCTCGCGTGGGGGCTACGTGGTGAACCTTGAAGAGGTCGACATACCACTGTAAGGCTTCAACTGTTGCCTCACTGTTTAGGTACCCATCCGTAGTGGTTCCATCTGGGCTGAGGGTCGTACCGCCATTCTGGAAGATGAGCGGCAGGATGCCTCGCAACCAAAGTGGATCCCCCCAG
The DNA here is from genome assembly GCA_050049875.1 of Anaerolineales bacterium. Taxonomy (GTDB): domain Bacteria; phylum Chloroflexota; class Anaerolineae; order Anaerolineales; family UBA11858; genus JASFVL01. The sequence goes on from JASFVL010000453.1 coordinate 1,342, forward strand.
TGAGCGGGGATGATAATGCCCCAGCGCTGGATATTTTCGGGGTCAAAGTTCGCCGAGGTGGCGTCGTTGCCGTTGGCGTCTAAGGTCAGGGCCAAAGCCGCGTCGAGGAGATCATCCCAAGTCCAATCCGCTGCTGGGAAGTCCAGGTCCGCTTCACGAAAATGGTCTTTGTTGTAATAAAGCACTAACGGGCTGTAGTCCTTTGACATTAGGTAGGTATCTCCCTCGATCTGACCGAACTCAGCGATAGCTGGGAAAAACTCATCTATATCCAAGCCGTATTCGCTGCTGATGTAGGGATCGAGGGGTTCGACCACCCCCTGGGAGACAAACTTGGCGACATCACCATCACCCACCATAAAAACGTCGGGAGCTGTTTCGGCAGCGAACTGCGCGAGGAGCTTGGTGCCATATTCTTGGGGTACAGCCTCTAACTGTACCTCCACATCCGGGAACTCCTGCTCGAACATCGCAATCGCATCGTTCCACGGCTCTAGCGCGTCGCCACTTTCCCAACTACCTACTCGGATTGTGCCCTCAAGTTGGGGACCAGGGGCGACCTCCACGGTCTCTACAACAGTGACCTCTTGAGTGACAACGACTTCTTTTTCCACCTCTTGGGTGACGATCACCTCTTTTTCAACTTCAACAGGCACTTCGACCGTCTCGATAACGGTTGTTGGTTGACACGCGGCCAACATCATCCCTATCAAAGCAAAAAATGTGATTGTTATAAACATGGTTTTCTTCATTTTAACTTCTCCTTCCGTATCCTTTAGAAGATTGATAAAGATCTTACTGTCTATATATTACTTATTTCCTAACTCACCTCCTCACACTAATTCTTAATATCAAATCTATGGATCTGATCATAGTAATTGACATTGAACTTCAACCTCCGCCAATGGTCCGGAAGGCGTGGGTTGACCTCTGGACCGTCACCGGTTAATCGCAAACCAGCAAATCCGAAAATCGCTGCCTGCCATAACCCCCCAGCGGAGGCAGCATGAATACCATCAGCTACGTTACCACGGACGTCCTTCAAGTCAGCTCGGGCAGCCCGTATAAAATGTTCATAAGCCACATCCGGCTGCCCAATCTCACAAGCAGCCCAGGCATGCATCGCGGGTCCCAAAGAGGATCCATAAGTGTGATCTGTTAAAGGAGCGTAATAGTTCCAGTTCGCTTCCCAAATTTCTCGGTTATATTCCCCTCGTAACAAGCATAAAAGCATGATGACATCGGCTTGTTTGATGACCTTATAATGATTTATCTCCTCAACTCCCAAGGCTTCATGCATAGAGCTTTTTCGATCCTGGTAGAGGGACCAATCCACTTCTTCTAATTGGTGGAATCCCTCAAATTGCTCGAACAATCCAGTTCTTGGGTCATACAAAAGGATCAGGTCATCCCGGATATCCCGCCATAGAGCGAGGATTTCGGGGGTCAATTCCAAGCGCTCGGTGAGTACGGCGGCTTCATCAGGCGCATTGTTTCGCAACCATTCCAAGGAACTCAGGGCTGTATCGAGGTGCCATTGAACCATGCGATTAGTATAGAAATTATTATCTATATGTTCATGATATTCATCTGGGCCGATCACATCCCGAATCGCGTACTTGCCATTTTCGCTTTCAACCCGCTCACCCCAAAACATGGCTGTCTCCAATATAATTGGAATGCCCACATTCTTCCAAAACTCCTCGTCTCCTGTAACCTGCCAATATTGATGTAGGGCATAAGCGATATCAGCGTTGATGTGAAGCTCGATGTCCCCGGTCCAAACTCTGACCAATCGTTTTGGATCGTGAAAATGGGGTAACCAAGCGGGGGTAACCTCCTCACCTGTCTCTGCAGATTCCCATGGATATAAAGCCCCCCGATATCCTTTGGCTCTGGCCTTATTTCTGGCCTGGGGAAAAGTGTGCCAGCGATAAATAAGCATATTGCGAGCTAAGCTTGGTTGGGTGTAAGAGAAAAAGGGGAGCACGAAAATCTCCGTATCCCAAAAAACGTGACTGTGATAGCCGAAACCACTGAGTGTCTTCGCCCCAATGCTGACATACTCATCGTTCGTAGGTGCAGCAACCCGTAATTGAAACAATGCATGACGGAGTGAGATTTGAGCCTCATCATCGCCCTCGATGACCACATCACACATCTCCCAAAATTCACCCCAAGCCCTATCGTTGCCCGAACGCAATTTTTGGTAACCTGAATCTTTGGCAGATTTGGCCTTCGCACGAGCGGCTTCCATTGGATCCGCCACATCACGAGAGGTGAAAATTCCCACAAATTTGTCTATGGTGACGGATTCCCCCGCGCTCAACCCCACATTGACCTGAACCCCCGGACAACCGGGGCAATCGTATTCACTCAGCTCCGCCTTCACCCCTGCAACATTCAAGCGCGCGCTCATGGCCAGTTCTTTTTCCGTGTG
>JASFVL010000454.1:0-3774 GCA_050049875.1 Anaerolineales bacterium
ACATAGCGTTAGCAAAGCCATTGGCTATAGATTCCTCCCGAATGGATATACCTGTACTCTGAGCGACTTTCAGGGTAACATAAGCTGTAGCTGCATTATCAATTTGGTGAGCCCCCAATAATTTTATCTTTAATTCGACCTTGTCCTCATCATGGCCCTTTCCTCTCGACCAGATGTAGAAAGTTTGACCATCTAGAGAGAATGATTGCAAAGCGTACCCATAGTCAATGCCAACCCGAATAAGAGGAGCATTGCGCTCTGCTGCAATGCGGGCGACAACCTGACGTGCTTCCTTGCGCTGTGGAGAAATCACCACCGAGACTCCCGATTTGATGATGCCTGCCTTCTCAGCAGCAATTTTGGGAAGGGTGTCTCCCAGCACAAAAGTATGCTCTAAGTAAAGTGCCGTGATTACAGATACGATGGGCGTAATTACGTTGGTTGCATCCAAACGCCCACCTAGACCAACTTCGATCACAGCAATATCCACATTCTGTCTAGCAAAATATAAAAATGCCAGCGCGGTGGTGATCTCAAAAGTAGTCAAGCGAGGGATAGATGCTACAGTGGGTTTAATCTCCTCCACAAGTTCAACCAATTGGGATCGTGGTATTGGCTGAGTGTTGATCTGTATTCGCTCTTCGAAATCTTTCAAATGAGGGGAAGTGTACAAACCGACCTTATAGCCCTCTGCTTGTAGCGCAGCGGCGCATAGCGCACTGACTGAACCTTTTCCCTTCGTTCCGGCGACATGAATGCTTGGATAAGCCTGATATGGGTCGCCTAAACTGGCGACTAGGGCATGCATTCTACCAAGATCGAAATTTTCTGGTGATAGTTTTTCTTGATGGGTTAAGCTGTAGTCTACAAAACTGTAGATGTAATCCAATGCATCCTGGTAGCGAGATTGCGATTCCATTGTCTAGTGATTGTAACCGCGTGGTCACGTGCGCGCAAGAGGTGAATAAAATCGTAAAATATTGATTAAAATCACTTGCCACAACTTGTGTTCAACGATAATATGTACTATATTAAATGCGGTGGCCAAATCTATTAACCAACTATTTACATAAGAGGAGAGAAAGGCATGAGAAAAACATTTTATTTCGTTTTGGCAGTTTTAATCATAGGCGCCCTGGTCTTGGCAGCTTGTGGTCCACAGGAGACAGAGGCTCCACCCACAGACACCCCTGAACCCGAGCCTGAACTCGGCAGCGAAGAGAACCCCATCAAGGTGCTGTTCGTACCGTCCGTGAACGTTGACTTCATGGTAGAGAGCGGCGACGAGATCGAACGGTTCCTCAACGAAGCTACCGGATTGTCCTACGAGGTCAGCGTCCCAACCTCATACGCCGCCACCATCGAGGAGATGTGTGCCTCACCGACGGACACGATCGGCTTCATCCCTGCTATGGGATACGCCCTTGCTAACAAACTATGCAACGTTGAGCCTGGACTCGCCGCTGTCCGGTTTGGTTGGAACGTATACTGGGCACAGTACATCGTCCAACGCGACAGCCCATACCAAACACTGGAGGATCTTGATGGCGCCACTTGGGGATTTGGCGAGACCACATCAACCTCAGGTTACCTCGTACCTTTGGCGGAACTAAACGATCTTGGCGTCACACCCGGTGAACAGGTTGAGACCGGCGGTCACTCTTCATCTGTACGAGCAGTTTACAACGGTGAAGTTGACTTCGGAACGACCTTCTTCAGTCCCCCATTACTACCAGGTGATCCGGAAGAGACTTGGGAGATAGGCGATCCTCCTGACGTTCCCGACGAATTATTATCCGAATGCGGATTAAACGAAGAGGGGCGGCTTTACTGCGGTGGCTACCGCGTTCTCGACGCCCGTCAGACCATCATAGAGGATGCCCCGGACGTCGTCCAGAAGGTGCGCATCCTAGCGATCTCGAACGAGATTCCCAACGATACCTTATCCTTCTCACCCGAATTTCCGGATGAGCTCAAGCAAACCTTCATGGATGCAGTCATCGCCTATCTTGAATCCCCTGCTTGTCAGGAGAGACAAGAGACGATCTGTAACCCAGAGTTCTACGAGTGGACCGGCGCAGCACCGATCTCCGATGAGAACTTCGATGGTGTCCGCATCATGATGGAACAACAGGGCATCACCTTGGAGAACCTTGGCGAATAACTTCGTCCAAACCACCGATTTATTAAAGCCCCGGGCGCTCACTCGCCCGGGGCTTGCTATAATTTCACTTATAGGTTAAAAATCCTTTAAGAAATCTGATTTATTAATACTATAAAAGAGAGACAAGATCCCCATGTTAGAAGTTCGAAATCTCACGAAAATCTATTCGGGCGAGGTGCTGGCGCTAGACAATGTCAGTTTCAAGGTCGAGCAAGGTGAATTCCTCGCTGTAATCGGATTGAGCGGTTCAGGGAAATCGACCCTATTACGGTGCATCAACCGCCTGGTGGAACCGACTGGAGGTGATGTCATCTGGAACGGAGTTAACATCACCCAAGCAAGCCAGGACGAGTTGCTGCGAATTCGCCGTAAGATCGGCATGGTCTTCCAACATTTCAATCTGGTCAACCGCTCGAAAGTCATCACCAATGTGTTGGCAGGTCGGTTAGGTTACGTGAACCCCGTCCTCAGCCTGATCAACCGCTTTCCGAAAGAGGACCTCAACATGGCGATGAATCAACTGGAGCGCGTCGGTATCGCCAACCAAGCACAAAAGCGAGCTGATGAGTTGAGCGGTGGTCAACAGCAGCGAGTGGGAATCGCTCGCGCCATGGTGCAGGAACCGGAGATGATCCTGGCGGACGAACCTGTCGCCAGTCTTGACCCAGTCCTAGCCCACTCGATCATGCAGTACCTGGAGAGCATCAACAAAGAAGACGGCGTCACCATCCTGTGCAGCCTACACTTTCTGGATTTGGTGCATCGCTATGCCGATCGAGCGATCGCCCTTAATGAGGGCATACTGATGTTCGACGGCGCTCCAGAAGAGATCGATGACCAGAAATTCAAAGACATTTACGGGCAAGAAGCCGAACGGGTCGGATGAGGCATTAACGTGGAAAAATACAAATCGCTCCTAAAATCGGTAGGATTGGGCATCGCTATTGTGCTGGGTCTTGTGATCTATGCATACGGTTTCAGTGTTACGGATGTGAATTTCGAGACCACCCGAGATGAAGTGCGTCTCACTCAGTTAACGCGCATATTAAGAGCACTGGTTCATCCCAATATATTCATATATGAGCAAGAAGAACTTGAAGTATCCGCTCCCTTTTATTTACCCTGCCCTGAAGAAGGGGTACCAGAGTTCCAGCCTGAGACGAGTGAACCATATCTGGTTATAACCCCACCTTGTGCTGGACCTCGGGAGAACGTTCAGGTGGAGGGTTTCAATTTGTGGCCCAACACCAAGGGACCGATCAATTTCATCCCACCAAGTGGTGCCACCCTGACACTCGGTCTTTTTGAAACCAACGCGGACGGATATTTTAATCGCAAAGTCGAACTCCCGAATCGACAACCGGTCGAAGACGCTCAACCCATAAAGGCGACTGCTCGCCGCAATTTGGGCCGCCCATCCCTCTCACCTTCGGCACAGACAACCATCGATAAGATTATAGAGACGGTCTTCCTGGCATTATTAGCAACAACCTTCGGAACTCTACTGGCAATCCCAATCAGCTTTATCGCTGCTCGTAACCTTATGGCTCAAGTGAAGAGCCCGCTGACGAGTGCTGCCCTTTCACTGATCGGATGGCCTTTAGGTGTTC
>JASFVL010000455.1:0-3763 GCA_050049875.1 Anaerolineales bacterium
AGAGGCTTTAGCAGGAAAACCAGTGATGGTCGTTCAGGAAGGCAGCGGGGTGGAGGTCATTGAACTAGAAGCAGACGTTAAACTTGATCAAGAATCGCTCAGCAAGAGCATCTTCAGCGCCAAAATCAGCGCCCGCAAACCAAAATAATATAATATTCGCCCAGTTGGGAATTACTGGGGGATGGGCAGGGAGTCTCCGCCTAATCCCCCAACCCAACAATGATTTCTGTCTAACGGATTTGAGCTGAGTCGCCAGAGCATTCACCTTGGGTGCCAATTCCCGCTGTCGTGACCCGCCTTATCAATTGCCAACCGCGCTCCATCCCCGGTCGCCTCCAGCGAGACGTAGGGCGATCTCGTACTGTATCGGATTCTTTGGAGCGTTGCCTACGACCGTTACCTTCAAAATCACCTCTACTAACCCAAATGCTCACGGATGATGTAGGTTGATCTTATTCACGTAGAATTGCAGGCAAATACAGTCTGTGGCCTGCTATGACTGTTGCAACATCAGTTCCGTATACCACATCTAATGGGCCTGGATTAAACGCCGTCCAGGTTGCTGAATTTACCGTTGTTAAGGTGATCTCTGCGGTTTGTGTTAGGAAGACACTCGCACTTGGCACTAAGCTGAAATTGAAATTTAAGAGCAGTGTTCCTAACTGATCATCTACCAATGTATGCTGATTTAAGGTGATGTTCCCCGTGTTCGTGACTTTGTAACAATAAATAGCATCGCCACCCCCAACTGGCAGCACGAGGATATTCGTTGTGGCGCAAATTGCAGGATCAATTCCCACGGTCTTAGTAAGCTCGATAGCCGGTTCAGGCACATTGACAATGACTTCAGCCGTGTCTATGTCAGATGTCAAATCAACCGGACCTGGATTAAACGCTGTCCAGGTTGCTGAATTTGCCGTTGTCATGGTGATCTCCGCAGTTTGCGTTAGGAAAACACTCGCGCCTGGCATTAAGCTGAATTTGAAATTTGAGAGCAACGTCCCTAATTGATCATCTATCAATGTATGTTGATTTAAGGTAACATCACCTGTGTTCGTCACTTCATAGCAATAAGTTACCTCTCCGCCCCCGATGGGCAAGGTGATACTTTGGCTGGAAGCGCAAAGACCCGGATCAGTACCGACCGTCTTGATAAGGCTCACGGAAGCAGTTTGAACCCGTGCTAACTGGTTTAAAAATTCATTTTGTGCCGTTTTTTGTGCATTAGCAGATGGTATTATGATCAAGAACAAAGCCAAACCAGCCAAGGGTACCAAAAGGGTCAGGAATAGGGTTACTGTCTTTTTGAACATATCGTTATCCTCTTGAACTTAAAAAATCAATAGCTCACACAATCATGCGTTTTCAATTTCTGTTTCACTCCATTGCTGAATCGTGGTTCCGCTACCATGTGATTCTAACAGCAAATTTATATATAACCTTTTACACGACGGATAGTTAACTATAAAGAAATATGCTTACCTACCTCATCTCAGCCTGACTCACTAACGGATCTATTCAAGTCATTCTAGGTCAGGATTTTCCAGAATGATTCCTTCCGGGTGATCATCCCGTTCTCCAACTCAAGCAGGTGAACCCACGCACTTCAATACGCTCCCCTGTTTTACTGGTACCTTGCAAAGTCCAATCCGACACATCAAAATCATCACACACCATTGTCTATCCTGAGCAAAATGGTCATCGGTATCCCCTCTAAAGCGTTTCTGCAGACCAGCTCGAACTTGTTCCTTGCCGCAAAGCGCTAACCTCCCGGAGCAGGTTCAAGAGGCATGTAGATCAAGCAATCACCAAGGAAGTATTTTATTACGGCGTCTGGATCATGCTGATTGAACGCTTCTAAGAAGCCCTAAGATTTCTTTCCACTGTCAAGCTGTACGCCTATCGCCCTCGAGTTCAGCGGTCCGACAAACGATCCTTGAGTCATTCTCGCCGAACTCAGGGGGACAGATCAAGCATAAACTCAGTAGACTCACGGGGCCGCTGCAGTTAGTTGTTAGGCGTTTATCTTTTTGGATCCCCTTCCTTGCACTACCATCTCTGCCAGGACACAGATAATCTCAAACATCATCGTGGCACCAACGAGTGCTGTGTTTCCAGACGGGTCGAATGGTGGCGATACCTCGACTACATCGGCCCCAATCAGATTAATGCCACGGAGCCCACGGATCAATGCCTGAGCCTCAAAGGGGGTCATCCCGCCGACCTCCGGTGTACCTGTTCCTGGTGCGAATGCGGGGTCGAGGCTGTCAATATCAAAGGACAGATAGGTTGGATGATCGCCGACAACACGGCGTGCCTCAGCTATCACTTCGGTCACGCCCAATTCCACAAATTCCTCAATGAAGATGACCCGCATGCCGGAATTCTCTGAGAAGCGCCACCCCTCCTCTGAGTTCTGGGCGCCGCGGATGCCAATCTGCACCGTTCGCTCAGGGTCGAGGAGTTCTTGCTCCACGGCTCTTCGAAAGGGAGTGCCGTGGGAGAGCTTGGAGCCCAGCTCTTCATCTGCGGTGTCGGTGTGTGCGTCGATATGCACCATTCCCACTGGGCCGTCCGCTGCCAACCCTCGCAAGATCGGCAAGCTGATCGAATGGTCGCCGCCAGCGCTCAACGGTATTGCGCCAGCATTTTGCACCTCTCGGTAGAACTCAGTGATACTCGCGTGACTCTTTTCGATATGGAAGGGATCGGTGATCGGCACATCACCGACATCCGCGATTCGACAAAGATCATAAGGATTGATCCTGGTCACATGATGGACTTGTCGCATGAAGCTGGACATGTTGCGGATTTCGCGCGGGCCATGGCGGGGCCCAGGTCGAGCCTCCACCCCGCCGTCGAATGGGACACCAATGAGTGCAATATCCAAGTGTGATGGATCGCGAACCATCTGCGTTCGCATGAATGTCACTGGTCCAGTGTAGCGAGGAGCGGTGCTAGGACGATTGTTGAACTCGTTATCCATGGATTCTCCTTCTCTTACAAAATCTCAAAAAAGTCTCGGCACTCGTATGGCTAAACGCCTAAAGGCTGCGAGCTGCCTGCCCCCTGGACTGTCAGCCCAGAACAGGCTGGCGGTCTAGGACAGGGAGGCGCCTGGGCTCTCCCCAACTCCCGCTCCCTACGATATCAAACCTTAGGCATCAATTGCAAATCGCGGCACACCGTTCGTCCTGCATGTTCTTTGCAGGATCCCAGGTCGCCTCTCGTTCACCCCGATGTACTCATGGGGCAGCGAGTGGTAAGGCAAAGCCTTCTCCAACTTCCTTTTGAAATCCCGCGATCCCCAGAAGAACGCACATTATCGATACGATCAAGCTGGGCCAATGCCCATTAATAAAGAGTACCGTTCCTTCTCCAAAGCCGAACCATTCTGAACTTGCAATGAAATCAAAAACGGCTAACAACACCAAAAGCAGCCACTCAAATGCCCCCTTATAACTCTGCTGAAGGCGCTGACGGTCTTGTGCAAGCAGGGTTAGCCGTTCTCTTTATAACTATTTTTTTAACTCGAATATACGTCAGCAGCCTTAAAATCCCATCTTCATAATCCATTCACGTTTGCTGGCGAACAACCATGATTTTTCGGGCCACCCAAAAGAACAGCGCGAGAGATGCGACAAGAATTAGCACCGTCGTGATAAAGAGCGCATCAACCCCTGTCTCAGCAATCGTCTGGAATTCAAAATTTCCTGCGAGATCCGTCCACCAGAATGAAAAATTGATTATATCCATGATCGTG
>JASFVL010000457.1:0-3750 GCA_050049875.1 Anaerolineales bacterium
CTTTCTTTTATTTCTGCGTGTGCCCCTGCCACCCCTGACACATCAGCGATTGATAGTGCTAGGGCTACCGCCGAGGCGGTGCAGGCAGAAGCGGAGGCACAATTAGCTGAGGCAGAAGCCGCCCTGGCTACTGCTCAGGCGAGTGGAAGTGAAGAAATCGCTGCTGCCCAGGCTACCGCTCAGGCTGCGGAAGAGGAAGCTATTGCAGCCAGAGAAGCCGCTGAAGCGGCCGAGGAAGCTGTAAAGGCAGCTGCAGAAGAGGCAATGGAAGCCGAAGAAGAGATAGTTGAGGTTTCATTACCTATCGACAAGATCACTGTGGGAACCAACGGTAATATTATCTCCGTGGATACCACTGTAGCCCACCAGGTAGCTTCATTTCAAGCTACTGTCTTAACTTCAGGCAGGCTTTTCAAATGGAATAATCGACGAGAAGTTGTTCCAGAACTTGTTGAATCATGGGAATGGTCTGACGATGGTTTAATTCTGACAACGGTCCTTCACGAAGGTCTGCAATTCTCTGATGGCTCACCGCTCACATCTGAAGATGTTGTCTACACGTGGGAGCGCATTCAGGATGCTCCACCTGTCAACCTGTCCCTTGCTTTAACAGTCGAAAGTGTTGAGGCCACTAATGATCGCACCATTGTATGGACACACAGCGCACCAAATCCTGATTTCCTGCATTGGTTTGGATACGAGTACATGACCATTCATCCTAAGGCGCTGATCGAATCCGACCCAGAATACTGGGATCACCCGGTTAGTTCAGGACCTTATTTCCTCAAAGAATGGGTACCTAACTCCCCAACAGCTTTACTTGAAGCAAATCCATATTACGTAGGTGGGGAAATGGCAATCAAGCAGATTGAAATGGTTTTTGTGCCAGATATGACCTCCCGGGTGCTTCAACTAGCAACTGGTGCAATCGACTATGTACAGGATCTACCTGCCAATGCCAAAGAGAGTTTACCCCCTGAGGTAAGAACAAAACCAAATCCGATTAGTGGCGTTAACTTCATTGCTATCAACATGGCAGCAACAGATAGTCCACTTAACAATAGAGATGTCCGCTACGCAATCTCCTTGGCAATCGATCGGGAAGAGATTGCCGAAAAGGCTTTCTTTGGGATTACTCGCCCGGTAGCTGCCATTATGTATCCTGGAGGGGATCCTCCCTTAGTGGAAGAATACCACGAAGTTTTGCCAAATGGCGGTGCACGCGATTTAGAAGCAGCTAGGGAATTGTTGGCATCTACCCCATACGCAGATGGTTTCGATATGACCTTGCAAACCTGGGGATTCAGACCAGGTTGGCTCGACGCAACTTTGATCATCAAAGAAAACTTGGCCGAATTGGGAATCAATGTCGAAATTGAATCCCTTGAAGACAGCGTAGCAGTCAACAATCTTATAACTGGTAATTTTGTAGCCCAATGGACCGGTGGGGGTGGATTCCCGCCCATTGTTGCTTATGGTAACCAATTCACCGCGCTGTATTCTGATTGGTGTTCTTATCAGAATGAGGAAATCGTGGATCTATTGACACAAGCCACCAGCGAGATTGATCCGGAAGAGCGTATCTCATTGCTAAATCAGATTGAAGAATTGTATTACGAAGACTTACCCTACATTCCTATTGTTGAACGAGTCGAATTGTCTGGAAGTCGACTTCCTGGGGAATTCTATGGCATGGCGCCCTTTGGACAATATCCCTTCGTTATGACATTGGAGGAGGCTCAAGCAGAATTAAACAAGTAATACTTACGACCAACTCTCTGTCTAAAAATAGTTGAAGTCGCTCTTTGATTGATTTGCTAAAAGATGCAACTAGATTTAAGACAGTGTAAAGTGGAACATTAGGAAGTTGTGGTGTAAACTAGGTCCACGCTACAACTTCCTAATTCATCCAATTGAGCAACTCATTTCTGTTCCTTATTAGATTTCTGAGAATGGATATCAGCGAAACCATGGCTGAAATCAGCTCTGATTACCGCTCTACCCCTCGTAATATACTCAACACCCTCCTAAACAATTTGATATTTAAGAGAACCGCTAGAGCGATCTTGGTTAGTATTTCGGTAATGTTGGTTTCGTTTGCTTTGATTCGCCTTATTCCAGGGGATCCAGCTGCGACCTTGCTGGGCGATTTAGCTACAGAAGAGGCGGTGGCAAAATTAAGAGCCGAGATGGGCATTGATGGCACATTTATGGAACAATTGATTAGCTATGTAGGAGGTTTCATTAGAGGTGATCTAGGTAAATCGTTGTCTTCGCGGCAACCGGTTATAACCATTATCTCGCAATCACTTCCTGTTACTCTTTGGTTAATCGGCGTTGCAATCGTTATTTCCATGTTCAGTGCTATTCCTTTGGGCGTCCTTGCGGCTATCTACTATCGAACGTGGTTTGGTGAGGTGTTTCGGGTTGTCGCTTCACTATTATTGGCCATGCCGGTATTTTATTCTGGGCTTCTACTCATTTTGTTTTTCTCAATCCGATTGGATTTGGCGCCGGTTGCTGGTTACAGATCAAACTTTCCAGAAAACCTCCGATATTTGTGGTTACCCGCATTGACCAATGCTACGTTGCTGATTCCAATCCTAGCACGAGTCCTTCAAAGTTCAGTCATTGATACCATGGAAGAGGAGTTTGTGGAGACTGCTATTGTGCGCGGGTTGCCGAAGAGAATCTATTATTGGCGTTATTTGGTCAGACCATCTATAGGTCCGACGATTAGTCTGCTGGCTTATATTATTGGCCAGCTACTCGGCGCAGCTGTTTTAATCGAGATCATCTTCGGATTGCCGGGCATCGGCACACGTCTTATTGATGCTGTCAGAGTGCGTGACTACACATTGGTTCAAGGAATCGTCACGATTTTTGGGTTGATTGTCGTGGTGGTAGGCCTCATTGCTGATGTTGTTTGTGGTTGGCTGGATCCACGTATGAAACAATAAAACAATACGAGTATGAAGTTTATTCGTAATCTCAACCGACAAGGACGTTTAGGATTTGTTGTAATCATCACAATCATTCTTCTTGGAATCCTTGTGCCCTTACTTAGCGATTATGGATCCATTTCCATATCAGAAGATGTTCTGGAACCCCCCAGTAAGTATCATTTATTTGGAACTGATCAGCTTGGTCGAGATATATTTACCCGAACTTTTGCTGCTACAACCTTGGATATTAGCTTAGCTATAATTGGAGTTTCCATCCCCTTCATTATTGGAACCATTATAGGAGCTTTCCTAGGTACTACTCGACTGCAAGCAATTTCATGGGTATTGGAATTAATTATTGAAGGGATCAATGCCTTCCCATTCATTGTCTTGGTTATCGGTATCGTCGCCATGTTGGGTCCTGGGGTGCAAGGCCTACTTGTTGGTTTGGCTGCTACTAACTGGGCTCGTTATGCTCGTGTTGCCAGAACTCGAGCGCTCACTCTTAAGGATATCGAGTATATACAAGCAGCCGAAGTGCTTGGTTACTCAAAAGATCGCATCTTGCTAAGACACATCCTTCCAAATGTATACTCGGAGACGCTTGCTTATGGGTTGAGTGATTTTGTTCTGGTGATTATCATGATTTCGGGTTTATCCTACCTGGGTCTGGGTGTCCGCCCTCCAACTCCTGAGTGGGGTGCGATCATGGCTGACGGAAGAATGTTTTTACAGAACCAGTGGTGGATCACCGTCTTTCCAGGTTTGATTTTGTCGGTAACTGCGATAGGTGTTGCGATGTTCG
>JASFVL010000458.1:0-3746 GCA_050049875.1 Anaerolineales bacterium
AGACAAACTAGAGGAAGCCATTGAATACGCTCGCCAGTGGGTTTCACTTGACCCCTTAAGCGAACACGCTCATCGCCGTCTGATGTACCTGTACGCCATATCCGGACAGCGCAACGCTGCCCTACGCCAGTATCAAATCTGCCTGCAGGTGCTTGAGGAGCAGCTCGGGGTGAGACCTGAGGCAGAAACAAACACCCTATACGAGCGGATTCGCAGCGGCAAATTCAAGCAGAGCGAATATCGAATATTTCCGCTACGAGAAAAAGAGCGCTATAAGAAGGAGACGGTTGTTGAACCCAGTTTGCCCCCGCAGCCAACACCATTTGTGGGCCGTGAAGAGGAACTCCAAGACATCACCCAACTGCTACAGAAGCCTAGCTGCCGACTTTTATCTCTGGTTGGACCGGGAGGCATCGGCAAAACCCGGTTAGCTATCGAGGCTGCCTCTCGCCAAGCGCACTCATTCCGCCATGGTGTCTTCTTCATCGCGTTAGCAGGTCTGACATCCTCCCAATATATCATCCCTACAATCGCAGACGTTCTTAAAATTACTCCAACTCCGGAGGCAAGCTCCCCAGAGCGACAATTATTAAATTACTTAAAGCAGAGGGAAATACTCCTCATTCTGGATAACTTCGAGCAGTTACTGGATGGCGTTGTAGTGCTGAAGGACATCTTGGCAACAGCTCCGGGCGTAAAAATCTTGGTCACGTCTCGCCAGCGGTTAAATTTACGTGAAGAGTGGGTGATGGTCGTTGATGGTCTTAGATATCCAGGGGCTGACTGGTTTCGAACACCAGAAGTTGAAATCTCAGCGCCCATTCAAGTCGGTGAGGACGGGCAGATCAGCGGATACAGTGCACTGCAGTTGTTCCTTCAAAGCGCTAAGCGAGCTCAAGTTACTTTTGCAGTTGGTGAAAAAGATATCCCCCATGTCGCCCGCATCTGTCAACTGGTTCAAGGACTGCCATTGGGCATCGAACTGGCAGCCTCTTGGGTTAAGATGCTCACCTGTGAGGAAATCGCTGATGAGATTGCCCGCAGTTTAGACTTTCTGGAAGCCGGTTGGCAGGATATACCCCAACGCCACAAAAGTATAAGGGCCGTCTTTGAGCAATCTTGGAACCTACTCCCCGAAATGGAGAAGCGCGTTTTTATGGCTTTATCCGTTTTCCGGGGACTTTTTCGCCGTGAAGCTGCACAACAGGTTGCAGGCGCGAAGCTCTCCGTGCTATCTGCGCTGGTGGACAAATCCCTGGTACAGCGGGCTTCCACCGAGCGATACGAGTTACACGAGCTTCTACGGCAATATGCAGCCGAAAAGCTGGCAGACGATCCTGAAGAAGAGCAGCACACACTTCAAGCTTATTGTGGATTTTACGCTGATTTTCTCCACCAAAGGGAGACGGATCTGAAGGGCGCCAGGCAGTTTGAAGCGCTGAAAGAGATTAATGAGGAGATCGACAACATCCGAAAAGCTTGGAGGCTGGCGCTCTCTGAGAACAATATCGAAGCATTAGATCGATCCGTCAGAAGCCTATTTTTGTATAACATGATGCGCAGCTCCGCGGAGGGGATCGAAACCGCCGATTGGGCGATCCAACATTTCCAGGCGATCAAAAAAGACCGCCAGCTTGACCAAAGCCAGCAAAAAATTCTCGGATATGCGCTAAGCTTACAGGGACGCCTGTATTTAAATACGAACCAATGGCATCGGGCCCTTGAACGCATCCGCGAAGGGATCCGGGTTCTGGAGAAGACGGATGCTGCTCGAGAAACGGCTGTCTTCAAATTGGAGACAATCCCCGACGTTCAAGGTGTTGATGATGATGCAGCGATGCAAATTTACACCGACTGCTTAGAATTATTTGAGAGGTACGACGATTTTTGGGAAATAGCCCTCACTCATTTTTCAATGGGTGACCGAGAACACTACTTGAACCGATATGCTTCAGCCAAAGATTATTACCATAAATGCTTGTCCGTGCTTGGGGAACACGGCGACCGCTGGCTGATGACCCGCTGTCTACTCCTGCTTGGCGATGTGACTTATAGAATGGGCGATGACGTAGAAGCAAAACGCATCTGGCAGGAAGGTCTGCAGAATGTCAATGAAACCGGGGAGAGTTGGAACGCGCGCGATTACCTGCACCAACTTAGCATCGTGGCTCGCGAAAGAGGCGAATACGAAGAGGCAAGGAAAAGCATTCAGGATAGCCTTAATTTATCCAGAGAGATAGGCGATCCCCGCCTGATAGCAGAAGATCTGGACAATTTAGGATACGCTTATTACCTGCTAGGGGATTACATAACCGCGAGAAACCACTATGAAGAATCCTTAAAGATCTGCAAACAAACTGGGGATCAACTCGGGATGGCGTATTCCCTGCAAAATCTCGGTGATATCGCTCAGCAGGAGGGGAATCACCTGCAAGCAGAATCCTATTTTAACCAAAGTCTACCAATCTTCGCCAACGCTGGAGAACAATTTGGGGAAATTATTGTGTTAAAGAAACTTGGGCAGACTCTTTGCGCAAGGAATGACTATACAAAAGCGCGGGATTACTTCAAGCAAGCTTTAGAGAAAGCCCAGAACACCTCGGATTTCCGCGAGATGCTCGATATCTTGATTGGGTGGGCTGAGATGCTCTTTAACACTGACAATAGCGAGCAAGTTGTCGAGCTTCTGGTCCTCGCTCATCTGCACCCATCCTCCAGTCAAGCCATGAAAGATCGGGCTGAGCGAATTCTTAAAGATTTAGACAACCTGCTTGACAATAAGGCTTTTGAAGCAGCAAAAGAGCGGGGCAAGGGAAGGGAATTGGAGGACGTGGTTAATCGACTGAAAAAGACTTAATTAGATGTCATTGACGGTTAAACCACAAAGTGATTCGCCTTAAGCGCTAAACCTTCGACTACAAGTACTGATCCAAAAAGAGAGAAAACAGCCGTTTCATTCTTTTTTATCTTAGCTTTTGCCATCTCCGCAAGCAGCACAATCGTGCTGCAATATATCGCAAAAAAGCGGGGCTTGAGAGCTTCGTCGAACCACCCACGGCTAACATATAAACGATCTATTGCTTGGTCAAAGGCCAGCCCCCGCAGATTTGACAGCACGAAGAGGCCGTTTTACACCAAATGAGAGCATGGTTCTATCTTACTTGCGATAGGTGGCTTCGAACTCCTCGTGGGGAGGTACTTCTTCTCCAACCACCCACAGGAAAAAGTAAATTCCTGTAGGTCCCATAAACTTAAAGTCCTTACGGATCGCCGCTAAGGTGGCATCAAAATCCCCCTGAGAACGCAGATAATTCTGAAAAGAGCCGTGCTCTTGATCGAGCTCGATCATCCTCTGAGCGTTGTTCACGATGGCTGCCAGTTTGCGGCGGTTGCGGATCACACGCTTGTCCTGGGCAAGCTGCTCCAGTTCGAATTCGGTGAAATCGGCGACCTTTTGGACGTCGAAGTCTTGGAATGCTTCCTGAGTCTCAGGCCACTTTGACTCCACCACACGCCAAGACATGCCGCTCTGGAACACAGCTTTGCTCATCACTTCGAGGTAATCATCCAATGATTTGGGTTCTATTTTTTCAGGCGGTACATTGGGGGACATTGCTTAATCTCCTCGTATGATATGTAAGTCAACCAGACGGGAAAAATCCGATCGAGTTGACAAATTGAAAATCCCTGGCATGCTGAAAGAAATACTTCAGCACAAGAGGGGCTGGCCGTTTCTCCTTGCCGCT
>JASFVL010000459.1:0-3730 GCA_050049875.1 Anaerolineales bacterium
CTGGTGGGAGCAGGGTCCGTCGATAAAGTTTGTTTATATACCCATGGTGCTTAAGAATGCCGGGGTGCCAGCAGGGGCGCCGCAGCTAGAAGACATCTCCAACCCGGACGGGGACGGGGATTACACAGTCAGCTGGAGCGCAGTGGAAAGGGCGACCTCCTACATCCTGGAGGAGGACGACAATCCCGATTTTTCCAGCCCGGTTGAAGCCTATGATGGCGCATCCACATCCAAATCCATAACTGGCAGAGACATCGGTGTATATTACTACCGCGTT
The DNA here is from genome assembly GCA_050049875.1 of Anaerolineales bacterium. Classification (GTDB taxonomy): domain Bacteria; phylum Chloroflexota; class Anaerolineae; order Anaerolineales; family UBA11858; genus JASFVL01. The sequence continues at coordinate 278 of JASFVL010000459.1, forward strand.
ATGGCTGCCAGCGCTTTCGGAAGCAGCGACTGGAGCGAGACCAAATCGGTTGAGGTGATCATTGCGCCGACGGAGCCGCCCTGCCCCGACGGAGGATGGTGGTCCGGAAACACCAACCAAGGGTACCCCATCGATTTCTACGTTTCAAGCTGCGATGTATCGGATCTGACCATCAAGTATTGGGTCACATGTCCTGGCGGAATCATGGTAAAAACGGAAACCTTTGATTATTCGACGTCGATTGATAACGACAGCTTTGAGTTCGATAATGACGGCGATCCAACGGTGAGTGGAGATTTTAGTTCCCAATCCAGCGCCAGCGGGAACTGGAGCAGCGAATTCTTTATTGGTGGCATCGGAAATTGTTCCGGTTCTGGGTCGTGGTCAGCTGATAGCCCATAAGGCTTTCGCAAGACGGGGGACTGCCTTCCATATCGACAATTAATATCCCCTGCCTGAGTGCTACCCGTGAATCACATAGGCAGCCCTACTGGCGTATTTCTTTGTTACAGACTCGCGGAACGCCTGTAATTTAGCCTGCCCACATATCTGATATAATAGACCCTAATTATATAAAATTATTGAGGGGTTTTTATTTTTGGAATTAATAAACTCAAATATACGTAACACCGGAGAATAAATTTGATTGAGGTCCATCCGCTCTGCTTATTTTTAAGAGAGATTATAGGAGTCTTTAATCAAGCAATTAGGCCTGTAAACCCCTCTGTTGAAACAGAGTTGGGTAACTATGTAGTGATTTTTCTGTAGATTGCGGGTAAGACCCCGTAATTTACAGAAAAACTAAAATACGATCGTTGGGTTCAAGGATGGAGGAATAGGAGTCATGAAGAGGAAGGTCTATATCTCTTTTTTATTGACAGCGATTCTGATCTTAATCGGTATCAATTCGAGTCTAGCGCAAAATTCGGTGCAATATGACGGCATACAGATGAACAGTATCAATAGTTCTTCCGTCGCCATGGCACCCTGGTTCATCGAGACCATCGACTCACCCACCGATGTAGGACAACATGTCTCTGCAGCGATCGATCCGAACGATGGTAAGACGTGTATAAGCTACTACGACGCTGAAAACAAAGACCTGCGTATGGCGAGGTATGTCGGATCCGGGGGGAATTGCGGTCCTGATGGCTCTTGGATGTGCGAATTGGTGGACAGTCAGGGTGATGTAGGGCAATACAATTCAACTGCCTCCTGCCCATCGGAAAACGGTGTGTTTTTAGATGTCACCTATTATGACGCCACCAATGGCGCCCTCAAGTACGCCGGAGGGTCGTGTGATCAAAATGGCTGCACCTACACCACGCACACCATCGACAGCGGTAACCCAAACATCTTTGCCTATAAAGGTCAGCACACCTCGGTGAAATTTGACTCCAAAGGAACTCCTCACATTGCTTATCACCGTTCAAGCGGCTTCCCATCTGATGCACTTTTATATGCTCGTTGGGTGGGGAACGGCGCGGGGAACTGCGGTGAGGGTGATGTGGCAGGCGATTGGCAGTGTGATGTCCTCCACGAAGCTGATAATATCGGTTGGTACACATCTCTGGATATCGATGGAGAAGATCGGCCCACCATCGCCTACTCCGATGCGGACGGCAAATACCCCTGGGTGGCTTCATTTACCGGATCCGGCGGCAACTGCGGTCCCAATTTCAATTGGAACTGCTGGAGAGTTGACCAGTCCAGTTTGGACACCGGCAAGTACATCTCGCTGTACGTGGAGGATGACGGTCAAGCGCACATCGCCTACTATAACGAAACCGATGGAACGCTGGAGTACGCTAAATGGGTTGGATCGGGAGGTAACTGCGGTGTAAACATAGCCACATCAATTAAGGAATGGCAGTGTGAGTGGATCGACGACATGGGTGCGTTGCTCAACCCACCGATGGGCATCTCCATCGCTGAGGATGCAGCCGGCTACCCTATCATCGCTTACCAGGACGCTTCAGAAGACCCGGCGCAGGGAACCCTCAAACTGGCAGGCCCGCATGCGGCTGTGGATCCAAACACAGTTCCAAACTGTGGGCCCCAGGCGTTATTTTACCTGTGGTATTGCGACGTTATCGATCCAGGTCCATCCTTTTACGACTCTGAGGCGGGTTCTGTGTCTTTGGTAATGAACTCAACCGGTCTGGCAACCATCGCCTACCACGAATTGGACAGCTACGCATTTCCCAGCCAAGGGAATTTGAAGGTGGCATATCAGCGATTGCAGCTATTCCTCCCACTTACCCTCAAGGATTAGGACAGCTTGCTTAAACGCCGATAACTTAGGGGGTAATCTAATGTATAATTGATTCACGGGGTAATGAATGAGAGATATTAAATCTGGGGAGTAACTCTCCAATTCGCTGCCCTCCCCTCAGGATGTAATCAGAGTTTTTTGGGTTGTGAGTCAACCCAGGGAGGGCGCCAATGAAATCTCAAAATATATTGCTTGTGGGAATATTCACACTTCTGCTGTTGGCTGGGTTGTTCGCCCTGCTGCAAGTCTCCGCTGCGCCTGCTGTCGCAAATGCTGATCTGGTCGTTGATACGCTGGCGGATGAATTTAACAGTGATGGCGACTGCTCACTGCGGGAAGCCATCAGTGCGGCTAATGATAACAATGAGATAGACGTCTGCGGGTCAGGGGATGTTTTCACCGACACGATCACCTTCAGCGTCAGCGGTACGATCACGCTGGGTGAACAGCTCTCCGTCATGGCTGGGGGACCGTTGGTGATCGCCGGCGGTGGAGTTATTACAGTCAGTGGCAACCATAGCGTCCGTGTTTTCGAAGTCAACTCTGGCGGCGAATTGTCCCTAAACTCTCTCTCAGTGATCCAGGGGGATGCATCGGACGGTGGCGGCATCTGGAATCATGGGAAACTGACCATCGACAACAGTGTTTTCGGGAGCAATAGCGCGGATTTTGAAGGGGGTGGCATCTTAAACTATGGTGCGCTGACCATCAAAAGCAGCATCTTCGATGGAAACAGCGCTACCTGGGGTGGTGGCATCCTGAACTCTGGTTCGCTTACCCTCACAACGGGAACCCTAAGCGGCAACAATGCGATAGAAAGAGGTGGTGGTATATACAATCCAGGTGGTGAGTTAATCGTTGGCAACAGCACCTTCGATGGCAACAGTTCCAACGAAGGAGCAGGTATCTACACGGATACAAGCGGCAAGACAATCATCGTAGAAAGCACCTTCGATGGCAACAGCGCCTATGACGGCGGCTGCATCCTGAACCACGGCACCTTGGAAATCACCAACAGCACGCTGTCCGCCAATAGTTCAGAGGAGTATGGCGGCGGGGTTGCAAACTCCGGGACGCTGACCCTCACGAACAGCACGTTATCCGGGAACAGCTCAAGCGCTGAAGGAGGCGGCATCTACAGCTCCCACGGGACAATCACTCTGATCAACAGCACCCTC
>JASFVL010000460.1:0-3727 GCA_050049875.1 Anaerolineales bacterium
CAAGGAATAAGGAACAGCACCACTAAGCGCAGAGATAATGGTTTATGCAGGCTGAAAATCTTATTGGATTATCGTATTTGGATAGGTAGAGGGGGGTTGTCGAGGTATAATCAAAGCGTGCACGAGAAGACGACGCACAAAGGAATTTGGACGGATGGAGAGGGGGTGTGATTTTGCATCCCAAGCGCTATGTCAGGCAATATTTACTTGATCTTGAGAGATAAATCCCCAAAAATTATCTTAAACATTTGGAGGGTAGTATGAGCGAACGGAAAATTCGCGTTCTGATCGCCAAACCCGGATTGGATGGCCACGACCGAGGGGCGAAGGTCGTCGCACGGGCGCTGCGCGATGCTGGTATGGAAGTCATCTATTCAGGCCTGCGTCAGACACCAGAAATGGTCGCCGAAGCCGCATTGCAGGAGGATGTGGATGCCGTTGGATTATCGATTCTTTCAGGGGCACACATGGCACTTGTGCCGCGCGTTTTGGAACTGCTGAAAGCCAACGGGCAGGAAAATGTCAAGGTTTTCGTGGGTGGTATTGTCCCAGATCAAGATGTTCCAAAATTGCGCGAAATCGGTGTTGTGGGCATCTACGGACCTGGGACTTCAACAGATGAGATCATTAAGGATGTCCGCGAGGCGGTTTCGGTTTGATGAATCTGACGGATTCCGTGCTGGAAGGCGACCGTTTGGCGCTGGCGCGATTGCTGTCCCAGCTTGAGAACGATACCCCGGAGGGGCGAGCTGCGCTCAACAAGCTTTTCGCTCACACCGGTAAAGCTCATTTAGTGGGGATCACCGGTGCCCCAGGAACCGGTAAATCCTCCCTGGTGAACCGCCTGGCGTATCATTACCGGCACCCCCCTGATGGAAAAGAACCAATTCGGGTCGCGGTGGTGGCAGTGGATCCCTCCAGCCCGTTCTCGGGAGGAGCGGTGTTGGGTGACCGCGTCCGAATGCGGGATTTAGCAGGGGATCCAGGGGTTTTCATCCGTTCAATGGCTTCGCGGGGCTCACTGGGAGGCCTGGCACGCACCACGGCGAGCCTGGTTCAGGCTTTCGATGCAGCGGGGTTTGATACGATATTGATCGAAACCGTTGGAGCGGGGCAGGCTGAGGTCGATATCGCTAGCTTGGCGCACACCACGGTAGTTGTTGAGGCTCCAGGACTGGGCGATGATATCCAGGCCATCAAAGCTGGGATATTAGAAATTGCTGATGTTCTGGTGGTTAATAAGGCCGACCGACCTGGTGTCGAGATTACCGAGCGAGCTTTGCGAAGCACTTTAAATTTGGCTCATCCCATCGCCCGCAAGAGTCAGCACCAGGAATCTGTTGAAGGGGTCGCTGAAATCGAAGACGATGGAGCCTTGTGGGTGCCCCCCATACAGCGAACGATCGCGATCGAAGGGACTGGAATTGAGCAGTTAGCGGGCTGGATCAGCCGTCATCGGGAATTCCTTGAAAATACCCATGAGTGGCGCAACCGGGAGCGGATGCGCTTGAGATCGGAATTGGAGGTGCTTCTGCGTGAGGGGTTAGTCTCGCGCTGGCGGGAGACGACCAATGAGGAAAACTTTAAAAGGGTTTTGAACCGTCTAGTGGCTCGCCGCATCTCCCCCCGCCAAGCGGTAGGTATTTTGCTAGATGAAGAGGATTTGCGATGATTTACGGTGAGCGATTACGTTTACGGGCAGTGGAGAAAGATGATTTACCGCGTTTTGTTGCTTGGCTCAATGATCCCGAGGTGAGGCAAGGTTTAGCACTTTTTCTACCACTCTCACAGGTGGAGGAGGAGAGATGGTTCGAGAATATGCTCGAGGCTCCTAAGGAGCAGCGCCCATTGGTCATCGAGGTTGAGAGCGAGGCTGGGTGGACACCGGTGGGAAACTGCGGATTGTTCGGCACAGATTGGCGCGTTCGCAGCGCTGAGGTTGGTATTTTTATCGGGGAGAAGCGTTATTGGGACCAGGGCTACGGTACGGAAGCGATGAAATTGCTTTTGAAACATGGCTTTGACACGCTGAATTTGAACCGCATCGCTCTGAGAGTATTTGAGACCAATCCGAGAGCCCTTCGATCCTATGAGAAGGTGGGTTTCGTTGAGGAGGGGCGTCTACGTCAGGGATATTACCAGAATGGCAAATACATTGATGTTTTGCTAATGAGTGTCTTACGATCAGAGTGGTGAGACTTCTACCAGTGGTGAGATACTTTATAGAACGTTGTGCAAGGACGGTATTTTGACCATAGGAGAAAACAATGCAGAAAATCCAACACAGAGATGATATGGGAATGTACGGTGATATTTATCTGTACGCGGGCACAGCATGTCCCGATTTGGCTGAGAAAATTTCCAACTATTTAAACATCCCGCTCAGCGGTCGTGACGTGGTCCATTTTCCCAACGATAACCTGTGGGTCCGGCTGCACAGCAGCGTGCGTGGCCAAGATGTCTATGTGATTCAAACGACAACCCGACCGGTGCACCGTAACCTGATGGAGTTGCTCATCATGTTGCAAACCTTACGTCTTGATTCAGCTGGACGGGTGACTGCAGTGGTTCCCTATCTCTGTTACGCTCGTTCAGACAAGAAGGATAAGCCGCGCGTTCCTATTACGGCTCGTTTGGTGGCCGATATGATCGAGATTGCCGGTGCGGACCGCTATATGACGATTGACCTACATGCTGGACAAATACAAGGATTTTTCTCCATTCCGGGGGATGTTTTAAGTGCTTATCACGATCTGACAGCTCACGTTTACAAAATGCTGCCCCAGATGAAGGACCCCGTAGTGGTGGCAGCGGATTTGGGATTTGCGAAAAAGGGTCGCAATTTCGCAGCTCAAATGGAGGCACCGATTGCTTTCGTTGAGAAGCGCCGGAAGGGAAAGCGGGGCCGTGCGGAGGCTCTGACCTTGATTGGCGAAGTAAAGGGCCGGGATGTCATCGTGGTAGATGATGAGGTGGATACGGGTGGTTCGGCTGTTCAGGCAGTTGAGTTGGTGAAGGAACATGGCGCCCGCCAAATTTTCTTGGTCTTTGTTCACCCAGTGTTCTCACCTCCATCAGTGACACGATTGGCTAAGCTGCCGATCACAAAGATTGTCACCACCGATACAGTCCCGATCTCACCTGAAGATCGAGCTCTTCTGAAAGACAAGCTTGAGATTTGCTCGATCGCTCCCTTGCTGGGTGAGGTTATCAAGCGTGCTCATGAGGGTCGCAGCGTGGGAGAGATGTTCAATGAGTGACCGGGATGAAAGCTCCAAGTTGTTCGTCCACCTGTATGCAATCGACATTGATTAAATCCAATGCCTGAACTTCCAGAAGTTGAAACCATACGCAACGTGCTGCGGAAAGGACAGCACGATTCTCCTTCCTTACTGGGGAAGACGATCATCACAGTTCAATTGTTTTGGGAGCGAACGCTGGCTGATCCCTCTCCAGATGCGTTCCGGGAACGCATAGTGGGGCAAGTCATCGAGGAGATCGATAGGCGTGGTAAGTACCTTCTTTTCCGCCTCTCGGATGACACGTTGGTGATCCACTTGAGAATGAGCGGGGATTTGGTGGTTGAGAACAGTTCTGATCCTATCGCAACCCATCACCGCATGGTGCTTGATCTTGATGGCGGAGTGCGGTTAGCTTTCAACGATGCGCGCAAATTTGGCCGGGTATGGTTGCTGAAAGACCCGAATAATATTTTAAGCTCGCTGGG
>JASFVL010000461.1:0-3722 GCA_050049875.1 Anaerolineales bacterium
GTTTGTGTCTGAACTTACTCAAAAGAGAAACGACTGCTAAGTGTGGTATCAAGGCCAAGCGCCTAATAGCTGGCTGGGATATAAACTATCTTGTCAAGGTGCTTTCTACCTAAATGCGATTGCCCTGCTTTACCAACCGAAAGATATCTAAACATGTCCATTCCGGAATCGTATTGTCACAACCGATAAAGGCGGTTACAATCTGCGGCAACCCTGTTTCGATCAAGTAGCTAAGATTTTGATTCCGAAGTCGAGTTAGAAGTCATAATTCCTTCAGAATGTGATCATTCGGCGCTTGTTTCGATAGATTAACTTCTATCATATCAAAATCTCTAGTAGATAAGGAAAAATATGAACCGACGTATTGGTGTTTCAATATTGGTAATAATTGTTGTTGCCTGTATCGTGCTAAGCGTAGTCAGCGTGATCGCTGCTGGTGCCCTCTTCTTTAACCAACGCGTATCAAACAATGAGGCGACAGAATTGGTTAAGGCTACCTTACCCAAAGCAACTCCTTCTCCCCAGATGGAACCTACGACAACGTCCTCCCTGATTGATGCCACACCCAGTCCTCAGGATGATACTACTTCACCGACACTCCAACCACAAGCAACATCGACCCAATCAGATACCAAATTGGATTCCGATGTGCTAGCACAAATGGAGGAGATTCAAGCCCAAGTAATCAATGTTCGTGGACTGCAACCTAATACGGAAGTAAATCGAATTTTGTTTTCTACATCACAACTGCGTGAACGATTGGTTAAAGATTTTAGAGAAGACTACACACCTGACGAAGTTGAGGCAGATAAAATAACATTAGCAGCATTTGGACTTTTGGAGCGCGACTTTGACTTAACCAATTTCTACATCGATTTACTAACCGAGCAGGTCGCTGGTTTCTATGATCAAGAAACAAAAGAAATGGTTGTCGTCCAAGGGGAAGGGTTTAAAGGTCCTGAGCGACTGACTTACGCCCATGAGTACACTCATGCTTTACAAGATCAAAACTACGATATTGAAAACGGATTAAATTACAATGACGATGCTTGTGAAGACGATTCCGAACGCTGTGCAGGGATCCAGGCGCTGATAGAGGGGGATGCCTCCTTGAGCGAGCTCAATTGGTTCTTTGAATATTCAACAAGCCAAGACCAAACCGAGATCTTCGAGTTTTATGAGGACATCAATACCCCTATTCTTGATTCTGCTCCCGCTTTTTTGAGTGAGGACTTCATCTTTCCATATCAAGAAGGATTTGACTTCGTACAGTACCTTTATGATCGGGGAGGCTGGTCAGCGGTGAACGCAGCTTATGAAGATTTACCGCTCTCAACAGAACAGATCCTTCATCCTGAGCGCTACCCTGACGATAAACCCGTTATAGTAACCATTCCCGATCTCTCCGAAGTGTTAAATGACGGTTGGGAGGAAGTTGACCGGGATGTAATGGGGGAATGGTACACTTACTTGATGCTCTCTTTCGGTAAAGATACCAATACACGTCTGGAAACCTCTGATGCGAAATTGGCGGTTGATGGATGGGAGGGAGATAGCTATGTAGTCTATTACAACAAAGCGGAAGAATCCACAGTTTTAGTTCTACAATCATTATGGGATTCGAACCTCGAAGCTGAGCAATTTGCTAGTGCTTTTAACACTTATGCCACAAGCCGCTTTGGGGCGCCAGTTATCGAAGAGGCAGGATCCTGGGAGTGGAAATCTACAGAGGGCTATTCAACTTTCTCTATCAAAGAACAATTTACAACTTGGATCATAGCCCCAGAAAAAGAAGTAACGGAGGTTGTTCAAGATCTTCTTGAGTAACGATGTATTATTGTCCAGCGAAAATATACTCCCCTTAAAGGTATAATGAATTCTGGGGTAAGGGCAACTGTATATCTTCGACAGAAATATCCACCCTATATGACCTAATAAGCTTATTAAACAAGGCTATATCAATCCGAACTCATTGGGTTGCTAAACGGATTTTACACAACAATTATGTTTTATTCACGTGAGCAATTAGAAAAAATCGAAGATCAAACATTAGCACCATATGGGGTTCGCAGTCGCGATAGCAAGGGACGAGAACATCCCGATAAAGAACCAGAATATCGAACTGCATTTCAACGGGACCGCGACCGCATCCTGCACACAACGGCTTTCCGACGACTGGAATATAAAACCCAAGTATTTATCAATTATGAAGGAGATTATTACCGTACACGACTTACCCATACTCTTGAGGTCTCTCAAATAGGTCGTACCATCGCTCGTTCCTTAGGAGCAAATGAAGACCTGGTTGAAGCTATATGCTTAGCTCATGACCTGGGTCATTCACCCTTCGGGCATTCGGGTGAAGTTTCGTTAAACCGGGCGATGAAAGACTATGGTGGTTTCGATCACAACAAACAATCGTTGCGAATTGTTAGCGAACTTGAACGCCGATATCCGGATTTTCCGGGTTTAAATCTCACCTGGGAAGTTCGAGAAGGTATCGTCAAACACGAAACCGAGTATGATATCGCTGATGCAGCAGATTTCAATCCCGAACTGCGCGGACATCTCGAAGCCCAAATTGCTAATGCTGCCGACGAGTTAGCATACACAGCCCACGACTTGGACGACGGATTGCGTTCTGGCATGATTTCTCCACGAATGTTGGAAGGCATCACACTTTGGGAAATTCTCATCGAAAGCGTGGGTTGGAACAGACCAATCCTTGGAGAACTTGACCGTCACCGAATAATTAGGCGGCTAATTGGATTGGAGGTAACAGATTTAGTTCATACTACCGCCCGACGTTTACGAGAGAGTGGAGCACAATCTGCAGAAGATTTACAACTACTTCCCTACAATACGATCGGTTTCAGTGAGGATATGCATCGGCGTAATCGCCAGATGAAAGATTTCTTGTATGCAAACCTATACCGTCATCACCGAGTTGTGCGCATGCAGGTAAAAGCGGAAAAAATTATTACAGAACTTTTTAATAGCTATCAAAACGAACCTGATATGCTCCCCCGACATATCCAATCCTGGATTGGTCAGTATGGTTTGGAACGAACAATTAGCGACTACATTGCTGGCATGACAGACCGATACGCTGTGGAAGAGCATCAAAAACTTTTCGAGCCTTCTAAGAGGCCATAGAAAAGACCGTTTATCTGTATTAAAAATAAGTATCACTACAAGAAGGAAGATTCTTCCAGTATTTGAGAAGCGTAATTTTATCAGTGGACACGTATATAAAATGACAAAAAAACAATATTATTTAACATCAGAAGGAGCAGAACGCCTGCGAGACGAATTGGATCACTTGAAAGGGCCTGTTCGCGAACAGTTGGCGGAAAGGTTGCGATCAGCAATTGAAATGGGTGATCTATCAGAAAACGCTGAGTATATCTCTGCCAAAGAAGAGCAAGCATTCATAGAAGGACGCATACAGGAGTTGGAACATCTACTAAAATACGCGACCCTAATAGAGGACAGACATAATCCTGATGAAGTCGATTTGGGAACCAAAGTTACCATCAAAGAGGACGAATATCCGCCTGAAACCTACTTTCTAGTGGGCAGCAAAGAAGCGGACCCTCGTAATGGTCGCATATCGCACGAATCCCCTATCGGTCAGGCTTTAATTGGTAAACGAGTTGGTGATGAAGTTGAAGTCAATACTCCTAACGGATCACTTCGTCTTCAAATATTAAATATCGAAT
>JASFVL010000462.1:0-3706 GCA_050049875.1 Anaerolineales bacterium
TTGCGTCGTGGCTTACGATTTATGGCTGAAGGCTTTCAGAAGGGCAGACCCCCAGCTCTAGCGCCCAACGGAACTGGCATCAACATTCTAGACTTCGGGATGCTTTGGGTACAAAGTCTGGCGGAATACATCCAAATCACCAAAGACCATACCTTTTTGGCTGATATGTACCCCACTTTAGAAGCCTTTCTCAATTATCTCATCGGGTTTGAAAACAGCGATACTGGCCTGCTTGATCTACCCATGACCCATTGGTCCAAAGGTGTTTACCTTGACCCAATTGCGAATATGAACCGGTACGGGCAATCTACCGCAATTAACTCATTTTATGTTAGCACCCTCCTCAAAGCGGCTTCTCTCGCAAGAGCATACAATCGCCTTGGGGATGAATATCTTTGGGAGCAAAAAGCAACAACCATTCAAACCGAAATCAACAACCTGCTCTATCTTCCTCAAGAGGGACGTTACATCACTACGATCTTCGATGGGATTAAATATGAACCCACGCCCCATGCGCAAGCCTGGCCGCTCGCATTTGGTCTCGTGCCCTCCGACGAAACAGAATCTGTAGCCGATTCCTTGCTGGAATTGCTCTCCGATGATCCAACTTCGCCAAACGTCGAAATATACGGCATGGCATGGGTTTTAGAAGCGTTGGGAGAAGCCGGTTACATCCCAGAAGCTTTAGACATCATCCAAACCTATTATGGCTATATGATCGACGCTGGGGCCACAACATGGTGGGAGCAGTTCAATTCAGATAAATATTACTGGTCATCTCTATCCCATGGATGGGGAAGTTCACCAACCTGGTTTCTGTCGACATACTTACTCGGAGGTCGTTGGGTTAGTCCCGACACCTGGGAAGTGCGCCCAGCTTTAACCGGTGTGTTTACAGCATCAGGAGCAGTACCCCTTCCTAGTGGATTACTGGATATTGCCTGGACACGTGAGAGTTGTACCAAAAGTTTTCTGGATGTTACTTCCCCAACGGGCACAAGCGGTATTGTCATCCTCCAACTTCCAAAGGTTGAGAGCTTGGTTCTCAATGACCTGCTAATTTTTGATAATGGGATTCCGCTAGCTGATTATGTATCAATTTTCCCTGATCGTATTGAAATTGTTGTGTCTGAAGCGGGAAATTATCATTTAGATATCCGGGAAATTTGTGAGTAGGTTTTCCCCCCATTCGTACTGCACAAATTGTAGGTATCTCAGGTTACCCAGCAGCATGAGGTCTGAGCGAGGATTGGGAAAAATAATTTATGTGTGATACTACCTAGAACGCCATCTCTTCAATAGGATAATCCCAACCTAAAAGGCTGCCTCTTGCAATGAGACAGCCTTTTGGGTGGTTGGAAAACTCAAATACTTGTTAGTTATGATGAGACAATTGGATATCAATATTTAGAGAGTTTTCCAGATTTCAGATTTGGGGGATCAATTCACTGAATATGTTACCGATCGCTGGACCGAGTATTGACAATACGACAATCACAATCAGTGCCACTAATAATATAATCAGCGCATATTCAACCAGGCCCTGGGCTCTCTCTGAGGGATGATAGTACATCGGATGTCACCTCCTTTCGAATGATCATTCCTACATACTGCTTGAGGGTTAGATACAACTCATGCTTATATAAATTGCAATATAGATATTCGTATGAGAGAACAGTGGTGGTAACATTGATACGAACTATTATTACTTATTTTATACCACGAGTTAAGCCGCCTGATACTAGAATATATACACATTCAAACTCTTAAGAAGCTTATAGAAGTTTTTAATTACACAAAGCACCAATTTGGGATATTATTTAATATCGTTATGATATACTCCTCATGAACGGAGGAACCCGAGGAGAGGGGGTTCGTTCCCTCCAAATGTCAATTAAAATCATTCAGGAGAATGCTGCAATGAAAGACTTTCTCGATATCGCTTCTTACTTGCCGGATGATCTCCAGGCTTTGTTGGACTTAGCCGTCCAGCTAAAAAATGAATGGAAGGCTGGGAGCAACTCACCCAGCCTCAAAGGGAAAGTGCTGGCTATGATTTTCCAGAAGCCCAGCCTTAGGACGCGAGTCTCGTTTGATATGGCTATGAGACATTTGGGTGGAGATGCTCTTTACCTCTCCCCGGCAGAAATTGGTTTGGGAAAACGCGAGTCGATCGCCGATATCGCCCGGGTGATCTCCGGTTATGTGGATGTCGTAATGGCGCGTGTATTTCAACACGATCATGTGGTTGAACTAGCAAATTGGGCTAGTATCCCCGTTATAAACGGTTTGAGTGATTACAATCACCCTTGTCAAGCCTTAGCGGATGCTTTAACCATACAGGAAGAATTCGGTAATTTAAAGGGATTGAACGTCTCTTATGTTGGCGATGGCAATAATGTAGCCGTCTCACTTATGCACATATGTACCAAATTGGGGGCTAACTTCACCATCGCAAACCCCCAGGGTTACGATATGCCAGCAAATGCGATCGAATTCGGTCAAGAATTTGCCAAGCTTTCAAATACATCCGTAACACTATTACGGGATCCCTACCATGCTGTCAAAAACGCCGATGTAATCTATACTGATACTTGGACGAGTATGGGACATGAGCAGGAAACCAAACAACGTGAGCAGGTCTTCCCACCATACCAGGTAAACGAAAACTTGGTCGCTAGTGCGAAACCTCATGTCATCGTTTTGCACTGCCTACCAGCTCATCGCGGTCAGGAAATAACGGATCAGGTTGCTGATGGTTCTCATTCTCGGATCTTTCCCCAAGCCCACAACCGATTGCACGCCCAGAAAGCCATCCTCGTTCATCTCATCACCCCGAAATAAACCCATCAATTCAACCAATCTCATTCAATTCCCAGTCTACTAATCCCACCCGCATGCCTTTAGATCCACGATTCATCTCTCCAATTTATCTCCAACTGAGGTATCAAAATGAATATCTGCATTCCAATTGAACGTCGAGATTCGGAATACCGCGTGGGTTTAACCCCCGCGGGGGTTCAACTATTAACCGAAGACGGACATACTTGCTTTATCGAACACAACGCTGGAGTTGGCAGCGGGTTTAGTGATTATGATTACCAACAAGCTGGGGGGCGAATTGTCTACAGCGGCGAAGAGATTTACGGTCGAGCTGACCTTTTACTGAAAGTCGCCCGTCCTACCGTACAGGAGTTCCATTGGATGAGAGAAGACTCGGTCGTACTTGGTTTTCTCCATCTTGCAGCTGGTCGCTCAGAGAAAAGTGAAACGCTGCAGTCAAAAAAGATCACTGCCATCGGATATGAGATCATCCAAGATGAAGAAGGCAACCTTCCTGTCCTTATCCCACTAAGCCATGTCGGGGGACGCATGGTACCTCAGGTCGCGGCAACACTGACACAGAATGACCATGGTGGTAAAGGGATACTGTTGGGTGGTGTCCCCGGTGTGCCTGCCGCGGAGGTGATCATCTTAGGGGGTGGAACCGCTGGAAGCGCAGCCGCACGGACATTTCTAGGCATGGGAGCTGCAGTTTATATATTGGATAAAAATCTCAGAAGGCTTCAAGATCTCGACCGGGAGTTTCACGGACAGATCGTAACCATGGTCTCGCACTCCTTCAACATTGAAAAAGTATGCAAATTCGCTGATGTGCTGGTAGGAGCGGTTTTGGTCCCCGGTGCACGTACGCCAATATTAGTCA
>JASFVL010000463.1:0-3704 GCA_050049875.1 Anaerolineales bacterium
GACTTCACCGACAAGCCGCTGGGCTACGTCGACTTCGGCGAGCTGGTCCGCCAGCGCACCGAGTTCGTCCTGCCCCTGACCCCCGATGAGCTCGAATTGGCCATCAGCGGTCCCGCCAGAAGGGTGGGCCTGGTGCTGGAGCACGGCTTGGTGAACCGCATCACCCACGACGTCGGCGACCAGCCCGGGGGGCTGCCCCTGCTGCAGTACGCCCTCACCGAGCTCTTCGAGCGCCGCCAAGGGCGCCGTTTGACCCTGGCGGCTTACAACGAGAGCGGCGGTGTCTTAGGCGCCCTGGGTCTACGCGCCGAGGAGATCTACTCAAAGCTCGATGAACCTGGGCGGGAAGCCGCCCGTCAGACCTTCCTGCGCCTGGTCACCCTGGGGGAGGGCGTCGAGGACACCCGCAGGCGGGTGCTGCGCTCGGAAGTGCTGGGCATGCACGTCGAGCGCTCCAGCGAGAAATCCTTCGACGCCGTTTTGGATAATTTCGGCCATCACCGCTTATTCACCTTCGACCACGACCCCGTCACCCGGGGGCCCACCGTGGAGGTAGCGCACGAAGCCCTGCTGCGCGAGTGGCCGCGCTTGCGCGCCTGGCTGGACGAGAGCCGCGCCGACGTGCGCATGCAGCGTGTCTTGGGCAACGCTGCCGCCGAGTGGCTGGGGGCTGAGGGCGATCCCAGCTTCCTGCTGCGCGGCTCACGCCTCGACCAGTTCGAGGGCTGGGCTGAAGATACGGAATTAGCCCTCACCACCGACGAGCGCGATTTCCTCGACGCCAGCCTGGAGGAGAGAAGGGCCCGCCAAGCCGCTGAAGCCGAACGCCAGGCGCATGAGGCCGCCCTGGAGCAGCGCTCTCGCAGGTTCTTGCGCGCCCTGGTGGGGGTCTTCGCCATAGCCGCGGTGGTGGCGGTGATCTTGAGTGCGGTGGCTTTTAACCAGCGCGGTATCGCCCAACAAAACGCCGCTACAGCCACCATCGCTCAAGGGGAAGCCCTGCTCTTGGCCGATTCCAGGGCCACCCAGCAAGCCATCGCCGAAGGTGAGGCCGCCGCCCGCGCAACCCAACAAGCCATCGCTGAAGAAGAAGCCCAGGCGCGGGCGACCGCCCAGGCTGTGGCGGAAGAAGAACGCGCCATTGCTCTGGATCAGAGACAAATCACCCTTGCCCGCGAGCTGGCCTTTGCCTCCGCCAACAACTTGGACGCCGACCCCGAACGCAGTGTGCTATTGGCATTGGAAGCCATCAAAACAAAAAGAATTATCGAGTCGACCAACGCCCTACACCAAGCACTTCCAGAGCTCAGTGTGCTGAATACCATCGATATAGGAGCAGGAGAGGTAGATGATCTCGATTTCACGACCGATGGAACCAAACTGGCTATGGCGATCTGGAGTTATTCATCCGACGTGAAGCAGGTCGAGATTTGGGATGTCACCGCAAATCAAAAGATAGCAGAACTCTCCCTTGTTGGCGATGTTGGGAAAGACGTGGCTTTTTCGCCAGACGAAAACCTCATTGCAGCCAGTGGATGGACAGGTAAGGCAGATCTAACCCTGTGGAATGCCAATACGGGAGAAGTCCTGCATAGCTGGGTCAGCCAGCCCGGAACAGCCAGGTCATTTGAGGGTGCAAGCGGTGAAGTTGCGTTCAGCCCGGATGCTTCCAGGCTGGCCGTCGCCAACCTGAACGGTACTCCCCATGTTTTGGATGTGAGCAACGGTGAGGTGATTTTTAGTTTAGAGGGCCATACATCTGTTGCAGAGGGCTTGGCGTACAGCCCTGATGGCTCCCGTATCGCTACAGGTGATAACCACCCAGGCGGTGAAGTGATCGTGTGGGATGCCAACACCGGGAAACCGCTGCTCGTGCTCGAGGGTGAGGAAATCTACAGCATGGCTTTCAGTCCTGATGGCAGCAAACTGGCAGCGGTAGGCGATACTAAAATTCTTCACGTCTGGAACGCAATTACGGGGGAGATAGTGATCAGCCCGGAGAGTGAGACCGCCGGTTATCGTGCCGTGGCCTTTTCGCACGATGGAAAGTACATCTACACAGGTGGGCAGGACAGCACGATTCGAATTTGGGATGCTTCTACTGGCAAAAACCTGAGAACATTGGCTGGTCACAGAGGAGTTGTAATTTCTCTTGCCCTCAGCCCAGACGGTCGCTTTCTAGCATCCGGGGGAGGAGATGGCTACGTTAAGTACTGGGATCTCAACCCTGGGAAGGAGCTTTTTGTAGCTCAAATGGAGTTTGGGGGTGCAGGCATCACGCTCACACCCAATGGCTCAACCCTTGTCGTCGCCGGGCGCAATAATATCATAGACCGGTATGACCCGCGAACCGGGGAAAAATTGGAAAAATTTATGGAGCTCAAGCTGGAGGAAGGCGAATACTTATTGCGACTGGCCTTCACACCGGATAGGAAATATCTTGTCGCGGGGCTTTCAAGTGGCGATATGATCGTTTTTGATTATGAATCAAAGGAGCAAGTGATGACCCTGCGAGGCCATGAGGCTATCGTTATGGGCATGGACATCACTTCGGATGGGCGCTACATGGTCACCTCCGGCTTTGATAACAAAGCCATCGTCTGGGATTTAATTGGTGGAAATCTGGTGACGGAATACACTGAACATTCCTCCTGGGTGCTTGATGTGGTCTTCAGCCAAGATGATCAACAAGTGATTTCTGCCTCCAACGATGGCACCCTTCGGGTATGGGATCCAGTAAGTGGTGAAACCCTGAGGACGGTTGCAGCCGTTGGCCCTTTAGGTGCCATCGAGATCACCCCAGATGGGCATTACGTGGTCTCTGCCACGGTAGATGGTTACGTGAGTATCTGGGATGCGGATACGTGGGAGGAGATTCATGTCTTTCAAGCTCATACCAGCGGCTCGTGGGATTCAGCCCTGAGTGCAGATGGATCACGTTTGGTCACTGCCGGCTTTGAGGGGTCGGCGAAAGTGTGGGAGATTCCCTCAGGGGAACCGATCGCCACCCTGTACGGCCACGAGCTCAACGTGACCGATGTGGAGATCAGCCCGGATGGCGAGATTGTATATACCTCTTGCTGGGATGGACTGATGCGAGCCTTCATCTTGGATGTGGATGAATTGATCGAATTGGCAGAGTCACGGGTGACGCGCTCGCTGACGGAGGAGGAGTGCCAGACGTTTCTGCACCTGGATCAGTGCCCGGAGGAGTGAGCTATTCGAGCTAACCCCACGGCCCTGATAATCACCAGACTTAACTCGAAATGGTGCTGCTAAATCTAGAGTCAAGCAGCGTGCCCTCACCTAAAGTCCAACCTTCTCGAGAGCGGGCTACGGGACATCTGTACGACAGGATCGCATTGCATGCCATTGCTTCGCCGACCCGTCGGGGCGGGTCAGCGAAGCGATACATCACGGAGCGCAGCGGAGTATCCCTCACGAAGTGCCGCGTAGCGTCCCCAAAGGGGGAAACGAAGCGCCCCCGAAGGGGGTAGGGGCAAGTGTCAGCAACCCGCCCTACAATTAAATCTCAACTTAAACGAATCAGGACTGCCACCTTGTTTTTGCGCAAACAGAGCGTGTTTCAATTCAGTAACGCAAACAGAAAGGAATTCAATTCCTGAATATTACAATCTAAGGCTCAAAAATAGCACGGAAACAGCAACCTTGAGATTTGCTTTAGACTTATCCACAACAAAGGA
>JASFVL010000464.1:0-3695 GCA_050049875.1 Anaerolineales bacterium
TGCGCATCACTCAGGAGGAAATCGAAGAGCGATCAAATCATGTGCTTCCCCTGCGCGATCAAATTATCAATCATGTGCTAAATACCATTCCGGATGTTGTGCTAACCGGGCACCCACAATTTCGGCTTCCCAACCATGCCAGCTTCGCATTTAGAGGTGTGGACGCAAACACATTATTGATGTTATTAGACGCGCAGGGTTTTGCATGTTCATCAGGATCGGCCTGTAAAACTGGGATGCCAGAACCTTCCGAGGTGCTTTTAGCAATCGGTCTAGCGCGGGATATGTCTCTAGGCTCCCTTCGGATATCCCTTGGTAAGTCTACAACCAAAAAGGAAGTCGAATCTTTTCTGGCTTGCTTACCTGAAGTGATCGCTAAGGTTCGCTCACTTTAAAGTACTTTCGACGAACTACGATGAATGACAAAGGACTAACTCGCGTAGTTGTCGCTATGAGCGGTGGAGTTGACAGTTCTGTTGCCGCGGCGATCTTAGTCGATCATGGTTATGATGTGATTGGTATGATGCTAAGACTTTGGAGCGAACCAGGACGAGGAATGTACAACCGCTGCTGCAACCCGGATTCAATGCAGCTTGCACGTCGAGTAGCGGGACAACTTGGAATACCATTCTATGTGATAGATGCTCGTGAAATATTTCGTGAGACAGTTGTAAAATCATTCATCGATGGTTACTTGGGTGGAGTTACACCTAATCCTTGTTTGGTTTGTAATAGGAAGGTCCGCTGGAGTTATCTTCTCAAACGCGCCTTTGCGATTGGCGCTGAGTACATGGCTACAGGTCATTACGCTCGTCTTCATTACACTAAGAACGGAAAAGTCGAACTTTTGCGGGCTATCGACCGAAATAAAGATCAATCTTATGTGCTTCATGTTCTCAACCAGGAAAAGCTCAATCACGCGCTCTTCCCACTTGGGAAATATACAAAGGATCAGGTCAGACAACTAGCTCGAGATTTTAATTTGCCTGTAGCGGATCGAGCAGATAGCCAAGACCTGTGTTTCTTGGGAGATGGAGACTATCGCCAGTTTTTGAGCCGCAATGCACCCCAATCAGAAACCCCCGGTCCAATCCTAAACCGCAATAAGGAGGTTCTTGGAAGGCATCAAGGGTTAGCATTTTATACAATTGGCCAGAGACGTGGACTGGGAATCTCATCCTCCCAGGCGTTATATGTATTAGAGAAGGACGTCCCCGAAAATGCTTTAATAGTCGGTTACAAAGATGAATTGGGGCAAGCAAGCCTAATTGCTAAGAATGTAAATTGGATAACAGGTGAACCCCCAAAGAAGCCGATTCGTGCCGCGGTAAAAATCCGCTATAAGGCTCGTGAAGTAGCAGGGATTGTCACTCCCCAAAATAATCATAACTTTCACATTCGTTTCGATTCACCTCTAAGAGATATTACTCCAGGACAAGCTGCGGTTATCTATCAAGGTGAAAGATGTTTGGGTGGAGGTATCATCGCACCCTCCGATTAAAGGTTAACTCCTTGTGCTATACTTGAACGCGATTCTGAAATCGCGTTTTCTGTTTCTAATTCTCCTAGTAATACGGATGTTGAATCGAATAACGTGACTGCCGAAGGTTAATTAAATAATTATGCTGAAGTAAAACAAAATTATGACTTTCCCCAATCTTATCCTAGGAATACTTCTGTCTACCCTATATGGAGCTTTCTATCACTTGTGGCGTGGGGGCAACTTAGGAAGATTGATATTATATTTAATTTTATCTTCAATAGGTTTCTGGATTGGTCATCTAGTCGCTGATTACCTTGATTGGACCTTTGGTAGTATCGGTCCCCTACGCGCTGCAGCCGCTACCATTGGAAGCATAGTAATTTTAGGTATTGGTCACTGGCTCAGTTTGGTAAAAACTGACTCGACACCATAGAAAGCCTGGATTTTAACCCCAAATCGAGTGTGTCTATCAACAGCTTTACCTCTGAGGTTGAAGTAAAACAAAGTTAGTAATTTGTTGGCATTCAACCTTAATTTAAACTTTTGGAGTATCGAATGTACCGTATCGAGTCCCTTCTATCCGCCCGACTTTTTTTGGTACCTCAAATCGTTGGCGAAAGAATTTATTTCATCAGCAACTTATCAGGACACTTGAGCCTATATGCTATGGACTTTGGTGGTAGTGTACCAGAACCGTTACTACCACCTGACATCGCCCTTCAAAATCCCCACCTCTTACAAGGGTACTCTTTTTATGTCCTAAATGATTTAGAAAAAATAATGGTCATAATCGATGAAGATGGCAATGAGGAGTACAAACCGATGTACATCCCATTGCATGGAGGTTATCCAACTCCTGCTTTCGAGGATGCCTTTGAAGATGATAAAGTGTTCCTAATTGATTGTTTTCCAAAAAAACATCTAGCCTATCTATTTGCTAGCTCAAAAAAAGAATCTATAAATCGTACCTATCGAGCTGACCTAAAGACAGGGAAATTGGATAAGCTATTTGAATCGCTATTTGGTGGAATTCCCGATGGGTGGAATGAGGACCACACCAAAATTATCATCAGGGAAACATACACGTTTGGCGATAATACCATCTACCTTTGGGATGAGGGTAACAAAGAGAACGAAACCCTCTATGGTGTACCCATCTCGAATCGCCGACAGGGAGAAAATGTGCCATTAAACGGGATTCATTCTTGTCATTTTGTCCCCAGTGAGAGAGGCATATTTATGCACACGACCATCTTTGAGGACTTTGGAGGGCTTGGTTATCTCTCATTAGATCATCCTAATGAAATTGTCCCTGCAGGAATAGAAGGAGAAATTCATAGGGGATTTGGAACATTCAACGGATTATCCCATTTGATAGGTAACCGCTACCTAGCAAAATATAATATCGATGGTTGTGATTGGTTATATGATGGTTTTTTCGACGAAGAGAGTTTAGGGTTCGTAATTGAAAACAACATTACTGGTCAAGGGCTGTTCTCAGATGGTGTCGTCGAGCATGTATATTACGATAAGGATGGGGACATTTTTATACTATCTTTCTCTTCTGCTACATCACCCAACCAGATTTACACTCTGGAGGGAAACGACCTAAATAAGATCACACAACACACTCGCGAGCGTGTTTTGGCTATAGATGAAGAAATTCTCTCTCCTGGGGAGGATGCTTCATACACATCCTTTGACGGTACTCAAATTTCAGCACGATTATATCTACCCACGAAAGGGGTCAATGTCGAGAGTCCTTACCCTCTGGTCTATTACGTTCACGGCGGCCCTCAGAGTCAGGAACGGCCAGATTTCACCTGGTTCTCAATGCCTTTGATCCAATATCTAACCCTTAATGGCTTTGCTGTATTTGTCCCGAACGTACGAGGGAGTACCGGATACGGTCTCCAATTCATGAAAGAAGTAGACCGAGACTGGGGTGGAAAAGACCGATTAGACCATGTCTACGCAATGACAGAATTCTTACCCAAAGATCCCCGAATAGATACATCCAAAACCGGGGTGGTTGGCAGATCTTACGGTGGTTATATGACCTTGATGCTCGCCGCACGACATCCCGAGCTCTGGAGTGCAGCTGTCGATATGTTTGGTCCTTATGACCTCGTGACCTTTTCGGAAAGAATCCCAGAAACTTGGAAACCCTACTTCAAACTAACGTTGGCTGACCCAGAAGATAACGCTGGTC
>JASFVL010000465.1:0-3694 GCA_050049875.1 Anaerolineales bacterium
TACGACAGGATGTATTGGATTATGCCCCTTTGGTAGAAGGCACTCGTTTGATCGAGGAGGACCCTGACTTATTGCAATGCATCTTGATGCTCCTCGACCACGAGAGTGTCCCGCGCACCGTTCTGCCGTTACCACTCTCTCCCGACCTCGATCCGTTGTATTTAACTGGTCTGGTTGAAGCCATTGAGGAGGATCACTACCGGCTTCAGAATTTGATCTACCGCCGGTTCTTTACCAGTCACTTCACGCCTGGTCATGTGGGTCAGCTCTTGGCTATGGCAGGACGTTGGGATTCAGCTATAGATTTTCTTGAGGCTAGTGTGAATGCTGGGGACACTCATTCTCGCGCAGATTTATTACCTGCCACAGTCAACTCAATTTATGCCTCAGAAGACCTCGCAAAGGCGGTGTATTTCCTTCGGCGCGGTTTATCGGCAGCCTTTAGCGTTAGTAGATCCCAGGTGTGGCTCAGCAATCCCCAAGAAAACAACCTTGAATTAGTCGGTCCAGCGGACTACAGAAGAGAGCACGATCTGGGGTCTAACCCGCGCGTCGATATCTCTTTAGATCGATTGGAAGCACGCGCATACCGCCAAGGGATCCTGTTGCGAGGTCAGGAAGGCAGAAACCGAGTCGTACGCGCGATACCCTTAAAGATACCGGGCAGCAAACCGATTGGGGTAGTAACAATTTATGATGACCGTGTAGATGATCTCTTCACTGAACAGCGAGAGCGCGATCTACAGATAATGGGATTCTTAAACCAAGCTACTCGCGCACTCAAAGCTGTTCGTGCTCGACGACAAGAACTCGCATTGGCAGGTCGCATGCAGACCAGCCTGTTACCGAATTCTTTTCTTCCCTCACCCGGTTGGCAAACTGCAGTGATTTGGAAACCTGCCAGAGAAACCTCTGGTGATTTCTATGATTTTATATCCATGCCAAACGGGAATATGGGGATCTTGATCGCTGATGTGGTGGACAAAGGTATGGGCGCTGCACTGCTGATGGCGTTGACGCGTACGTTGATACGCACTTACGCAACCGAGTATCCGGAACAACCCGAGAAGCTGATGCACATCGTCAATCAGCGCATCTTTGAAGACAGTGACGCTGGTATGTTCGTAAGTCTTTTTTTCGGTGTTCTTGATCCCACCAATGGCACCCTAGTTTATTGTAATGCTGGGCATCCACCCCCCTATATCTTTACCACACTCAACTCCCAAGTCGAAACAGCTCTAGAGACGACCGGTCTTCCCTTAGGTATATCAGATCAAGCCTCTTGGGTAAGACAATCAACCCAGATAAGTTCAAAGGCTCTGATAGTGTTATATACAGATGGAATTTTGGATGCCTGCAACTTACAAGGCCAACTCTTTGGTGAAGAGGGTTTGAAGCAAACGATCAAAGGCACCTTAGGAAAACCCGCTCAAGAGGTCGCCGACGCTCTAATTTCAGAAGTTTATGCCTTTGCAGGGGCAGAGCCGCAAGTGGACGACATTACCCTAGTAGCATTGGTACGGGAGTAATTCACCTTCATCCCAGAAAAAAACCTACACTCCCCACTACATGGACAAAAAGAAACCGCTGAAATAGGGAATCAGCCACAGCAGCCACACACCCAAGCTGAATCTGTGGAAGTTAAGGATCGCACGCTCATTTTTGCGTACCAGGACGAGTGATGCCCAGGTCGCGTGGATAAACATCAGGAGAATCGCAACCACCCCAGTCAAGCCATGGATGTCCATGGTGATCCTCCCGGCCATTTCCATCATCATTCCTGTTCCGATCGTATCAAAGGCCAACCCAATCCAAAAGAAAAATAAATGCCAACCTTTCAGGCGACCAGCGATGCGCTCGCTCCATACACCGATGGAATAAAATACCAGAGCTAATGAGATCAAGATCATCGAATAAAATGCCTCGCCTATCATCCATCCTCCTTGATTTTTTTCATTGGAAAATTTGATCCTAGAGAAGTATCGGTAATACTTTGAATAGAATTTGGAGTGCTTATTGCCTAAAATAACACAGCCATAAATTTTCCCACGCAATACGATATTGGTCAACAAATATTATTAGGTGTGTGCATGAAAATTTTGTCAGGCAGAAAAGGGGGTGTTGGCACCTTCCGCTCCAATCAAAATGTGGACTTATCAAACATACGCAAAATCCCCGCCGTAAACCTGGCGGGGATTTTGTATATTTATTTGTTTGGTCTTTAGATTACGACAACATTGGCGGCCTGCAGTCCTTTGGGGCTTTCTTCGATCGTAAACTCCACCTGCTGACCTTCCTCAAGGTTACGATATCCAACACCATCAATGGCGGTGTAGTGAACGAAAACGTCTTCACCACCCTCTACCTCAATGAATCCATAGCCTTTGCTGCTGTTAAACCATTTGACCGTACCGATGGTCCGTTCGGACATAGTGCTTGCCTCCTTAGTAATGCAAGTCATGCTGATGATATGGAGAGGCGGTATTCGTTCCACCGGATAGGTCAAAATAAAACCGACTCAAGCAAACCTGCCTCGAGTCGTCGTTAATTTTTTACTACCAACGAGAACTACTACTGGCCTCTTGCTGGGCTAAATTATACATGTTCTTAGAGAATCCGTCAAACTTCAAAGCGACTACGTGAATGTGGCCTGCATATACAAATTTGTTAGGATACCCAACACTAGAATCATTATTAACATAAAAAGGTTGAAAACATACGTGACGAATTCAACTACCCGCACAACATCCCATCCGGTATAATTGGCTGGATTTTGGTCAATACATTATGAGTTCAAAATTAAAATAAAATCTATTGGGGTAAGCTTGGGAAATACAAACTGGAGGTCAGATCGAGGCTCAGGGTACATACATCGTGATTAAAAATCGCCCAATACCTTCGGTTCGAATAATAAAGGCAATATTCATACTACTGCTCCTGCTTTTAGTCGCCTGCCGCCTAAGCATTGGTGATTCTCAAACGCAAGAAGGGGTGAATCAGGAAAGCGATAGTGCCCAAACCATAGAAAATAAAGGTTCTGATACACTCGTCAACCTAGCTCTCGCCTGGGCTGAGACGTATATGCAGCTCAACCCTCAAATTCGCATTTCTGTAACTGGGGGGGGATCTGGCACTGGTATCGCGGCGATGATTAACGGCACGGTGGATATCGCTAATGCTTCACGTGCAATGAAACCAGAGGAAATCAGTGCGGCTCAGGATAATGGAATTAACCCAATAGAATTCGTTGTCGCTCGAGACGCTATTGCGGTAGTCGTCCATCCTTCGAACCCAGTAGATGGATTGACTCTGCAACAAATTTCAGATATTTATACGAGGAAGATCACAAACTGGCAACAGGTCGGTGGGGAAGATCGTCCCATTGTGCTACTGTCTAGGGAATCCAACTCGGGAACATACGTTTATTTCCTTGAGAATGTCATCAGGCTGGGTAACAAAGAGAGTGATAAGCTTTTCTCTCAAGATACTCTGTTAATGCCATCCTCCGAGGGCATCAGTGCGGAAGTTCGTCAAAATCCCAACGCGATCGGATACGATGGACTTGGATACGTGACTCCTGACCAGAAAATGGTCGCTGTGGCGAGAGAAGATGGAGTTCCCTTCGTACTGCCATCGGTTGAGACGGTAAATAATGGTTCCTATTCAATATCCCGACCGCTTTATATGTATACCG
>JASFVL010000466.1:0-3693 GCA_050049875.1 Anaerolineales bacterium
GCCCTCATAGATGACCGCTCCTTTTGAGTTGCGCAAGTAGCGTTCGACATCGTACTCATCGCTGAAGCCATAGCCTCCGTGAATTTGAACGGCTTCGTTAGCAGCAGCGAAGGAGGCATCGGTTGCATACCACTTAGCGACGGAGGTCTGGCGAGTGTTGCGGATGCCTTGATTCTTCAACCAGCCGGCTTGTAAGTAGAGCAGACGAGCGGCATCGTAATCGCGCGCCATCTGGGCAATTTTATCTTGAACGAGTTGGTGTTCAGCGATGGGCACCCCAAATGAGTGGCGTGTCTTGGCGTATTCCGAGCTGGCTTCCAAGCAAGCGCGAATGATGCCAGTTGCGCCTGCTGCCACTGTATAGCGACCGCTGTCGAAGGCTGACATGGTGACCTTAAAGCCCTCGCCTTCCTCACCGATGCGGTTTTCCGCAGGTACACGCACGTCTTGGAAGTTGATCCAACCGGTGGAGCCAGCGCGCACCCCCAGTTTCCCTTTGATATCACCACGAGTGATCCCAGAGGTGTGCAAATCCACGAGGAAAGAAGTCAGTCCAGCGCTGGGTTTTTCCGCTTGGGGATCACTGCGCATCGTCACCATGGCGTAATCTGCTTTGGTCGCCAGAGAAATCCACATCTTCTCACCGTTCAGCAGATAGTGATCTCCATTCAGCTCCGCTCTGCCTTGAATGTTTGCGAAATCTGAGCCCGCGCTGGGTTCCGTGAAGGCGCCGCAGCCAATTTTCTCACCGCGCGCTAGGGGGATCAGGAACCTCCTTTTTTGTTCTTCCGTACCCCATTGTAATAAGGTGAGGCTGCATAATCCGGTGTGGACTGACATCACAACTCGCAGGGTCGTGTCTACCGCTTCTAATTCCTCACATGTTACTCCTAGAGAGACATAATCCATTCCCTGACCCCCGTAGCGCACAGGAATGCAGATACCTAGGATGCCAAGTTCACCCATGCGTGGCAGCACAAATGGAGCCATCTCCTGTTTGCGGTCGTATTCTTTTATGCTTGGGGCAACCTCTCGCTGGGCGAACTCCCGGACCATTTGCTGTACCATGCGCTGTTCTTCAGTGAGGGCGAAGTTCATGTTTGATCCTTTCCTGGTTGCGGTGATATGCTTGGTAATTATACCCCAGGGAAGGCGCTGAGTATGGCGGTGAAGCACAGCTTGACCCCATAAAGGGGGTGAGGGTTTAAAACACTCGGTTGATGTGATTCGATCGGCGGCTCGAGTTAGCCGTTCCGGTTTATTGTCGTTTTTGTAAGGAGTCATGGTTGCGTGGGTTTTACCCCACCTCAGGGGTATAATCTGGAACATGCAGAAAGTGATAGAAAACGGCGTTTTAGGTCGAATTCTGCTTGCACTGATCTTGATCTCCCTGCTCAATCTGGCTCCGCAGCCCCACGCGGTTGCCAATAG
This sequence comes from Anaerolineales bacterium, assembly GCA_050049875.1. Classification (GTDB taxonomy): domain Bacteria; phylum Chloroflexota; class Anaerolineae; order Anaerolineales; family UBA11858; genus JASFVL01. The sequence goes on from JASFVL010000466.1 coordinate 1,432, forward strand.
ATTTGAGCAAGCTCGCCGCGCCATGAGTTTCAACACCTACCCAGCCGTTGCTACCGTGCTCTCTCAGATCGCTGAGCAGCTCCCCTGGCGGGTTGACCTGTGGGAGAAGGCTGGATTTCAGGCTCTTGCGGGTGGGGATTCAATCCAGGCAATCGTAAATTTTGAGCATGCCGATAAGCTCGGGACTCTCTCCATGAATGGGCAGGTCACCTTGGGTGATGCATACCAGCTCAACGGTGATCTGAACGCTGCCATCGATGTTTGGACAAATGTCATTCGAGCTGAAGGGACTTCGACTGAGCTGCTCACCCGTCTAGCCGGAGCTCACTGGTCTGTGCGCGATTATGCAAGTACCATTGCCGATCTGAGAGCGTTTTTTGCACTTCATCCTGATGCTTCTGCAGTCTCTGGTGTTCACTTTGATGAATGGAGCGATCGCAACTTCGGCCAGCCTAACCTTTCTCTCCAGTTGGGTTTGCTGCTGGCAGCTGAACAGCCAGATTCTGCCCCAGCTTATCTGATCCGCGCATCTGAGTTGAATCCAGAATTGGGTTCGGTAGCGCGCTCCCTGGCCCGGGAAATTCAAAGGGCCTTACCTGAGGACAATCCGGCTTATACTTTTATGGCCTCCGGTCGGGCTTTGGCAAGCTTGGGATTGTGGGAATTTGCAGTTCACGCCTTCCAGGGGGCGACTGAAATTCAACCGAACTACTCTGATGCCTGGGCTTTTTTAGGGGAGGCGCGCCAACATCTGAACGCGAGCGATGAAGATTTGTATGGGGATGAGTTGATCCCTGAACTTAAAAAAGCTTTAGAACTTAACCCCAATTCTGTGCCGGGACACATCTTTACAGCGTTGTACTGGCAGCGGAATGGTCAATACGATCTGGCGTTGAGCGCTTTAAATACGGCTTCGCAGCTTGATTCTAACAACCCTGCCTTACATGCAGATTTAGGTGCCACAATGGCATCTCTTGGTGATTTGGAAACAGCGCGAGAATATTATCAGAAAGCGGTCGAGATGACCCCTGGGGACCCCACTTATTTAAGAGCTCTGGCAAAGTTTTCATTAGAATACAACTATCATGTACGAGAGATTGCCCTGCCAACAGCTCGCCAGGCGCTATTATCCGAACCAAAGGACTCAGCTTCGTTGGATGTGATGGGGCAAGTTTTGCTTGTGCTGGAGGACTACCGCGGTGCAGAAAAATTTTTGCGCCGCGCTTTACAATACAATCCGCAATACGCCCCAGCTCATCTTCACATAGGTACGCTTTATCTCCTGAGGGATGACACGGATCAAGCTCGACAACACTTTTCACTGGCGCGCTCCTTGGCTATAGACCCATCCACATCCAATCACGCTCAAAGGATGTGGGAACAATTATTTCCACCTTGATTTCGGTGTTGAGAGTCATTGATCCTTCTATTCGGGATATTGACCATAACTCTGAGGGGATATCAGAGTTTCAAATTCCGCTCTACCCTATTCCTGCAACATTGAATAAGAGAAATTACGCATTTGGGAGGTGTTTGGGGGGATTGGGCGGGCGCTGCCTGCCCAATCCCTACCACATTCCCCTTCAACTGCGTAAGGCCTAGAAATTAATGATGGTTGTAAATCGGAATGAGGTTTTCCAGCTCACTCCGCCTCTGGATGGTTCTACCTCAGTATCTCCAGTGTGCTACAATTTGAATATATCTCTATTAGGAGCATCGAATGACGAAACCCCTTCTTTATATGCTGATACTGTCAACTTTTGTTCTCGGCTCGTTGGGCTGTGGTTTGGGTGCATCGGATGACAATCAAATCCCATCAGATGTGCTTTTTCAGGACGATTTCTCCGATCCTTCCAGCGGCTGGGATCGGATCGACCTCAACGAAGGCGTGACCGACTACACCGATGGCCAGTACCGCATCTTCGTCAACACCGATTCCACAGATATTTGGGCCAATCCTGGATTGGAGTTTACCGATGTAGTGGTGGAGGTGGACGCTACCAAGGTTGGCGGGTCTGACGACAATGATTTTGGGGTGATTTGTCGTTATCAAGGTGAGGAGAACTTTTACTTCTTTATCATAGGCAGCGATCAGAGCTATGGTATCGGCATTGTGAAGGATGGTGCCCAGGATTTACTCTCTGAAAGTCCTATGGTATACAGCCAGGCAATACAAACAGGGAATACGGGTAACCACATTCGTGCTAGCTGCGTAGATTCTCAGCTGACGCTTTCTGTCAATGATGAGAAACTGGTGGAGGT
>JASFVL010000467.1:0-3690 GCA_050049875.1 Anaerolineales bacterium
GAGCTCCGCGGTAGTGGTGAAGCGTCCAGCGAAACAGCCGGCATCTATATTGCGGGAAGCCCTGAGGCACCTTTGTCAGGTGTCAGTGTAGAGAACTGCAGCATCTCGGTACACCAATTTGGCCTCTACGCCGGGCATCTGGAAGGCGGTGCCCTCTCCAATAACTTAGCCATCCGCAACCGACGTATCGGCTTCTACCTGATTGGCCTCTCACAAGTCGCGCTATCCGGCAATATTGCTGAGGGGAACGATCCCGATGGATTCCTGTTCATCGGCAGTCACGACGTTACGGTATCCGACAACGCCGCGTTGTACAATCGTATGCGGGGGATTACATTCGAGGGCTGCCAGGGCTGCCTGGCCATAGGAAACGAATCTCACAGCCATGGCGTGCTCGGCTTTGGGATCTATGGGTCCAGCGGCATGACTCTCGAGAATAATGTCGCCCACGACAACCGCTACCATGGCTTCGCGATTCTGCACGATGCGGGCTCGGCGACCTTCCGCGGCAACGAATCCCATACCAATGGCGGTGCTGGGTTCTACCTCGAGGGTAGCCAGGATAATCACTACACCGGCAATGTAAGTCATGATAATACCCTCGATGGTATCGTTTTATTCAAGGACTCGCACTCCAACACGTTCGAGGACAACACACTGCGCGATAACGGTGGCTATGGTGCGTTTTCGGATGAGCCCATCGACAGCGCAACCTTCTCCGGTAACGCCTTCTCAGGTAATGAGCTTGGAGAGACGGGCAGCAACGATCCTGAGGCGATTGACGGGTGCAGCTATACAGGCTTCGGCGCGCAAGGTCCTTGTGACCCGGTTTTCGAAGGCGGGCCCAACCTCAAAGACCCCGGTCACGCGGAGGGAACTGAGGTCTCTGAGGGGATTCGAGTCGTCTCCGCCGAGGTGATGGAGGATGCATTGGTGACCTTCCCCCGGTTTGGCGATCTATGGATGAACACGTGGGCCGAAAATGACAACGTATACATGTCGTTTGGGGATGGCACCGCCGGTGACTGTTTCCCTGTCTGTGAGCCGCAGAGCGACTGCCAGCCGCCAGACCCCGGCTTCGACTTGTGGTGCGCAACGTTCGACTGCACGCAGTCCTGTGTCGAGCAATGTCAGATGACGGACGCTGGCTTGCTGGAACTTTCGGGTGAAGTACCCGAGTTCCCTGGTTGCAAAGCTTCGCGAAGCTGCCTCGTCAGCACCCATGTGCCCAGCCAACCCACGGGATGGGCTTGTGACCCCAGCTCCCGAGACGATAAACCCTCCAGCCTACTCGCCCTGGACGGCAAGATCGTGTGGAGCGGCCATGTGTGGACCCACAGCGATGAAGGGGAAAGTGTGACCTACGGATACTTGGCTTGGTCCGAGGATGATGGGCGCACCTGGACCGAAGTTCCCGACTCCCCCTGGCACGGTGAAGCCGGGATGTTCCGCGTGATGATGTTCATCAACATGGGCCGCGGCTACGAACTCAACACCGATGGCTATGTGTATGCGTTGGGCATGGGCAGCGAGGCAGGCTGGTCGGAGCAAACCGTGTACCTGGCGCGCGTGCCCCGGGGAGAGGTCCTGGATTATGGAAGCTATGAATATTACACCGGCGTGAACGGTGCCAATCCGACGTGGTCATCCATCCCAACCCAGGCAACGCCGCTTGAGAGCATTCGCTCGGATACGCAGGGTTCTGCCATCTACCACCCGGGGATCCAACAGTACGTGTACTTCACATCTCCAACCGGTCAGCTCTACGTAGCGCCGCAGCCCTGGGGACCGTGGCGTCTGGTCGCTGATAATCTGTTTCCAGGTTCCCTTTTCGAGCCGCGCTACGGGGAATACGGCTACATCCCCGGGATCATTTCCAAAAGCACGGAGCTCGATGCCTTCTGGTTCACGATCACAGGTCCCTTTGAGACCAAATACAACCTACGGATCGGGAAGATCCGCTTTCAGTTAGAGTAGGACCTTACGGCGTTCGACATCGAGTCATAACTTCCATACATATCCACTACTACGAAAAAGGAGGCGCAGCATGTCAGGACAACAGGGTGTTTTCCAAAGAGATACGCTACAAAGAATTTCCAGTGCTGGGCTCGTCATTGGGGCCGTTTTGCTCGTCGTTTTTAATCTCTTGTACCCCCGGCCTGCCGATCCCAGCAGCGCCCAAAGCGTGCTGACGGCAATGGCTGATCAGAAGGTTCTTACTCAGCTTTCACAACTCATGCTGGCTTTGGGCTTCTGGGGGCTGATGATTGGCTCGGCGGGTGTGCACCGCTCCATCACAGATCGCGGCGCGGCTTGGGCGCGGTTGGGCTTCTACGGAATCGTGGGCGGGACTGCCATCTGGAGCATTAACTTTGGCCTGGGATTGGCTTCCGCCAACGCCGCGTCGGACTGGGTCGTCGCGTCCGTCGCTGACAAAGCAGCCGCCTATGATGTCGCCAATACCTTTCTGACCGTGAATTCGGGAATATACACGATGAGCATATTGATGTTCTGGTTGGCCCTTATCTTCTTGGGTGCTGGCATGGCTCGCAACCCGGTTTATCCCCAATGGTTCGGTTGGGTGGCGGTTGTCTTGGGCATTGCTATGGTGGCTATCGTGGGTATTCCCAGGTTCCTTGTAGAGAACAGCACTTCTTCGATGTTCATATTCGCCGGTCTCTCGCTCCTGACCACCGTTTGGTTTCTGGTGGTCGGTATCTGGGTTGCGCGGAGAGCCTGGTAGCGTACCATCTTCTGTTGTCTGTCAAATGGTTCTACAGAAACGAAGGGTTTCAGCACCCCTCAAGGAGGAATAAGAAGATGACAAGCGTAAAAATAAGAAGCCAATTAAAAACAGCGAAGTGGGGTTGGGGCGTTCTTCTAGCCCTGAGTGCCATCCTGATTTTGAACGGAGTGATCTGGTTCTTCGTAGGGGGCAGCCTGCCCACATTCGAACAGGACGTGGGCGTGTCATTGGATGAGTTCAGGCAAGCCTACCCAACCGTCGCCGATTATGCGGCGACTCAAACACGGCAGGTGGCGATCTGGTTTGTGGCGGTTGGTTTGCTAGCGCTATCCGTGACCCGGCAGGGTTTTCGACACCACTCTCGCTGGGCCTGGAACAGCGCCTGGATCTTAGTCGGAGCGTTGGCAGTGGTCGGGATCAATGCGCTTGCCAGAGGAGAGCTTCCCTACGGCAGTTTGATGGTGGTCCTGTCCGCGATTGCCTTGGTTGGTCAGCTGCTGACCAGAGAAGAACTGGCCTCCTGAACGAGAACTCATCGCTGTCGAAGCTCCTCGATTACCTGTTTGGCGAACGAAAGGAGAAATGATCGTGATTCGGGTGAAAAATGAGACAGTCTGGCAGGGGATCAGGGTTTTGTTCCTGGCCTCTGCTCTGCTCTACCTCGCAAACATTGCCTTCGGCTTTGATAATGCCTTGACAAACGAAATGATCCCGCGTTGGCAGATCTTGGTTCACGCTCACGCCGGCACGCTCGGGTGGGTGACCCTTTCCGCAATAGGTCTGGCGTTTTGGTTTTTCGCCGGCGAACGGGAGGTGAACGACGCATATGTGCGCTGGGTCAGGATCTTAACCTGGTCAGCCATCGCCGTCTTCTCCGGTTATGTACTCAGCTTCGGCCTGGCTTTTGGCCTTGGTCGCCCCTGGTTCTATCTGATGCCCATCTT
>JASFVL010000468.1:0-3681 GCA_050049875.1 Anaerolineales bacterium
TTATCCTCAATGGAGTCAGTCGCGGCTGATAGGAGCTGTGCGGGCGTTGGTTAGTCTAATCAAATCGAATACCGGCAGGCGGATGTTTAGCCCACGTTGCCCCCCCGAGACGTGAATCTCTTTGTGAGCTCGGGCAGAGCTGTCCAGCACGACCTGGAAGCCGCGGTTTAGCAGCGCCAAGGGGGAGATCCCGCCTGCCTGCAGTCCAGTGAGCTCTTCCGCCTCCCGTTGGGTGGGTAAGAACACTTTCTTCTCTCCCACCGCTTTCGCTAGCGCTTTCAAGTCGACCTCCCGGTCTCCGGGGACCAAGGCAAGAATGTTCTTGCCGCCACCTTTACGGGTGACCACGATGGTCTTGAAGACTATAGCCGGGGGCACCTCCATGAACTGGGCGCTCTCTTCAGCGCCCAATTTACTCTCAGGTAGTTCGTATACCGTGTGGGCGATTTTGCGCTGCTCGAGCAAGCGTATGACGTTATTTTTTACCATCCGGAAAATCCTTGGAGGTGGGCAAACTCAAGGTAAAAAGCGCTCCGCCTTGTACGTGATTGGCGGCGGTTAGATCACCACCGTGAGCTTGTGCGAGTTTGCGGGCGATGGAGAGCCCTAAACCGGTTCCCCCCTCCGCGCGGCTGCGTGATCGCTCAGTTTTGAAGAAACGCTCGAAGATGTGGGCAATAGCTTCTTCAGGGATTCCGGGACCACTGTCGTGGACGATCACCTGAACTGTTTCGTCTAGAGATTGTGTTTTTAGGTTGATCCATCCGCCTTCGGGTGTGTGGCGCAGGGCGTTGTTCAGCAGGTTGTTGAGGATTTGTTCAATGCGTTGGGAGTCCAGCACCAGGGGCGGACAGGTTTCATCTAGGCTGAGTTTGAGCTCAACCTGCTGGGTGTCCGCTTGAGGTTGGAAGCGCGCTATGACCCTATCTGCGAGTTTGTTGAGGTCCGTGGAGGTCAGTTCCAGTTCGATCTTCCCGGCGTCCGCCAACGCCAGCGTTCGAAGATCCTCCACCAAGCGTGTCAACAGCCGGTTTTGTTCCTCGATGGGGGCTAGATTTTTCGGGGATAGTGGATAGACGCCATCCTGAAGGGCTTCTAGGTGAGCGCGCTGCACTGCCAGCGGGTTGCGCAACTCGTGGGCGATGTCGGCGGTCATAGCGCGGCGGCGTGCTTCTGCCTGCTCCAGGGATGCAGCCATGTGGTTGAAAGTTTGGCCCAAGGTGGCCAGTTCATCGCGCCCCTGCACCTCAACCCGGTGAGTGAGATCCCCTTTCGCCAGGTTGGTCGCCCCGCGGGTCAGCTCTCGGATGGGCCGCAGCAGGCCCTGGGAGAGTAACAACGCCACCACGATGGCGATACCGCCAGCGATCAGCCCTGCTGTGATGGCTACCCGGTTGAGTCGGTTCAACAGAACCAGGCTGATTTTTGGGGTGATGTTCACGCTGTTTTCCGGCAGTAGGTAACCAACTTTCTCCCCGCCGACTTCCAAGGGAATGGCGCGCGCAAGCTCGTCGGCGCTCAAAAAGCCCTGCCTCTTCCCTGGGGAACCTGTGACCGCCAGGATTTCGCCGTCAGGATCAGCCAGCGTTAGGGGAGGCGGTTGGATCGAGGGCATCGGTCCGAAGCGCAACCCCCATTGGCGCATCTTGCCTCCAGATCCAGGGGTGCGCAACACCTGAGCGGCGCCTCGCCAGGAATTGTTCTGCCGGTAGTACTGCTCCAGCGCTGCCACGTGCTGTTCAATACCTTGGATGCCGCCGCGAAAGATGAAATTACGCACTTCAATGGCCGTTTGCCGTACGGCAACTAACAGCACCAGGCTGGCGGTCAGTAGTACGATGAAGACGAAGGAGAGAATCAGTCGCAGACGCATTTTTAGTGAACAGTACCTAGTGAACGGTGAGTAGTAAACAGTGCTGGTTAAGGCTAATCCGAGAGTGTTATGAAATCTAAGACTCGTTATTGCCAGATGGCGGTGACTTATTGACGGGCGAAGCGATAACCGATCCCGAAAACCGTTTCGATATAGCGGGGTTTTTTTGGATCTGTTTCGATCTTAGCACGCAGGTTCTTGATGTGGGCATCAATGGTGCGTTCATAGCCTTCGTAGGCCGCACCTTGGGTGGCCTCCAGCAGTTGTAGCCGGTTGAAAGCCCTTCCTGGTTGGGATGCCAAGGTCGCCAGCAGGCTAAACTCAGTGGGGGTGAGTTTTACCGGCTGACCGGCATGCAGCACGCTATGGGCTTGCAGGTTGATTTCCAAGTCGGCGGCGCGTAACACTTCAGGCACCTGTGGTCCCGCTTCGGAACGGCGCAGCACGGCGCGCACTCGTGCCACTACCAAGCGGGGGGAGAAGGGTTTGGTGATGTAGTCATCTGCACCTAACTCAAGGCCGACGAGTTGATCCGCCTCCTCGACGCGAGCGGTCAGCATGATGATCGGTGTTTCAGACTTTCGACGGATCTGACGGGCGACGTCTAGACCGTTCATGCCGGGGAGATTGAGATCCAGAATGACCAGATCGGGTTTTTTGTGCTCCCAGGTGGAACGACCTGTGTCGCCACGATAGGCGGAGAGGACCTCAAAGCCAGATTTCTCCAGGTAGGAGCGCAGGACTTTGACCAATTCTGGTTCATCTTCAATGATTAGGATTGTTGGCATCTTTCTAGTTGATGGTTATCTAATCGTTGTGATACCTGCGATTATAACGCACAGTGGGTAGTGTCTGGACACTACCCACTGAAACCGCCTAGTGATAGAGTGAGGGAACAGTCCCCCCATACGTCCCCACCTAAATCGATATTAGATTACCAGCGAGGTCCACGGCGTCCAGGTCCGAACGGGACCCCGTTGGAATCTCCCTGATGCTCAAGCATCCAATCGGCTTGCGTTTGGGTGATGGCACCATTCTCCAAAGCCGCGTTGACCGCGTTAGTGAAGGCTTCGATGTGTTTGTTGCGGAACTCTTCCAAGGTCATACCCTTCCCCTCTGCGTACTGCCACAGGGTCTCACCCTCCTCGTGGATGGCTTCCAGTTCTTCTGTGGTTAGATCAAAAGCCTCAGCGATGGCAGGTTGGATATACTCCTGTAGCGAACCTCTCAGCATGGGCGCTAAAGATTCAGGGCTGCCCCACCGTCGACCTTGTCTGAAGAAATTTCCCGGTCCGAAGGACATACCTTCTTTGCGTTCCAAAATCCACTCCCCTTGCTCCTGGGTGATGATCTCATCATCAACAGCGTTCTCAACAGCGATGTTCAGAGCTTCCTGCATCTTTTCGCTCAGTTCTTCAGAGCCAGGTTCGTATTGTTCGAGAGTGTTTTCCATAATCTCAACGGATTCTTGCAGGGCGGCTAGTTGGTCGTCTGTGAGATCGAAGGCTTCCACAAAAGCGGGCAGCAGGTAATCATGAAGGACGCCACCCTGTCCGTTCCAACCCATCATGCCAAGTCCGAATCCACCGAGCCCGGTGGACATGCCGGCTCCGCGCCCGCCGCGCCCACCTCGAAAACCAAACCCAAAGGGGAAAGTTTCGTCCGGTGGTAGCTTTTCCTGGGCGTAGGCATAGCCGGCTACACCCAGTCCGACTACAACGACACCAGCGATAGCGAGAATAATCAAAGCTTTTTTCATTTTTTGTTTACTCCTTTCAGATTTTCGCTCACCTACCCGGAAACCGGAG
>JASFVL010000469.1:0-3671 GCA_050049875.1 Anaerolineales bacterium
ATATGACAGACAAACTCGTTGAACAACAAGCTTCCCCTGTGCTGAAAGTTGAGGACCTGGCGGTTGCCTACAAAGTGCGAGGTGGCGAAATTGAAGCCGTTCAGAACGTCAATTTCTTTATCAACCGAGGAGAATCCCATGGCATTGTCGGTGAATCCGGATGCGGGAAAAGCACGGTCGCTTGGGCGATCGTCAACTTCCTAGGTGCCAACGGTTACGTAAAACGCGGCAGCATCAAATTCCAAGGTCAAGAGCTGGTCGGTAAAGAGGGAGAGGAGTTACGCCGCTTGCGCGGTGACCAGATCGCCATGGTCTATCAGGACCCCATGCAAGCGCTCAACCCCTCGATGCGCCTCGGTGACCAGATGAAGGAAGTACTTACAGTTCACCGCGGTATGGGGAAAGAAGAGGCCGAGAAACGCTGTATAGAAATGTTAGAGCGGGTATACATGCCGGATGCAGCTAACGTGATGAATCGATATCCTCATCAAATTTCCGGCGGTCAGCAGCAGCGTGTTGTCATTGGAATGGCTCTGCTGAACAACCCTGCGTTGCTGATTATGGATGAGCCCACCACTGCGTTGGATGTGACTGTTGAAGCCGCCGTGCTGGACTTGATCGCTGAACTGCGTCGCGATTTCGACACAGCCATAATGTACATTACCCATAACCTAGGTGTTGTTGCCCGGGTCTCCACCCGAGTGGGGGTGATGTACGCCGGCGAAATGGTCGAAAGAGCTACGGTCGAAAATATCTACAAGAATCCCCAGCACCCTTACACGCAAGGTCTAATCCGTTGCGTGCCGAAGCTGGGAGCTGACAAATCAAGCAGCATCTTGTATCCCATTCGCGGGCGGGTGCCGCCACCGAATGCACGTCCCACCGGCTGCATATTTTCACCACGGTGTGATTATGTTCAAGAATTGTGCCGTGAGGAACGTCCAGTTTTACGCCAGATACCTGGAACCGAAATCTGGGCTCGCTGCCACTTCTCTGAAGAGATTGATCCAGCTCTTTGGGAACCCTCCGAAGACGTTGAGGTGCCTACTGTTACTATACGCGAAGAAGAAAGAGAACCTATTCTGATCTTGAATGACTTGAAAAAGTATTACGAGGTTCAAGGATCTTCACTGAAAGATGTGATGGGTTTTGGTGAGCCGCGCTACGTTAAAGCGGTTGAAGGCGCAACCTTCGAGGTACCAAAAGGGAAGACGTTGGGCGTGGTGGGTGAGTCGGGCTGCGGCAAGAGCACGCTGATTAAGACACTCATCGGTTTGGAAGAGACCACCGATGGTGATGCCAAGTTCCTTGGTTTTGACATTACCGATGATATCAGCGAGCGGGATGAAAAATTGATCCAAGAGCTGCAGATGGTCTTCCAGAATCCTGATTCAACCATGAACCCATCCTATACAGTGGGACAGCAAATCGGCAGACCGATGCTGCGTTTTGGCACCGTATCAAAGGATCAAGTTCGTTCTGAAGTGATCAAGCTCTTGCAATCCATGCGCTTAGGCGAGAATTATTACGATCGCCTGCCCCGCCAGTTAAGTGGTGGTGAAAAGCAGCGCGTCGGAATCGCCCGCGCTTTAGCCAGTCATCCCGAATTGGTCCTCTGCGATGAACCAGTAAGCGCACTAGATGTTTCTGTGCAGGCAGCCATTCTCAATCTCTTGTTAGAAGTCCAGGGTGAGTTCGATACCACCTTGATCTTCATCGCTCACGACCTAAGTGTGGTTCGGTTTTTCTCGGATTACGTAGCGGTGATGTACTTGGGTCAATTCATGGAGATTGGTCCAGCAGATGCTATTTACGCACCTCCCTACCACCCATATACTGAGGCGTTGCTCTCAGCTGTTCCAATCCCCGATCCATCCGCAAAGCAGAAGCATATCCGCCTAGAGGGGACGGTACCCAGTGCGATTGACCCACCGGTCGGTTGTCGTTTCCACACCCGCTGTCCGCGACGAGAGTTGCTGGAAGACCCAGATATCTGCTTAACCACACCACCGTGGCGAGAGGCGGGTGACGAACACCGCATCTTTTGCCACCACAGCTTGGAAACCTTGAGCAGCTTTGAAGAAGTAGTAACCGTCACTGCTTAGCTTTAAACAATAATGTGAACATAAAAATTTTGAAAACGGCTTCTTTCACCGGATAGATATAAACTCCTTGAAAATGCCAATTTCCACCCATGGAGGGACCTGATTATGCTCGTAAATGATTGTATGACACGCCACCCCATTATGATTCCCCCTTCGACATTAGCAACTGAAGCCCAGAAGCTTATGTCGGAGAGCAAAGTGCGCCATTTGCCCGTCGTCGGTGATGGCAAGAAGTTGGAAGGACTGGTCACCCGCGAGCGTCTAGCGTTGAAACCTGACATCTTGGGCAGTTTGAACGTTTGGGAGATCACCCGGTGGCTGGCAAACTTGAGAGTTAAGGATTTGATGCTGAAAGCGAAAGAGGTTCACACCGTCTCTCCCGATCGGACCATCGAGCGCGCAGCCAACATCATGGCAAAGCGAAAGATAGGCTGCCTGCCCGTCATTGAAGAGGACACCATTGTGGCCGGTATCATCACTGAAACCGATTTACTTTTCGCCTTCCAGGAGATGCTGGGCCTGCCTATGCCAGGCGTTCGCGTGACCATCCGCATGCCCGACCAAACCGGGGAATTTGCTAAGTTAACCACTGTGTTGGGTGAAAACAAATTGGGCGTCTTTGGGATCGGGACCTTTCCATCACCAGGGAAAACCGGTTATTACGATGCAGTGTTAAAGATAGCCACGGATGATATGTCCGAAGTGAAGCGCATCTTAAGCAATATTCCGGAGCAAGAATTAATTGACGTTCGTGAAAGTGTATAAGATCGTCCTATTTTGGGATAGGTGAAAGCTTTTACGAGTTATATCTATCAAATTATTCCAAGATCACATTGACTTTTCGCATTGGGGGATTTTATTCATTTGAAGCCAAGAGCTCACCTCAAATGTGGTGAGCTCTTGGCTTAACTTGTGGCGGGGTTTGTGGGATGCTTCTCCGAATAGAAAGGTTTTAATTCTCTTGATTCCTTTTCCCCAGAACTTCATTAATGACTGTTTCTGCACTTTCAGGAAGGGGCGGCACTTCGTGGTCGGATAGGATCGAACGGGCAAGCTCATTAGCCCGCGTGTACATATCCTTAGCACCGTCAGCATCCCAGACATCGTACTGCTTTCTATCCAACAATCGGGGTGCCCATTGAGCTGTGCGGAAATTATCGAGGGTATGGTCATCCGCCAGAAAACCACCACCGGGCTCAATACGTGCTATGGCATCCAAAGCCAACGTCTCTCGATTAATAGGTACCCCTTCCAAGAAGAAGCGTGTCATGCTGATGATCTCATCGGCGATTACAAGCATCTCCATCGATGAAGTGGAACCATACTCTATGTAGGCTACATCATGGACTAACGTGCAGCGCGTTAGAAATGCGTTCAAAATAGAGAAGGTAGCTTCCAAACCAGCTTGGGCATCCACCACTTTGCTATCGGAAGCGCCTCCATAGCCCCAAACGGGCAGGTTATAAAAGCGGGCTAAATCTGTCCAGGCGCCCATCCCCATACTCCACTCCGGAGAGCCGTAGCTGACGATAGTGGTTTTCATATCTAGGGCAGCAGTATTCATCC
>JASFVL010000095.1:0-11387 GCA_050049875.1 Anaerolineales bacterium
GATCGGCATGACCAAGGTTTGGGCTCGGGAGTTGGGTCGTCACAACGTGCGCGTCAACGCGATCGCCCCGGGTTTCACCTTGACCGAAATGGTCCGGCAGATGCCGCAAAAGATATTGGACGGCATGGTCGCCCACACGCCGTTGGGCCGCATGGGCGAACCGGAGGACATCGCCAACGCTTATCTCTTCCTAGCGTCGGACGAGGCTAGTTACATCTCTGGCGTGACTCTGCGCGTGGACGGAGGGATCGTTGTAGGGACATGAATTGTATTATCTGAAAGGTGAAAATTAGTTAGATTATTCAGGATTTCTCGAATCACACAACACGAGAGGGTAGGATGACTCCGAAAGAACTTTACAAACAGAAATTGGTCTCCATCCCTGAGGCGGTATCGCTGGTTCAGTCACACCAGACGATCGCTGTGGCGTTGGCCGGGTCCGAGCCCCCAGGTTTGCTGACCGAGCTAGGGAAGCACAAAGACCGCCTGGAAGACGTAACTGTTTGGATTGCCCTACCTCTCCGTGAATACGATTTCGTCTATAAACCGGAGATGACGGCCCACTTCTTCGTGGAGAACTGGTTTTACGGCGCACCTGACCGGGCGGTGCATCCCCAAGGTCGCATTTCGTATATTCCCAACAACCTGCATCAAGCCGCTAAAGTGAGGCTGGAAGCAGCTGGAAACAAGCTTGATATCTTTTGGGGAACGGCCACACCGCCTGACACACGGGGATATGTATCCCTATCGTTGGGTATCGTCTATGAAAAATATCTGATTGAAAGGGCAGACCTGGTCGTACTCGAGATCAACGATAACCTACCCTGGACCCTTGGTGACACTCAAGTCCACATTTCGGACGTGGACTATCTCGTTGAGAATCATGTGCCCCTATTTGTGCTCCCAGTTACCCCTCCCACAGATTGGGAACAAGCTATCGGGGGCTATGTCGCCGAACTCATTGAAGACGGTTCTACTCTCCAATTAGGCATCGGCGGAATTCCTAACGCTATCACGGCCTACTTGATGGAACGCCGTGATCTCGGTATCCACACTGAAATGTATATCGATGGCATGGTGGACCTCTACGACGCTGGCGTCATCAACGGCAAGCGCAAGACTTATTGGAAGGGCAAAATGGTTGGGGCTTTTGCCCTGGGCACAAAAAAGTTGTACGACTTCGTGGATAACAACTTGGCCGTTGAGTTCCAGCAGGGTAAAGTCACCAATGATCCTTTCATCATCGGGCAAAACTACAAGATGGTGAGCGTGAACACTGCCCTCCAGGTGGATCTTTATGGGCAGGTGTGCTCCCAGAGCTTAGGGCCGCGCCATTTCAGCGGCACGGGGGGTCAACTTGACACCCATCGGGGGGCGCAGCTTTCCCCTAACGGAAGAGGTGTCATCGCCTTGCATTCTGCTGTCAAAGACAACACGATTTCCACTATCGTGCCTATGTTGACTGAGGGCGCGCAAGTTACCGTTGCCAGTCAAGATATTGACACCGTTGTGACCGAGTACGGTGTGGCTCAACTCAAGGGTTTAAGTGTCAAAGAACGCACGGACGCACTCATCAAGATCGCCCATCCTGACTTCCGGCATTGGCTTCGAGAGGAAGCCGAACGGTTGGAGATCGTGCCTCGTCTGGTCGTCCCCGGAATCGAGGTTCTGGAGGCTCCCGCAGAGACTACTGCCCCTGGAGTGACCGCCCAAACTATCCGGCTTGGCACTTTCTGCGACCTCTCCGGCCCTAATGCCAGCATCGGTATGGCCGCGCTGCGTGGATATTCAGCCTATTATGAACATGTTAACCACTGGGGCGGCGTGCACGGGAGGCGAATCGAACTTATTGTCGAGGACGATGGTTTTGACCCCTCTCGCACCCAAGCGGCTGTCGAGAAATTGGTCACGCAGGACGAGGTGTTCGCCATCGTCAGCCCTCTTGGCACAATTACCAACCTGGCAGTGTTGGACTACCTGCTTGAAAAACAAGTCCCCGTAATATCGCCTCACAGCGGACTCTCGATCTGGTCTACACCGCTCAAACGCACTTACTTCGCGCTCCAACCCTCCTACAGGGTTGAGGGCCGCATCTTGGCTCAATACACCCTGAACGCGATTCAACCCAAACGTATCGCTGTGTTTGCGGTGGCAGATCAGTTTGGTGAAGAAGGCTCAACCGCGTTCGTCGAGGAATTGGCTAGGTCAGGGGTCGAGCCAGTGGGGATCGTGACTCACCCGGCTGGGGAGACCGCCCCTGAGGCGTGGGTTGCAGAGCTAGCTGCGCATGAACCGGACGTAGTATTGCTCTACACGTACCTCAAACCAGTCGCCGATCTCCTGTTGGCGGCTCATGGAAGGGGCTTTCACCCCTCTTGGCTCGGTAGTTACGTTATCTCTGGGCCTGATCTGTTTCGGTTCGCTGGGGCTGAAGCTACCCACGGCCTGCGAGCTGCCAGCTATCCAAAAGGGCCTCGTTACCATCGAGGTGAGGGTCTCTACCTGAAACTGATGACGAGGAAATACGCTGACGAAACCCCTGGCGCGCACAACCGAATTGGGTACGCGGCCTCACAATTGGTTGTGGAGGGTCTGCGGATTGCGGGACCGAAGTTGACCCGCGCGGGCTTCATCGCAGCGCTGGAGGGGATCAAAGATTGGACAGGTGGGTTGTTACCACCTATCCGTTACAGTGCTGCCGATCACAGAGGCTTGACTGCCCTGGCTATGACGAGAGCCTTACATGGGCGGTGGCTCGTAGAAGAAGGCTCGATGCACCTGAAGGAGTAACTATGAAAAAATATGGTTTAGTTGCATCTGGAGGCGGATATCGCAGTTTTTATACTGCTGGTGTATTGGTTTGGTTGAATCAGCACAACGTCCCGATAACGCACATCACCTCCACTAGTTCTGGAAATAATATCGTATTGGACTATTTCTTGTGGAATTGGGAGAAGGAAGAATTTCCCCCTGTGCTGACCAAGACACTTCGGTTGGGCTTCAAGGATATCTTCGATGTCTTCTCAAATTTTGCCGGGCTGCAGCCCGCGTTGATCCCCAATGGTTCATACCTTTTTACCGTAAGCAAGAATCGCACCAGGAAATCATTGTTGCTGGACGATTCCAAGCGCAGGGAGTTATTGAAGGATCATCTTGGATCCATCCAATGGGACATTCTCACCACCAATCTAACACAAAGAAGAAGTGAGTTGTTTTGTGTCAATGAAATCTTATCGGAAATCAACAACGCATCCCTGAGCCGATTTATGGATGTTTTTATTGCTGGGATAACGACGATCCCCTATTTTGAAGCTGTCAAGATGGAGGGCCAATACTACCTGGAGGGTGGTTATATTGACAACACACCATTGAGGCCTTTATTCGAAGATAACCAAGTCGAGGAAATAATCGTCATTGACTTCACAGATTACGATTTTCACACCGCTCTCGACAATGCCTACAAATCGTCCATGTTGGTTTTCGCACTGAACAGCATAGACATGAATCTTTTGGTCAGTGATATTCAATGGTGCTTACCCAACACGTCAATATTGTCTCAAGCCAACTTTATAAACCAACTCCTCGAATCTCTCGACAGGCCATCCATCGAAATCGGGGGTAAAACCTACTATCACAAACCGCTGCACGTTTTGAAGCCCAAGAACCTCGAAAGTATGACGATTTCGTTGAAGGATATGAGAGCGCAAAAAGAATATTTTCGTATTGGTCAAGAGGAAATCCAGAAGCTTTTTGATTCCTCGGATTGAAATACTGCATCCTAGATAAAAGGATAAACTTAGCCACAATGTTTTCAGCATTACTGCCGAGACTTGCGTTTGCCGAAGGCATGCAGCCGCGAAGCGATTTAAACAGTATCTTGTAGAAGAAGGAGTGAGGCATGGTTAATTCCTTGGACAAATTGATCAGCGACCATCTGGATTCCTTGGTGGACAACATCACCAAAGACGCTGTCCGCCAGATTCCAACGTACCGGGAAGCGCCTCTGCAGCGCACAATCGAGCGTGTCGAGCGCTGGCTGAAGATGCTGGCTACCAGCGTTCATGAGAACGATCCGCAGATCCTCGAGCGCTATCTAGTCTCCATCGCTCGCGAACGGCATAAGGAGGGGTACCCCGTTGTAGACTTGCACATGGTCGTGCAGATCACCGAATATCGAATACAAGAGCTCATTGATGCCAGTGTTGCGGATGAAATTGAGGGAAATGCGCTCTCAGCTCTGCTGGAGGCGGTCATGGGCGCGGCTCGCATGGTGCTCAGCGTGAGCTATGTATTTATCGTAGGGAGCAGCTAATGTCTGTCGTGACGACTTCGATCAATTCCTGACACGATGAAACAGACACAGCGCGTCGCACCAAATAAAACCGGATTCGTTCAGGTCGAGAACGGATCCCGTAAAATTTATTGGGAGTATTTCGGTGAGGGGGAGAAGGAGGTCGTCGTTCTTCTGAATGGCGTCGCCATGTTGACCCGCTCGTGGTACCGCGCTGTGCCCAACCTGTATCCCGAATATGATGTGCTACTTTATGATTATTTCGGTCAGGGTCAGTCATCAAAGGAAGATGAACCTTACTACATTTCCAGGTTCAGCGACTATCTGATAAAAATAGTCGATGAGCTTGAGATCGAAAAGATTCACCCCATTGGCGTCTCTTATGGCGGCTTTATCGGCGCCGACTTGGGCAGGCTGCACCAGGATCGCTTGTACACGCTGACGTTGTCCGGTATTTTGCTGACGCGTGAAACGTTATTCCAGATGTACCAAGATTTATCCCTGATGTTCTACCGTAAACCGGAGCCAGCCTTCGAGATCTATACCCATTACATCTACGAGAAGATTTTTGGAGAAAATCTCGCCACGCAAGTTTATGGTGAGCACTCTGAAAGAACCCGAACCAAGCTTTACGATCGCTATCACGACAAATTACACTGCCTCATCCGCCTGACTGAAGCCCAGGACCCCTTTTTTGAAATTATAGACAACGATCCTTACGCTTACAGGAATGTGATGACCCCCACCTTGATCTTTACCGGAGAACACGATCGAGCCATTCCCCCTTGGCAGCAGCGCAAGCTCTTGGATATTTTGCCCAACTGCCGTCAAATCATGCTCCCGGAGAGCGGTCATCTGACCTACCTGGAGCGGCCCGATTTATTCTGGCCCACGCTGAGAAAGTTCCTCGCAGCCAAGTCTTTAGACTTTTAATTGCTTTCACCATGACGCGTTTCGCACAAATTCTCTCCACCGGGCGGTATATCCCGCAAAAGGCCATCACCAATGATGATTTGAACGAGATGTTGGGTGAGAATGTTGGGGATTGGCTGGTGGAGAACGTCGGCATTCACCGGCGCCACGTGATGGCGGATGGTGAGACCACCTCGGACATGGTCACCGCTGCGGCGGAGAGGGCGCTGTCGCGCGCCGGTATCACCGCTGCGGATCTAAACCTGATACTGGTCGCTACAGACACGCCCGATTACC
The DNA here is from genome assembly GCA_050049875.1 of Anaerolineales bacterium. Taxonomy (GTDB): domain Bacteria; phylum Chloroflexota; class Anaerolineae; order Anaerolineales; family UBA11858; genus JASFVL01. Next base: position 5,501 of record JASFVL010000095.1, read on the forward strand.
TCAGCCCAGCGACCGCTTCGGTCGTGCAGGCTAAACTGGGGGCTTCAAACGCTGGCACCTACGACATCAACTGCGCCTGCGCGGCCTGGGTGACGGGCTTGGATATGGCTGCCCGCTACATCGCCACTGACGAGGACTATAAGTACATCCTGGTCGCCGGGGGCTACGGCATGACTAAGTTCCTCGATTGGAGCGATAAGTACACCTGCACCCTGTTCGCCGATGGCTCCGGGGTGGTGATCCTCGGCGCGGGAGATGCTCCCGGTTTCTTGAGCGGCAAATTGATCGCCCATGGGGAATATCACGACGCCCTGGGGATTTACACCGGGGGCACGTACCGACCGGCGACCCCGCAAGTGGTGGCCGAGCACGGCAAACCGCGTGTCCAATTCGTCAAGAAATTTCCAGCTACTTTTAACAGCGACAACTGGCCTCCCCTGGTGAGGGAGGTGGTGCGCAAAGCGAACCTGAAGCTGGAGGACATCGATTTCTATCTCTTCACCCAACTCAATCTGCGCACCATCGAGTTTGTCATGCAGAACCTGGGCCAACCGCTCAGCAAGACTCACTGGATCATGGATAAGTGGGGCTATTTGGGTTCGGCGTGTATACCTGCGGCCCTGGACGACGCGTTGGAGCGAGGCAAAGGGCCGAAACCGGGCGATTACGTCGTCTTCTGCGCCAGCGGTGGCGGGCTAGCCATGGCCGCAGCGGTGTGGAGGTGGACAGCGGTCAGTGAACAGTAGAAAGTGAACAGTTACGGAGGTGGAGTATGTATATCGGAGATTATCTCGGACGACGCGAGATTTACTCACCGGACAAGTTGGCGGTTATTGACGCGGGAAAAGACCCGCACATCCGTCTGACGTATCGCCAATGGAACCAGCGCGTCAACCGCCTGGCGAATTGGCTGAAAAGCGCCGCCGGCGTCGAGAAGGGCGACCGGGTGGCGATCCTGGCTCGGGATGGGATCGAACATCTCGATCTTTTCTACGCCTGCGGTAAGCTTGGTGCCATCCACACCGCCCTCAACTGGCGGCTACACTGGCGCGAGCTGGCGGACTTGATCGCCGATACCACGCCCAAAGCGTTGATCTATTCGGATGACTTTAAGGCCAGTGTGATTGAGTTGGAAAAGGCCATCCGTGACAGGGATTACGCTATCGGGCAGTACCTGCACATCGAGGGGCAGGGCATCCCAGAGAGTCTGCACTACGAAACCACTCTCCAGGCATCAGAGGCGACTCCGGTCACTTGTGAATCGCTTGAAAAAGATGACATCGCTTGCTTGCTCTTCACCGGCGGCACCACCGGATTACCCAAAGGGGCGATGATCAGCCACCGCCAGGTTTGCTGGAACGTGCTCAACACGGTTATCCATGATTTGACCCATGACGATATTTACCTGTGCGTTTTCCCGCTCTTCCACGCGGGTGGCCTTTTCGCGTACTGCTCATCCCAGGTTGTCTTTGGCAACACCACCATCCTGACACGTCAGTTCGACCCCGCCCAGGTGCTGGAGTTAATTGAGAGCGAGGGGGTAACCGTCTTTGGCGGGGTGCCGACCATGTACCAGATGATGACCCAGGCGTCCAACTGGGAGACAGCCGATATGAGCAGCCTGCGCTTCTGCACTAGCGGTGGCGCGCCCTTGCCCGTACCCTTGGTGGAGTTATACGCCCGCCAGAAAAATGTTCGCTTCAAACAGGGTTTCGGGATGACGGAGTTCGGGCCCGGTTTGTTCGCGCTGCCGGCTGAGGACGCCATCCGTAAGGCGGGCAGCATCGGACGCCCCAACTTCTTCGTGGACGTGCGCGTGGTGGATGAGGATAACAACCCATTGGGTCCCAACCAGGAGGGCGAATTAGTGCTCAAGGGGCCCAGCGCTTCCTCCGGGTACTGGGATAACCCTGAGGCCACCGCTGCTGCCTGGGACGATGAAGGCTGGTTTCACACCGGCGACATCGTGCGCCACGATGAGGAGTGGTATTTCTACGTCGTTGACCGCAAGAAGGATATGTTCATCTCGGGCGGTGAGAACGTTTACCCCGTTGAGATCGAAAACGTGCTCTACAAGCACCCCGCAGTGCACATGTGCGCCGTGATCGGCGTGCCTCACGAGACGTGGGGGGAGGTTGGTAAGGCAGTTATTGTCCTCAAGCCGGGTGCGACGGCAAGCGAGGCTGAGTTGATTGATTTCATGCGCGACCACCTGGCGCGTTACAAGGTACCCAAGAGCGTAGCCTTCATGGATGAACTGCCTCTCTCGTCCATGGGCAAGATTCTCAAGCGCGATTTACGTGAACAGTTTGAGGCTTAAGGGAACCATGTTGATCGTGAGTTGACCACTGGAGACAATACATCACAAGGAGAACATTATGACCACAAAGAGGTTCCAGCGCGGCGTCGCCGTTGTCGGCGCGGGGATGAGCAAATTTGGGGCTTTCCCAGGGAAGTCGACCCGCGATCTGTTCGTTGACGCCTTTCGAGACATGCGCGCTTCGGTGGACAAAGGTCTTGATCCGCAGGACATCGAATCCCTTTACATTGGGAATTACAGCAGCGATCTCTTCGAGGGGCAGGGCCACACCGCTCCCTTCATGGCAGACTGGGTCGGTCTAGCGCCGCGACCGGCCACCCGCATCGAGGATGCCTGCGCCAGCAGCGGCGTTGCCCTCCGGCAAGGGGTTATCGCGATCGCATCCGGTCTGTACGATATCGTCTTGGTAGGCGGTATCGAAAAGATGACCGATCTGCCGACCTCGGAAGTCACCGACACCCTGGCGACAGCCAGCGATATGCTCTACGAAATTCCAGCCGGTTTCACTTTCCCGGGCTTTTACGCTGCTATGGCGACCGCTTACATGCACGCGTACGGCGCTACGCCGGAGACCTTCATGCAGGTGGGGATGAAGAATCATGAGAACGGTGCGCTCAACGAAAAAGCGCAGTTTGGCGCCACCATCCGCCAGGTGATGGGGAGCAAAATCGCCCGCGCCCAGGCCAAGGGCCGACCTGTCCCCACCTGGGCTGATGAGATGGAATTCTTGCACGACGGGCGTGCCAACCCGATCATCGCCTGGCCTATGCGCTTGTTTGACTGCTCCCCTATTTCGGACGGCGCTGCGACCTTGCTGTTGGTGGGCGAGGAAATCGCCAAATCATTCAGCGACGACCCGCTGTATATCATTGGCTCTGGTCAGGCCAGCGATGTGGCTCTTCACGACCGGGACGAGATGACAACGTTGCGGGCAGCGCGACTGGCGGGACAGCAGGCTTACGAAATGGCAGGTGTTACCCCAGCCGATATCGAGGTGGCGGAGGTGCACGACTGCTTCACCATCGCGGAGGTCATCGCTATTGAGGACCTGGGCTTCTTCCCCCCTGGGAAAGGGTACAAGGCGGCCGAAGAGTGTCAAACATCCCGTCACGGTGCCAAACCAATCAACACTTCTGGAGGTCTCAAATCTAAGGGGCATCCGGTCGGCGCTTCTGGCGCCGGTCAGGCGGTGGAGATTTGGAAGCAACTGCGCGGCCAAGCTGGGGATCGTCAGGTTGCCGGCGATGTCAACTTGGGGTTGACTCACAACGTGGGCGGCACCGGACAAACCTGTGTCGTACACATCTTTGAGAGGAGATGAGCTATGGGCGAAACAGACTTCACCAGTGCAACGTTCAACCAATATCTCAGCCAGCATAAACTGATGGGTTCCCGCTGCCAGTCGTGCGGAGCGCTTCACCTGCCGCCGCGCCCGCTGTGCCCCACCTGCTATGGCGAGGAGCTGGAATGGGAACAACTGCCCACCGAAGGTAAGCTGGTGGCTTTTACCACTATTCACATCGCCCCGACAGCTATGCTCGACGCTGGTTACGGGCGCGATAACCCTTACTGTTCCGGAGTTGTCAAGCTGGACGGTGGGCCTGCGATCAGCGCTCAAATACTCGGGGTGGACCCCCAGCGCCCCGAAGAAATTGAAATCGGCACGCCGCTCACGGTGGAGTACGTCGAACGTGAGCTTGCAGGAGAGAAAAAGACATATCTGGCATTTCGGGTCAAAGCTTAGCGCTTGAGTTGCATCCGCTTGGGTGAGTGAAATCGGTATAAAATGAGCGACCTTGTGCTGATGGGGATCGATGACGGCATCGCCACACTCACCTTGAACCGCGCCCAGTGCCACAACAGCCTGGTTCCGGCGCTTTTGGAGGCGCTGCTGGAGAAATTGGAGCTCATTCAAGCTCTACCGGACGTCGTGGCGGTCGTGCTGCAAGCCAACGGCCGCTCTTTCTCCACAGGTGGGGACCTGTGCGGTTTCGCTGCCCACCTGGATGACGTTGAAGCGTACGCCAGCGAGCTCGTCGGGCTGCTGAACCAAGCGATTCTGAGGATCATCCACCTGCCCCAGCCGGTTGTGGGAGCGGTGCACGGCGTGGTCACGGGCGGTTCGCTCGGGCTGGTGCTGGCCTGTGACGTCGTGCTCCTGACACCGAAGGCCCAATTCACCCCATATTACAGTGTTGTAGGGTTCAGCCCGGATGGGGGCTGGACGGCGCTGCTGCCCCAGATCATTGGATTTAAACGCGCCGCTGAGGTGCTGATGCGCAACCAGACCATCACCGCTGAGCAGGCTGTAGCCTGGGGCCTGGCAAGTCGCATCGTCCCCCTGCAAGAACTTCGCGTAGCGGCGCGACAAGCAGCCAAGGATATTGCAGCTCAGGTTCCTGGCAGCGTGCGGGGCGCCAAGCGACTGCTTTCTGTCGGCTTGGGTGATCTCGAGGGGCGCCTGGAAACCGAACGCTCCTGCTTTGTTGAGTTGATCGCCCAGCCGGAAACCCAGCGGGGCATGCTGGCTTTCGTGGAAAAAATGCGTGAGGGAGCGTAGATTTGTGAGGAGGTTGCCATGTACCACTTCGATTGGATCAAGCGCCATGCTGAACGAGCGCCGGATAAGTTGGCTCTGGTGGACGCTCACATGGACAGGCAGTTCACCTATCACCAGCTCAACCAGCGGGCGAACCGCTTGGCTAGCTTCCTGCGGAATGAACTGGGGATACGGCAGGGTGAGCGGGTTTCGATCCTGGCGCAGAACGGCTCTGATTACTATGAGGCCCTTTTCGGCTGTGGCAAAATGGGCGCCGTCCTCAACACGCTCAACTGGCGCCTGGCTGTGCCGGAGCTGGAGTACATTCTCAACGACTGCGCCCCGCGTGTTTTGATTTACGAGACCGCATTTGCCGAGCAGGTGGATGAGCTGCGTTCGCTGATTGGTGCCGAGTTCTACATCTGTATGGGCGACCAAGCCCCGCAAGGGGAGTGGACTTACGAGGGCGCTTTGGCCGCGGGTTCACCGGAAGGGGTTGAGATGCCGCCGTTGAAATACGATGATACCTGGGCGATTCTGTATACGTCCGGCACAACAGGTCGCCCCAAGGGCGCTCAGGTCACCTATGGCAATTTTTTCTATAACGCGGTGGGCATGGGGCAGGCCATCGATTTGAGTTCGCAGGATGTCAACCTCAATGTGCTGCCCACCTTCCACGCCGGCGGGTTGGGTCTCTACGCGGGGCCCATCTTCCACACTGGCGGGACGCTGGTTGTCATGCGGGCTTTTGACCCAGGGGAATTGTTGGGCCTGATCGAGAAATGGAAAGTGACTGTACTCCTGCTGGTGCCTTCGATTTATCTGATGCTGTCCCAGTTCCCCGACTTCGACCAGTACGATCTCTCCAGTGTGCGCAGTTGGGCCAGCGGCGGTTCATCGTTGCCCCCCTCCTTGGTTCAGGATTACGCCAAGAGGAGCCTCATCATCCAGCAGGGTTTTGGCATGACCGAGACAGGGCCTACGGTATTCATTATTGACCGGGAGAACGCTGTGCGCAAGGCCGGTTC
>JASFVL010000470.1:0-3657 GCA_050049875.1 Anaerolineales bacterium
ACGACCTAAATTCAAGCAGCTTATTCATCTGTAGAAGGCAAATAAACAGAAAGCAATTAAAAAATGCACACAGATCAAATCATGATATAGTATTGTCCAGATGGAACCTAAAGAGCCAAACATCTCCCCAGATCGTTCAAGCGCGTTACAATCCGCGCGAAATTATTTGTTCACCATCGCCTATTGGTTGATTGCAATCGGGATTTTATCTCTGATCGTCTTCGCTGCTCTCCGTTTCAGTCAACCAGCGCTGGCTCCCACCTCAACCAGCTTGCCCACCTCTACCATCACCCATCTCCCAAGTGACCTCCCCTCACCAACTCCCACATTAATCCCGACATTATCAGCCACACCCACGCTACCGCCAACATCGACCCCATCTCAAACCCCCAGCCCCACTATTTCACCTACCGCCACAAACACCCCATTCCCCCCATCACTAACACCAGCCACTCCGATTTCAGAACGTAATGCCTACATCTTGACTGATTGGAATCCTTCCGACGCTTCCGATGCGATCGCTCGCTTGCAAAGTTACCCTCTGATCCTCTATCCAGAGGTTCAAAATACAAAAGACTTCTATGCCACATACGAATATGCAACATTAGCCCAATCCGAAGCTATCCTGCGTTTTCCTAATCATTCAAATTCTGATGCCTGGCGCTGGGATTTAGCGTATAACCTGGCGCGCACAGGTGACTCACGTGCTGGAGCTTATTACGCAGATTTATTAAACCGGACGCTAAATGAAGGCACAGTGAGAAGTGAGAGCTTGGTCTCCTGGATTGAAAACCAAGAACTGCGTTTAAATGCAGAGATCATCACAAGTGAATCCGGTGAGGGACAATTAAACGGTCAGATCGTTCACCTCAGCGCTTTGGGTGGTAGCGCTTATCTCTGGATTACGGAAGCTGATAATCAGTTCAGTGTCTTCCCATTAAGCAGCGATTTTGATTTCCCAAATCAACTACATACCGCCCATTTCTGGAGTGACTTAACCGGAGATGGAACCAACGACTTCATCGTCACTTATCCAAATTGGCATGGACGCCTGATTCGTTTCCCTCGTCTCTTCAATCTAGCACCCACCACTCCTCGGGAACTGCTCTTCAAGCCGTCCTTACGTTTTGAAGTGGGCTTGGAGCACGAGTATACCTGGAGCACGATCGAACATCCAGATGGGGAAGAAAATTTACATTTTAGTGCCGTTGTTTTTCCTCCCTGCCCAGTAACGATCGATCGCAGGTATCAGTGGAGTGGCACCTGGTTTGAGTTAAGTGAAGTGATTTACACGGTTCAACCTGCAACCAGTCTTTTGAACTATTGCAGCTTGATTGTTGACCAGGCTGCAACTGTTTGGGGCTCGGAGGCAGCAATACAAATTATGGAGACACTCCTGCCCGACTGGCCCCCTCCTAAAGATACTGGAAACCAGGCTTATCCATCGGAGGCTCTCGATGAATGGCGTTTTCGTTTAGGTGTATACCACAAGCTTTCAGGTAACGACCAACAGGCTGCCTCCTACTTCAGGAGCATCAGCGAACAACCTATCGTGCCCAGCAGTCGCTGGATTGCTCCAGCGGAACAGTTCCTAGCGAATCTTGATACACCCAAAGACTTCTATCACGTTTGTAAAAATTCCGAGTATTGTGATCCAAGGATCGCCTTTCAGCATTGGGTCGCATCACTTCCCGCTGAACAAATGCAAGACCCTCTTTACTATTTACGGCAGGATGGTGTGGATATCCGCATTACAGATGTTTTCGATTTTCAAGGGGATGAACAACCAGAACGCTGGTTCACCTTTCGCCACACCCTACAAGATAAACTTGAATTCTGGGTCCTTACACAAACCTCCGGGGATCTGCAAGCGTTGTTTGTGGATACCGTTGAAACCAATAAACCTACATTGACCCGTTATACCACCCCCCAGAGGTCAGTTATCGTATGGTTGGGTTCACAGCAATCCTTCAGTCTGGAGAACATCCCAGGGACAGAAGAACACTATATTAACCTATATCAACCCAGCTATTTCTACGCTGATTTCACCAATCAGGTCATTGACGAATCCCTTCTGAGCCTCTTCACGGGTGTCGACCCCGCATCAGTGAGAGATAATTTGCTAGATCTACGCTATTCCAATGATTTCGCCTGCTTGAACGATGTCGACTGCGCAAGATTTCTCTATGCGTTAGGATTAGCTTATGAGTTGGCTGGAGATTCGCAAGATGCAGTCAACACCTACGTAGAGATTTGGAGTGAGTACCCAAAAACCGCTTTTACGATCTTAGCTCGTCTGAAATTACGACCAAATCCAACTTTTGTTGCTCCCCCAACACTCACTTATACACCCACACTGTCCCCTACAATAACACGAACGCCAACAATAACGCCAACACCAACAATCACAAGTACACCCACGCCCACATCAACATCCACACCAGAGGGGACGCCCCCACCAACAGACACCACAACGCCCACACCAACATCAGAGGAAACACTCCAACCAACGTACACCACCACCTCCACATCATGAAAATTCTGTTGCCTCTCGCGCCAATTAATCCCAGGCATTAGAATAAGAATTCCAGCTATGGAGATATTCCCCAATACTTCCTGGCGTCTTCTAAAAACCAAGTCCGCCTCCGGACCCTGGAATATGGCAGTGGATGAAGCTGTACTGGAATGTGTTGGACGTGGAGAAGTCCCCCCCACTCTCAGGTTGTACGCTTGGCAGCCCCCCTGCCTTTCTTTAGGATACGCCCAGCCTGTATCCGATATTGATCAGAGATTATTGGCTGCACGCAAATGGGACCTAGTCAGGCGCCCAACTGGGGGTCGTGCTATCTTGCATGCCGACGAGTTGACCTACTCGGTCACAGCCCCCCACAGCGAACCACGCTTAGCAGGGGGAGTTTTGGAAAGCTACCGTCGATTATCCCAAGCCTTATTAAATGCCCTAGCTATAATCGGACTCCCTGCTGAAATTAACCCTGTAAGAATATCAGAAAGCGCTCAAAAAGAACCCGTTTGCTTTGAGGCTCCCTCCAATTATGAGATAACCTACCAGGGTAAGAAATTGATCGGTAGCGCTCAGGCACGGAAAAAGGCCGGCATACTTCAACACGGCACACTTCCGCTGCACGGCGACTTGACACGCATCACCCAAGTCTTAGCATTTTCAAATCAAAACGATAGGTCTCACGCCAGCCAGCGGCTTTTAACCAGAGCTACCACAGTTGAGACAATCCTAGGTCATCGGATCTCTTGGGAAAAATCAGTAGAAGCCTTCGCTGAAGCATTCCAGCAATCATTAAATCTCACTCTGATTCTAGGCAAACTTTCTCAAAATGAAAAAAACCGCACCTCTGAATTGATGCGGGAGAAGTACGCCAACCCCAAATGGACGAATAGGGTTTGAGATGGTTTGTGTTTCATAATTTCTGTAAATTGCCGGTGAATCCCCACAATTTCAGAAAAATCGCAGCATAATCTTGAACTTTGCCTATGGTTCAGGAGTCGCTTCGACAAAAATCACATCAGGATATCCCAAATTGCGTAGTAGCCTGTAAAGATACGCTTCAGCGTTTTGCTGAGCCTGGTCGAGGATTCCATCTTCCAAAGCGGCTTCTTCAATGGCGTCTTCTGCAGCTTGTC
>JASFVL010000471.1:0-3645 GCA_050049875.1 Anaerolineales bacterium
AGCCGCGCAAAATCTAGAAGATACCCTGGTATATCTATTCGCACTTCAATGTCCGGGAAGCCGCTTACAATAAAATCCAAATAAGAGCTATCTAAATAAGCTTGGATTCAACTCGGCTTTCCATAACTATTTGACAGACCACCTCCCCTAAAAGAAGAACACATACCCACATCTATGCCACATTACACGAGGAGCGTTACTCACCCCTAAATTCCCAATTAAAGGCTATGCGCAAATATTAAAACATCTTGTGTTTCGCCATCGAACTTTGAACGAAAGATACTATCTGGTTATCTCTATATTAAACATCTTCACAGTATCATGGACGATAATTTCAAGCTCCCCCTCCCCCAACTTAGTACCTGGGCTGATCCGCCAAGACCAAGAGCACACCCCTAGACTATTGGCTTGCGTTTGCCCCACGCCTTCCGCATCACTCTTGTCTCCACTTGGAGTATAGTAATTCAAGAAGCAGATTGTGCCCGATGCTGTCTGGATGGACGCTGTAGCAATCGAACCGATGCTGACAGCTTCAGGAATTTCGAGCTCCGTAAAGGAAATCGGTGTTGCGCTGGGATTGGGAGTATTCGAGGGCGTTGCGGTTAGGGTAGGGTATGGTGTATTCGTTACTGTGGTAGTTGGTGTTATCGTTACAGTGGGCGTGGGTGTATTCCGGGTGATATCGATCCCCATAAAATTAAAAATCTCGACCAAGTTTGTGAGGAAAGTTACCACACCTACGACGATCGTACCTGCCGCGATGATTTTCCCCTTGTGGGCTTTCCAAGTGTTTTCTAAACTGTTCCATATTTCTGTCATGTTATCCTCGATGAACCGCTTGTATTTAATACCGACAGTTGTCGTGCAGTTGGGGAGGTACGCGGGGATTGGGTGGGCGTTGCCCACCCAATCCCCCCACCTTTACCCTCGAACTACGTTAGTTCTAACCGATACGATAATTTACTGCCAATAAACCTTAATATAACACGTGGCTCTGCTGTTAAACATCCCCCAATTTACCACAAATTGGGTTAGTATATTGGAATTAGAGAACTTTATCCATAATCTAAAAATGAGACAGGAGAAACCAGATGATAAAAAATGCATCTCAACCCAACTCACCTTCCGCGCGCAACATTACCCTTGTATTACACATCCCCATCCCAAAAATTGCTATACTGGTTCCGATCTTAGGCATTCTGCTGATCTTGACGACTCTATCCGTCCTGGGTTTCTTCGATATCAGAGGCGTCTTTGCCCAGGGGGATATCCCGGATGCACCCCAGAGTGTGGCAGCCTTCACCTCGGTTGGGACGCTCAACTTCCAGGGCGAACTGCGCGATCATTCCAGCGGTAACCCCCTGGTAGATGGCGACTACAAGATGCGCTTTGCGATCTACGATGCCGAAACCAGTGGCAGCAAATACTGGCCCTCCCCCTCCCCCGATTACGAGGAACACACCGCTGTCAGCCTGACGGATGGGTTGTTCAATGTTTCGCTGGGCAGCCATATCACGATTCCGGGGGGGGTCTTCGAGAACGGCGGCGACCGCTACCTTCAAATCTGGGTCTGCCCCACCGCCGGAACCGGTTGTGTGGACTTCGAAGACCTGGGACGGTTGCCCATCTCCAGCGTAGGCTATGCCAAAACCTTCGCCCCTGGAGCCTCTGTTAGCGGGACCGGTATGATATTGGGGCTAAGCAGCTCAACCACCGATGGCAGCGTGTTGACAGTCAACGCCTCAGCCTCTACCGGTAATGCTGCCGGGGTGTACTCCAGTTCCAACGCGCCCTCCGGGGCCGGACTTTCTGGCTACAACGCGAGCAGCGGTTACGGAGTCTATGGCAGTTCGGTCAGTGGGACGGGTGTTTTCGGTTTTGCTGCTGCATCGATTGGAGAGAACTACGGGATTTACGGTCGGAACAACAGCGCGAGTGGGGCCGGTGTCTATGGGGAAAGCTACAATTCAGACGGAGTCGGGGTGCACGGCGAGAACACCTTCGGCTACGGAACCGGAGTGAGAGGTGACAGCGCTGGAGGAGCCGGGGTATACGGTTCCAGTGAGAACGGCATGGGCGTGTATGGCACTTCGACGGTTTCGGGCACCGTGGGCATCGCCACCCGCCAAACCGGCTTGAGCTACGGGGTTTACGGCCAGAATGCCAGCGCCAACGGAGCTGGAGTCTATGGAACCAGTACCCACCCAAATGGCTTCGGCGTCTACTCTGATGGAGACATGCACGTAGAAGGAAATCTTACCTGGATGCCCATGACAGGATACCTCTCGGTGCCGGCTGCGGCTTTTCGACCCAGTGATAACAGCATTGATTACTCCAATGATGGTTATATACTCTGGCATAAAGGTTCTGGATTAATAGAGAATAAGAAAACCTTTTTCGCACCGGTTTCTCTGCCACATCAGGCTCAGTTAAAAAATCTCTCAGTTCAAGTATGTGTAGGATGGACTATTTTGGCCGGAAAATTTGAGCTGCGGTTACTCAGCTATGATAAAATCGCAGGTTACTCAGCTGCACCAAACGAAATCGCTTTTATCATTTCAAGTAATATAAACCAGCAAGGCTGTATAACATACAACACAGACTACTTCACACCTGATATGGTGGACAATTCCCGTTATGCATACTACCTAGGTGTATGGATGGTTGGGAATAATGGTGGTGACACCCCATACATATCACTCCATGATGTTATGTTGGAATACCAATTTAGCAAGCCGTACTGAGGTTCGGTCACTCATCGGAGGCAAAACATGAACCAAACCAGAAAATTACGGCACTATGCGCCTGCTCCCCGGTTGACAACCCACCTACTCCTGATCGCTATCCTCCTCGGCTGGTTGGCTGTACCTTTGAGAGGGCTAGCCGCTCCTGGGGATCTGGACCTCACCTTTGGGAGCACTGGCTACTGCGTCACCCCCATTGGCAGCGGTGAGGATACTGGGGAAGCAGTTGTCATCCAAAGTGATGGCAAAATCATCGTTGCAGGTTCCGCTTATACCGGGACCGACTCGGATTTTGCCGCCACCCGCTATAACACCGATGGTAGCCTGGACACCACTTTCAACGGTGACGGGATTCTAACCACCGATTTCGCCACCGGACCAGACCATGCTTACGATGCCGCCCTCCAAACGGATGGCAAATTGATCCTGGCAGGCCAGGCCTACAGCGCGGTACCCTATCTAGCCATCACCCGTTACGACACTGCTGGAGATCTTGACCCTGATTTCGGTGTGGATGGTCGGGTAATGTTGTCCTTCGGTACAACCGATGCCGTTGGCACAGCCGTTTCTCTGCAATCCGACAACAAAATCGTCGTAGCCGGTTATGTTCAAATTGGTAGCGACTACGACATTGCCGTTGCCCGGTTTCTCTCCAACGGGGAGCCGGACCCCGCCTTCAGCGGCGATGGTCAGACCACCACGTCCATTGGCGAAGGTTGGGAGCGGGCCTACGACCTGGCGATTCAATCCGATGGGAAAATCGTCGTCGTTGGAGAAGACCGCTCCAGCGAAGGCAGCAGCGCCCCCAGCTACGCTATCTTGCGCTACAACAGCGACGGCAGCCTGGATACCTCCTTCGGGGATGGGGGAATTGCGCTCACCAGCGCGGGTGATGAGTCCA
>JASFVL010000096.1:0-11312 GCA_050049875.1 Anaerolineales bacterium
AGGTGTAAGCGGGGGAGCCGACCAGGGCGCCGGTTTGGGTCAGGTCCTGGAGGTTGGGGTCGCCCAGGTTCTTGGCGATGCCGAAATCGGCCAGGTAGGCGTTCTCGTCCTCATCGAGCAGGATGTTGGAGGGTTTGATGTCCCTGTGGACGACGCCGAAGCGGTGGGCGGCGTGCAACGCCAGGCAGATTTGCTCCAGGACCCGCAGGACGGTCCCTAATGGCAGGGGTCCACCCTTGATCAGCGCTTGCAGGGAACCGCCGCGCAGCAGGCGCATGACCAAGAAAGCGGCGTCGGGTTCGCGCCAGTAGTCGTAGAGCGGGACGATATAGGGGTGCTCCAGGCGGGCGACGAGTTGGGCTTCGGCTTCGAAGCGGCGGATGAAGTCGGGGTGGTTGGCGTACTGGGGCAGGATGATCTTGACCGCCACTTCGCGCTCGAGGACGGGCTGGGTGGCGCGGTAGACGGCGCCGAAGCCACCGGAGCCGATGCGCTCGCCGAGTTCATAGCCCCTGACGGCGCGCCCGCTGAGGTCCTCTTCGCCGATCTCTTCGGGGAGCGGCGGTGGGGTGGGCGTGGGCGGCGGTGTGGGGGTTTCCAGCAGAGAGGTGCGCGCCAGGCGCACGAAGTCGGCGCGCTCTTCCAATGGTATGTTCAGCGCCATAGCCAGGCGCTCGGCGATCTGCACCGAAGGGCGCAAGGCATCCGCTTCGATCTTGCGGATGGTGATGGTGGCGCAGCTGACGCGGATCGATAACTCGGTTTGGGTTAGACCGATGGCGAGTCTGTGCTCCTTAATGTGTTTTCCAAAGGAGAAATCGCGGTCCATCATTCACCTCCTGGGGTACAGATGCTGCGCTGTTATAACGAGTAATCAGTCGAAGGATGAAGCCTCACCCGATCGTATCAACTGATCGTTCTGCGGTGGGTTCTGTGTTGTGAATATTAGAACGAAAGCTATACCAATTATATAAATTTGGGAGCAAGAATCAAGTAGTTAGGGGTGTTTATATCGCTATTTATATCGGAAAGATTAAAAGAAGATTAATATAACCCCCCTGACTTTCTTGCAAATCAAACCACAACAGAACCTCCGGTTTAGTACAAATGAATTCCGTGTGGCTTATCCTTGAGGGTGTGCTGTTTAATTGTGGATAGGGCGGATGAGCTACCTCCGCCCATATCCACACACATTGGCTTTCAGTCAAATCCAGGCTATCTGCGCCACCGATATTGATTATGTTGTCATGCTTTACTGCATTAAGGCAGCGGCAGCCCCGGAACGCCAACGTCATATTTCAGCACCGCCGGCCCGAAGCTGTTGGCGGGTTCGGGAGGTATGACGGCGTAGTTGGTGATAAAGATGCTCTCCCGTTCTCCCTTGCCAGTGCCGAATGCCAAGCTAGCTGGGTTCCAGAGGCCATCTTCCTCTGTTAGAAGTGTGGTTGTTGTTCCATCTTCAGGGTCGATGCGCACCAGTTTGTTCTGCAGCACCAACAAGGCATACACGTTTCCGTGCACGTCAAGTGCAATCCCATCCATCCCGAACAATCCCTCCGCCGTACATTCGGGGTTTCCGGCGACGACCTCCCCTTCGCCAGGGGAGCCATTTGGAAGGACAGGGATACGCACAAGGGTACCCTTGCTGGTGTTGGCTACGTAGAGGTCTCCTTTCCAAAAGGCAATCCCGTTGGCCCCAAAATTCTCTGGACAGCCGGCAGTGGGTTCACCTTGGTACCAGATTTCGGCTGGCGCAGCACCACCACTGGGGATGCGCCAGATAAAACCCGTGACCGAATCGCTCGCGTAGAGATCACCTCCCTTGTCGACGGCCAAGCCGTTGGGGACGAAGATGCTTTCTGTACCTGGCATTAGCTCTGCCCCACCGTCACCGGTCAGGCGGAAAACCCCCCCACCCGGATTACCCATATTAGGGAAGGCAAAGTACACGTTGCCGGGTGGGTCCGCAGCCAGCCCTGCGGGCGCTGGTCCTTCCGGATACTCGACGAGGACCGTTGTTTCCGTCCCATCTGGGCTGATCTTCCAAACCGCCCCGAAGGGTGGAACTGCGTCAAAAAAACCAGGAGGGCCAAGGCTGACGTAGAAGTTGCCTGACTTGTCGATGGTGATCCCCTCAGGAAGGTGGCTGGGCGAATCTTCGAACGCTTTCACCACATCAAGCTCTCCACTGGCTCTTGTTTGGATGACGATGACGAGAATCGCCGCCAATAGGATCGAAGCTATGGCGATACTGATATATCTGGTTTTTGTGGACATTTCATTTACCTCCTTGGCGAATAATAAGTTTTCCTTTGGCCCTAGCTACTGATATGGATGCTTGCGGGCTGCGTAGATTTGTAGTGATCAAGCTCACTTGGGCCATTTTTTAGGCGTTCAGTGGCTGCCTCTAGCCTGGATATTAGAAATACCTCGAGTTGTGAATATTTTCACGATTATTTAATTCTGAGAGATCATAGGTCTCGGATCGTTCCCTCACTTTCGATTGATTGGCTAAGAAGTTGATATTGTAAGGATTATTAAGGTTGCGGGGGCAACCCGAACTGCTGGCGCTCCTCGGGCGTCAGCTCGCGGGTGACGCAGCATTCGTAGGCGTGAGTAACCAATTCATCCGTGGATCGCCAGACCCGCTTGATGACCGGCACAGTGATGCCATCACCTGTAACGATCACATGGGTGCCATCTGGCGACCACCCGGTTGTCAGTACGTTACCAGGAACCGAAAAACTCATCAGCTCTTCGCCGGTTTCAGCGTCGCGAATTTTCACCAGCGGGGTTCCATAACCGTTGGATACGATCAGCTTGCCGTCCGGTGACCAATCACCCCCCGCTGGTCCTTGGGTCTCTGTGAAGGTGAGGATTGGTTCGCCCGTTTCCAGGTCCCAGATAACCACGGTGCCATCTTCATACGCTGTGAGGAGTCTTTTGCCATCCGGTGACCAAACCGTGCGGTAGGTTAGACCGTGTTGGCTTTCCAGCCTCATGATCTCCCTACCAGTAGCAGCATCCCAGATACGGGCGGGTGTGTTGGTCCCCGATTCGACGAAGATGCAACCGGTGGCGATTTTGGTGCTGTCTGGTGACCAGTGCGGCCAGCCTAACATGCAAAAGCCATCTGTTTGTAAGGTTGATACGAGTTCATAGGTTTCAGCATCCCAAACGTAGACCGCTTGAGGGGTACCAAGCCTTAAACCCGCTGCGGTGATGAACGCGCCGTCGGGAGACCAATCCATGGTGAGGAACCGGAGGTTGCCAAGATCATCTTTTGGATATGATAAGCTTGACAGTATTTCTCCGCTGGATACGTCCCATACGTTGATGGAAAACGCCCCAACACCCTCTGCTAACACAAGGCGGGAACCATCCGGTGACCAATCACCCCAATAGCTACCCTGATTGAACTCCTTCAGCAGCAGTCCGGTTTTCGCATCCCACAGGCGGGCGCTTCCATCGGTACCGCTGGTGGCGATCAGATTTCTATCCGGGGACCACCCGCCCCACTCTTGTCCGAATGTATGCCCGAACAATTTGGGAACCGAAGTTGAGGTATCCCAGATACGAATTCCGAGCACACGGGTAGCGCCGGCTAGAATCCAATTGCCATCTGGGGAAAACTCCACAAATCCTCTCTTTGATTCCGGATCAGGAGCAACATTGGGGATTTGGAAGATCAACCCACCAGTAGCCGCATCCCAGATATTCACCGTGCCGTCGAGGCTCTGGCTGGCGAGGCGGCGACCGTCAGCTGACCAGGTGACGATGACAACAGCTGCGGTGTGCCCCGGCAAGACAAGTCGTGTTTCGCCACTGGCTACGTCCCATACGCGTGGGAGACCATCATCTCCGCCTGTGATCAGGCGGGTTCCATCGGGCGACCAATCGACGGAGCGCACGGGACCAGCATGACCGCTGAGCAGCTTTTGTTCGGTACCCGTTTCAGCATCCCAAAGGCGGACGGTTCCATCTTCCGATGCGGAGGCAATGCGGCTGCCATCGGGTGAAAAGACGGCATCACGAACCGTGCCAGCGTGACCGGACAGGATCGAGATTTCCTCGCCAGTATCGGCATCCCACAGTCTGACACTGCCGTCTTCATGCCCGCTCAAAAGTATCGCCCCATTAGGTGACCAATCCAGACTCCGGCTGGCACTTTGGTTATCGGCAATCGTCAGCAGCGTATCACCACTGGTTGTGTCCAGCACCACGGTCTTGCAAGCCTCACTAAAATTGCGACCTTGCGCTGCTGCTGCTAGGCGATTACCGGAAGGCGACCAGACGAGATCATTTATTTGAAAGGCATTATCTGCACAGATCTGTTCATGTGTGTTGACGGTAAGCAGTTCGCTGCCAGTATCGCTATCCCAAATGACGACAGAATCTGTCGATGGGTTTGCACCTGCAGCTACCTTTCTCCCATCAGGTGACCAGGTGGCGACTATTTTCAGCGCGGCAACCGAATCGCTAGCGTCGAAAGTGCGAAACGCCCGGTATTGTTCGACGGCTTTCGCCAACGCCCCGACAGCCTGTGGGGTGTACGGGTAATTTTCCACGGCTTCTAATGCCAGCAGCACACCGAGCTCCAGGTCTACGCCTACCAACTCGTCCTCCGCAAGGGCTGCTAGACCTATGCTGGCCTGGCGCAGGGCTTCACGCTCAGCGGCTTCCGCTTCGGATTGAGCTGTCGCCCGGGCATTGGATAGCTCTTCTGCTCGGAAGCGTTCGGCTTGTGCTGTAGCAGCCTGGAATTGGGCTTCCCCCTGTGCCACGGTTGCAGTGGCGGCTTCGAACAGCGCCTGCCCCTGAGCATAAGTAGCAGTGGCCGCGTTCTGACCAGCCAGCATGGCGTTATCCTGGGCGATGCTACGCTGGTTGAAAGCCACCACCGACAAGATAACGGCGACCAGCGCTGCAGCGGCGAACACACCTACCAGAGCGCGCAAGAAGCGGCGCGAACGCTGCTCCAAGGCAGCTTCACGCGCCTGGCGTTCAGTTTCCGCGGCTTGGCGCGCTTTGCGTTCTTCAAGACTGGAATCCAGGAAAGCGCGTTCATTCGCTGTCAAAGCGAGTCCTGTTTCCGCAGCCCAACTTTCGAATTGGTCGAGGCGTGAACCGCGCAGCAGAAAACCAGCATCTTTTTCCACACGAAGCCACTCGGTTGTAGCTGCGGCGAGCAGACGTTGCATACGGATATCTTCGCGACTCTCATCCAGCCAGCCGCGCAAGCGCGGCCACTCCCGCAGCAGGGCTTCATGGGCGACCTCGACGGTGGGTTCCCGCGTGACTGGGTCGTGGTCGAAAGTTAATAATCGGTGGCGACCGAAGGTGTCGAGGACCGTGTTGAAGGTTTCTACCGTTGAGCGCTCAACGTTCAACCCCACTACTTCTGATCGCAGCACTCGCCGCCTGGTATCTTCTACCCCCTCCCCCAGCGTTACCAAACGCAGGAAAATCTGTCGCGTGGCTTCCCGCCCGGTTTCGTCTAAGGGGGTATAAATCTCCTCAGCGCGGCGGCTGAGGGCGCCCAAGACGCCGCCGCTCTGCTCGTAAGCTTCCAAGGTCAAACGGCGCCCGTCGCGGCGTTCGAACAACTCGGTCAGAGCGTACTGCAGTAAGGGCAGCGCCCCAGGTTGGTCGCCGACCTCCCGGACGATGCGAGCTACCAACCCTGGCTCTAAGACCAGCCCAACGCGGTGCGCCGGGCCGGTGATGGTTTGTTCCAGTTCGTCCGGCGATAACGGTAGGACGAATTCGGTGCGCATCCCCACCAGGTCGCCGAAGTCGACGTACTGCAAGGGGCGGTCGGTGAAATCGGCTCGCAGGGTGATCACCACCCGCAAACGCGAGCGCGGGTCCAGGACCGCGGTGACCAGGCTTTCGAGAAAGTGCGCTCTTTTGGCCTCATCGGAGACCAAGGTGAAGACCTCTTCGAACTGGTCGATGACCAGCACCAGTTCAACGGTTTCATCCTTTGGCAGGACGCGGTTTACAACTCTCAACAAGCCGCGTTGGTCCTCCTTGAGCTGACCGAGCAAGGATTCGGGCGGGTTGACGGCGATGCGCAGCAGAGCGGCCTCCAGTTCCTCCATGGGGTGGGCGCCTGGGATGAAGTCGACCACGAACCAATTCTCCGAACCCGGCAGACCACCCCGGCGTATGGCCGGGATCAACCCAGCTTTGACCACAGAGGACTTGCCGCTCCCGCTGGGACCGACCACCGCGAGAAAGCGGGAGACTTCGTTCTCCTCCCCCATCCGCCCCAAGAGGGTTTGCACGAGGGTATCGCGCCCGAAGAAATCATCGGCGTCCACCTCTTGGAAGGCGCGCAGACCTTTGTAAGGGTTCTCAATCGCCTCAGCGTCAATTTCATCTATTTCTGTCTCTTCAACAGGTATGGTTGGACGCAAACTAACGCTTACTGTACCGATTGCGGTTTGGAACTCGGCCAGCAGCGTGGGCACATCCGGGTGGCGCTCGGTGGGGTCCTTTGCTGTCGCTCGCAGGATGACGGGGTCCAGGGCTGAAGGCAAATCGGGGTTCTGAGTCCTCAGCGGGGGGAGCGGTTCATTGAGGTGCTTCACAATCAGGTCGATCGGCGTCTCCCCAGCAAAGGGTTGCTTTCCGGTCAAGAGTTCGTATAGCAGCACCCCTAGAGAGTAGATATCCGCTTGGGGCATGATGGGCTCAGAGCGGATTTGCTCCGGGGAGATGTAGGCAGGTGAACCGACCAGCATGCCCGTCTTCGTTTTTCCTTCTAAGTTTGGGTCACCCAGGTTTTTAGCGATGCCGAAATCGGCCAGGTAGGCGTTGTCATCCTCGTCCAATAGCACGTTTTCCGGCTTCAGGTCGCGGTGGATGACCCCAAAACGGTGGGCGGCGTGCAAAGCGGTTCCCACCTGGAGAAGGATCTGCAGCACGAAATCGAGAGGCATGGGACCATTGTTGAGCCGGTCCCCCAGGCTGCCACCGCGCAACATGCGCATGACCAGATAGGCTGCGCTGGGTTCCCGCCAGTAATCGTAGAGCGGCACGATGTAGGGGTGCTCGAGGCGGGCGACTAATTGCGCTTCAGCTTCGAAGCGGCGGATGAAGTCGGGGTGGTTGGCGTACTGGGGTAGGATGATCTTGACCGCCACTTCGCGCTCAACCACCGGCTGCACCCCCCGGTAGACGGCGCCGAATCCGCCGGAGCCGATGCGTTCACCGAGTTGGTAGCCCCGTACGGCGCGCCCGCTGAGGTCTTCCTCTCCAATTTCCTCAGGGAGCGGGGGTGGTGTGGGTGTAGGGGGTGGTTCGACGGCTTCCCCCAGAATCGAGCGCGCCAGCTGGACGAAATCCGCGCGCTCCCCTAAAGGAACGTCAAGGACCATGGCCAGCCGTTCAGCGATCTGCACGGAGGGGCGTAGAGTGTCCGCTTCGATCTTGCGCAGTGTGATGGTCGCGCAGCCCACCCGGCGTGCCAGTTCGGCCTGTGTTAAATCCAACACCTTGCGGTGTTGTTTGATCAGCCTACCAAATGAGACATCAGCTTCCATAATAAACACTTAACCTTCATTTGTGTAAATCGAGTTATTAGGTGGAATATTTCCACATTATATAAGAAAAAATGATTTGTCAAGATGTTTTGGATTGTTATATCGCTTTTTATATCGCTTGTGAGGAATTACACAACACTTGTTTTTTTTATGGGCTGTCCCCGCTTTAATCAAGTTCACGCCCCATAAACGAATCCTCAATCAACCCGAGTGCAACTCCCAAACCGTCTTCGGAGCGGATCTTGGCTCCCAACTCAGCCGCCCGCGCCTTCATCTCAGGGTTATGGACAGTTTCTTGGATCGCATGGGTGAGTTTCTCGGCCGATAAGCTTCGAAATGGAATGGGTTTCGGACCAGCGCCCAGGTCAGCAACCCGATTTCCCCATAAGCGTTGGTCGAACAGGAAGGGGACCACGATCGAGGGGACGCCGGCGCGCAGTCCTGCAGCGGTGGTGCCCGATCCACCGTGGTGAACGATGGCTGACATGCGCGGGAACAGCCAGTCGTAGGGCACGTAGTCGACCTTGATGGCGTTGTCTGGCAATGGGACCTCGCCCAGCTCTCCCCAGCCGGCATGCAACACCAGGCGCTGACCAGCTTTCCTGACCGCTTCGAGAATGATTTGGGTGGTCTTTTCCGGGTGTTCCACCGGCATGCTTCCAAAGCCAACAAAAACCGGCGCATCCCCCGCAGCGATGAAATTCGCTAAATCATCCGGCGGTTTCCAATCCTGTTCAGGCGGGAACCAGTAGCCAGTGACATGGACGGTATCGCCCCAATCCCGAGGTGGCAGCACGACGTGTGGGCTGACCCCCAACAGCACCTTGGAGGTATGCGTGCGGGCGTGCGCTGAAAGTGCGCTGAACGGCAGACGCGGCAGACCGAGAATATCCACCCTCCAGCGATTGACCAACGGGTACAGCAGTCCCCAAGCCATTTGTTCAGCCAACCAATAGGTCATTTTGTTGTAACCCGGAAGCCTGGAGAATGTGGTTGGCGAACCCACCATGGGAAAAGTCGAGGTGCGCACTAGCGGGATCACAGCGACTCCCCAATGCGGTATTCCGTAGCGCTCAGCGATATCAACCCCAAATACGCCGCCAGGCAGTTGGTTGAGAATCAGATCCGCCTCAGCCAGGGGTGGGAGCAGTTCCCCCGACCGCTCGAGGTACCCTGCGGACATGTCGCGGAAGGAGCGTACTATTGCCAAAAGGTTCGCCCCACTGGTGGCAAGGATGGACTGAGCGTCGCCCGGGATGGCGATCATTTCCAAGCCCTTCGAGCGAATTAGGCTCGTAAAGTCCTCAGAGGTGATGAAGGTCACGCGGTGCCCGGCGCCCTTCAGCCCCGCGCCCAGCGTAGCGTAGGGCAGGACATCGCCGCGCGATCCCAGGGCGATGATGACAATCCGCATCAGATTGTACGCTCTCTTGGGTGACAAGCCCCAACGATAGAAGTCCTAGATGTCTGTCTATCCATCATATCAATCATAACCAGTAGATTCTCCCACCAGGTGGGGGCGAGGCCTAGCTGAGCACGATCCCCCAGACCAGGTTCACCAGCATGTGGGTGATCGCCGAGGCGGTCACCTTGCCCGTGCGCATCCACACCCAGCCATAAGCTAAACCAGCGAGAGTCGCCATCAGCACGTACCCCCAATTGGGCACCGGGAAGCCAGGAGTACTGTTGTTCAGATGCGCCAGCCCAAAGATGAAAGCGCTCACTCCCAATCCGACCCAAGGTCTACGCAATCGCTTCGACAGCAGGTTCTGGATGATGCCGCGGAAAAGCACCTCTTCGATGAGCGCCACCAGCAGGTAGCCAGCGAGGATGCCGGCGAGCAGTTCACCACCGTCAGGGACATGGGGTTCGAACTCCAGGAAACCGATCACCAGCCCTAGGGGCACGCCGACCAGAGCGTAAACTGACAGGCCGAGCAGTGCGCTTCTTACATCCCGCCAGCCCAAGTGGATGGTAAACTCAAGGTCTTTCAACGGGTGGCGCACAGTGAACAGGTAAAGCGCTAGGGATATTGCCATCAAGCTCATCAACGGCAGGTCGACACCGGGAAGCAGGGTTGCTCTCACGGGGAGTAAGGTTGGGTCAGGAATAGAGCTGCGCAGGTTGAGTCCTGGAAGGAGTAAGTCCAGAAACAAGATGAACAGGTCCGGTTCCAGCGGCACCCACAATGCTAAGATCGTTAAGACCTGTAGGGGATCGAAGGGTTTGGCTTTTTTGGATCGCAGGTGGAGTAAAGTTGTCGGCAGTGCTAGGTAGCCAACGACGCGGATTAGGTCATTGGTTGAAGGTTGAAAGTCGGTAGCCAGCAGATAAGGCAGCAGGAAAAGCGCTGGACTCACAATCCCCAAAGCCTCATTCAAACGGTGCCAAACCCTTCGAAGGGGGCTCAGTGCGAAGGAACTGTAAGTTAGTAAGATCAACCAAGCAGCTATAGTGTTCATAACTCCGCTTGTAGTCAACGGATTCGTTCCACGTTGTGCCAATCTCGCTAGTGTCTTTCTATTCCTTGGTAACTTTACCAGATTATACTTGCCAGTGCTGTGGATTGCTACAGTACCTCCTTCTGACAAAGATTGCATGCACACCCTTCTGTTGTGTTTTTGACCTTCGAAACCTAGACTTTCTCACATCTAAAGTGCGAAACTGCGCTTGACAATACCAGCTATATGTGCTAAACTATTACAAATGAGTTTGTACTACAAACTAGATTGTATAGCAAACGTAGGAGTGTATCATGACGGATCGAATCGAAAAACTGATTAAAGAGTCGTACAGATATTTCTATGTGGATGGGCTCCCAGAGCTTGTCACCGGGGTTATGTTCGCTCTGACTGGCGCCTGGTTGGTGCTCATGGCTAAAGTAGAACAGGGCACGCTGGCTGCTTTACTCGTGGCTTTAGGTCTTCCCCTGCTCTTGTTGGGGGGAGTTTTCCTAATCAACAGACTACTGCGAAGTTTGAAGGAGCGCATCACCTATCCGCGCACGGGGTTTGTCTCTTACCGACGCGAGAGCAATACTCAGAGAAGGCGGGTCGTCATGGTGGTAGCGATTATGATTATTGTTGCCTCATTTTTCATCCCCAAGGAGTGGAATGAGATGCCTTTGGCTGTCGGAGGGATTCTCGGGACAGTGCTGATCCTTCTCGGGTTTCAGTTAGGTTTAAAGCGTTTCTTCTTCCTGGGCGCGTTTGCGGTTTTATTGGGGATCGGAACGGTGATCTTCCTCGATGAAGTGCTCGGGTCAGGGGTCACCTTCTTAGGGGTAGGCTTAGCCGAGATTCTCACCGGAGCGGTGGTCTTAGCCAGGTACCTAGGCTCCCATCCAAAGCAGGGGGAGGTGTGAGGTGGACGAGCAGCTGCGTGATATCATCGATGTCGACCGAATCGTTCACGAGCCTGCCCGTTTGGCCATCCTAGCAGTGTTGTGGGCTGTTGAAAGCGCTGATTTCCTCTACCTTCTCCACGCCACAGATCTAACGCGCGGAAATCTTTCCTCCCATCTCAGCAAGCTGGAGGATTCCGGTTATGTGGAAATCGAGAAGACCTTCGAAGGGAAAATGCCTAGAACTTTGTGCCGCTTGACGGATTCTGGGCGAGAGGCTTTCGAGAGCTACCGGGAACAGATGAGGACTTTTCTGGCAGGGTGAACGACGGTATCAATCGGGGAATTATCGATTGACGGGGTACTAGTCCTCCCAGAGATTGAAGATCACCCCAAATGGGTCTTGAATGTAACAGTCT
>JASFVL010000473.1:0-3637 GCA_050049875.1 Anaerolineales bacterium
AAGATCATGAACTCCCTTAAGATCAAAAGCCGGATAAACAACCCGGCTTTTTTGATATAATAGACAAGAAACACCGCACGGGGCGGTGGCGGAATTGGCAGACGCAGGGGACTTAAAATCCTCCGGTAGTGATACCTTGTGGGTTCGAATCCCACCCGCCCTACAAAAACCGGCATATATGGGGGTAACAAGCTAGACATCCCCCATATACAGGGGTGTTCAGCACGCTCGAAGGAGCGTGTTTTTATGTTTAATCGGATCGACACCCAGGGGACTTCGACAAAAAATTTGGTAGACGACTACCTTTTGACGTGGGCGGAAGCTTTCATGATCGACCGCAAAGCGCGAGGATTATCGAAGGGAACACTGCGTTTTTACCGCACAAAGCTGAAACTGTTTCTAGATTTTTGCGAGACCCAGGTGGTCAACCAGATCGAGCAAATAACCACTACTCTAATACGACAATACATACTCTGGCTAGATGAAACAGGGCACAATGCGGGTGGAAAGCATGCTGCCTATCGAACCTTGCGAGCGTTCCTGTATTGGTTTGAAGATGAAGTCGAACCCGAAGGCTGGAGAAACCCAATTCACAAAGTGAAAGCCCCCAGGGTCCCGGCTAAACCCATCGACCCAGTGCCATTCGATGTTATCTCCAAGATGGTGAAATCGTGCAAACGCGGGACATTTGCAGGCGATCGTGATACAGCCATCTTATTGTGCTTGTTGGATACCGGTGCGCGGGCAAGCGAATTCCTGGCTACCAACCTGGATGACCTCAATATAGCGAGAGGCGATATCCTAATTCGTCAAGGGAAGGGCCGCAAACCACGTACTGTTTATTTTGGTAAAAAATCCAAAAGGGCGTTAAGACGCTATTTGAAACACCGCCAAGATAACAATCCCGCTTTATGGGTCACTCACCCACGATATGGGTCAAACAGATTGAGTTATGACGGTCTACGATCTGTACTCAAACGCCGGTCTCAGAGTGCCAACGTAGAAAAACCAACCCTACACGACTTCAGGCGAGCGTTTTGTCTCGCTATGCTGCGAAACGGAACGGATATCTTCACATTGGCAAAGTTGATGGGACACACCTCCACCGCTGTGTTACAGCGCTACTTGAGACAAACGAACAAGGATACCGAAAAAGCCCACCGAAGAGCTGGGCCGGTGGATAACTCTGGATTTTAAATAACACCGCTCTATCAGAGGTGAAATATTAACACAACCGACATTCAATACATACCTACTCACACCTGCCCCGAATGTGGCGCTGAAGCTATAACCAACGCCCGAGGAGACTGGTTCACACCCTGGTTGATCCTGGGAAGCGGGTATTGTGCTTTGGACAAATGGCAAGACCACATCGCCTATGTCAAATTCAACTGCGACTGCCACAAATATGGCTCCTTGCGGATGGCTCGTTTGGGAGATGCCATCACCCCGCTGGAGTTTGTCTCGATAGAGTAGGCGCGTGAACTGGGGCGGCGACCGGATGTGGTCACTGCAGAGAGAACAGCTCAGGCAGTTAGATATTTGGTTGAATACACTTCCAGGACTGGGGTGGATTATCTGACGCACACTATTTACAAACTAGCTGCAGGCTCCCTGGCTCCCGATGATGCCTTGGGGCAGATCAGAGAATGGGTACAGAATGATTGTATTATTGAATTTTTCGGTGCCGAAACAGCTTCCCGGTCTTGGTCCCTGAACACGCTGCCGGGACCAGGGAGGATTTTCTAACCCACGCGGTATACAAACTTGCTGCGGGATCCCTGGCTCCCCATGTTGCTTTGTAGCAGATTATTAAATGGGTACAGAATGAATGTATTTTTGAGTGTTTCGGCGCCGAAACAGGTCAGATACCAATTAAAACTATGGCAAATCCAAGTCTGTATCATGAATGATTGAGTGATAGTTACTCTTCAGTAAAAATCAGTTCTGACGGGTATGTAGTTACGGTGATATCCGAACTCTGCAAGTTGCTCAGAAATATGATCGAAATCTCGTCATCAGGATAATGTTCGATCGAAGCCCGGAAACCAGTGTAAGTGCCTCCATGACCCGCCGCACGATGCCCAAGCCTTTCACCGACAAACCAACCATACCCGTAACTTACCTCGTCATAGGGGGGCGCATAAGGAAAATACTGGGTCGATACAACTGGCGTGAAGATCTTCTCAATCAACTCTTGTGGAAGAAGTTCCCCTGTGTAGAAGGAACGATCCCAGCGAAATACATATTATCTGAATTGCGCGCCAGTCCTCACTTCGTAGCAGGTCAGGGTTAGCATAGGGTTGGGCGGTGATCCTTTTTCTAATCACCCACCAGATCCATTATCTCGTCACACGTTTCATCTGGTGTTTTTCCATGACTATATACAATGTACTTGGCCAGTTTGTAATATGTCTCTTGCCCCAAAAAGTACTCATGCCAATTAAATCCTTGCCCAAATGACCCTGTTAAATCTCTCGTTCGTTCATTTAGAATTCTTGCTGACTCATCAACATCTGGCGATGGTAGTAGGAGGATGATATTTGGATATAGGGTCAAAGCTTTCTTTACTCTCCCGAACATCTCCGTACTTTCATACATGGATCCACCTGCCCCGAAGTCGAACACACATCCTTGATGATCGGCAAGCATCCTTTCCACTGCATAGGCATCGAACAACTTCCAGTAGAAAACCAGGGCAACAAACCCACCTGTTTTCCGAATCTTATGCGCTATGTCTGGATCATAACCGATTTCCTGATAATACCTCCTTCGCAATTCGTCTAGTGATACCTGTGGCAGCTTTAACCTTTCTGACAGTATTTTACCAACTGTAGATTTTCCTACCCTGACTGGTCCCATTAAGATGATGTCTTTTGTCATACTCTTCTAAGATAAATCATTTTCATGCCCAACCAATAAACCGCCCATATCTTCACTCTTTAGAGCTGTCCCATTCATCAAATCTTATGCTTGCCATGACCCTGCTCAGGTGTACTAGACAATCTCGTTGAGCAATATCTACGCACAAATGTTTTAGACCCACGTGGGCTGTACCCAATATCCTCGAATGGGAACGCCAGAACTTCACGGGTTTGTACTGTCAGTTTAGTAGCACGCCGTCTTCACACCTGGACGTTACGATGCTCAAAGTTCTCTTTCATGAATTGGTCAACCTGATCACCTGTAAACCCATCTAATATAGGTCTTTGTTACCCTTAGAAAAGTATAGCATAGTATTCGGGATCGCCTGGATGGTCGAGATGTTTTCATCACTCTCAAGTAATAAACATTCTATATAGTCATGTTGTTTCGACAACCGTTGCTCATTGTTCTCAATCCCTTTCGTAGGAATTAAAAAACCCGCCTCAAGCTCATTTATGAACGAGGAAGTGTGGACAAAGAGCATGCTAGACCCTACGGTGCGTTGGAGGGGTCGTGCTGCTTAAGATACAGTAATACCGGTATTAGGAGGATATCATTAGATTGCCCGGATTTCTGCTGCATCTTTCCGGGCATGATGACATCCTCAATCAGTTAGCTCCGCTTGTCATGAATGTTGATGAACAACATTCTACCAAATGTTGTTAAAGGGAATTAAGTGGGGTGTGTTTTTGGGCAGCTGAGCCGCCCAAAA
>JASFVL010000474.1:0-3635 GCA_050049875.1 Anaerolineales bacterium
ACTGCTTGCCCTTGTAGGCAGGACCATAGGGGCCTGCAAAATCGCTCTGCTGCGCGGTTTCACCCCAATGTCCCGCAAAAACAATCCACTCCCATCCCGAAAAGTCGATCAAATTCTCTTCCGCCCCCGACAGGTCTGGGATCGGGATCACTTCAGGAATGACCCGGTCAAAGGTACCGGTTCGGTCCATAATCTCCACCCTTGCATTTCCAATAACCTTCCCATTTGGATAGATTTCGTTACCCCAAAAATAATTGGCGTGAGAACCCAACCCGATATAGATTGCCGGGTGCGTACCCTGCTCGACCAAAACCATGTTCCAAGGTCGACGTGTACCACCGTGATGTTGGCTGAGGACCATCCACTCAGGTTCTTCAGTTTCACCGAGTATCACCTGCGCCATTTCCCAATCCCCTTCGTGTTTGTTGAACCAGTCGTTATAGTAGTAGAACAACCAATACTGAATGCTGGTGTATCCAGAAGGCTCATCTCGGACAACACGGGCATAGGTTGCGATGGGTGGCCCCCCAGCTTCAGGACTGAGCGCGTTCTGGTAATAGGTGCGATGGGAGGAGTAGTTCATGCTGTCGGAGCTGCCCTCACTGCTATTCCACGCATCGAGGAAGAAATTTTCTGCGCGGTAATTGAAGAGATCAGATATTGACACGTTGGGCAGTACGTTAATATCGAACCAGAAACGGCGCTGTTCTCGCAATCTAGCTGTGTTTACAAGCACATCAACAGGTTGAGGGCGGAAGATCTCGGCTGGATGAAAATACAGTACAGGCGCAAATTTCTGGGCCAATTCCTGATCGGACAAGGATCTATACTTGGCGTATGCAGTGTTGACTGGAGCTATCAAACACACAGCAACCAAAATAAGCATTGGGATCAGGGTACGTGCTTTAACTTTCATGGGTAATTGCCTCGATCTAATGGGCAGCCATATCAGGCGCTTTCTCTACCCGACGATGCTGTAGCCGTAGCTGCTGGTGATCAGTTCCCCCTGTGAGAAGCGACTCAGGCGAAAGATACTCGCGTCGATGGGGCATTCCTGGACACCCATAGCCAGATCAGCAAGCATCTCCCCAACGACTGGCCCTAATTTGAAACCGCTGCCGCTGAATCCCAAGCCGAGGATCAAACCTGGAACTGACTCCACTTTGCTGATCACTGGATTCCAGTCTGGAGTGACGGTGTAAAGTCCGGCCCATCCGCCCTGCACGCTGCCGCGGGCTAAATGGGGGATCCTGCGTGTGCTGCGCTCGACCATTTCTTCAACAAAGGTACGGTCGACACCCTCGTTGTAGCTGTCCGGATTCGGCACTGAGTCGGATGTATCATCCTCCACCGAGCCCGCCAGAGTCAACCCACCCGTCTCAGCACGCATGTAATGGGCGTTGATGAAGTCCGCCACGATGGCATGCATTGGTTTCTCGAAATCTCCAGGCTGTTTAAAGCTGGCAATCTGGTGACGGCTGACTTCCGCCGGGACGTCCAGACCGACGGATTGAGCCAGCTTAGGTCCCCAGGGGCCAGCGGTGTTGACCACCACCGGTGCATCCACTCGACCTGCAGAAGTGTCCACACCGACAACGCGACCCCCATTGAGATGGATAGCGGTAACCTCCACGCCCAGTTTGATCACGCCTCCCAGGTCGCGGGCGCGAGCAGCGAAAGCACTGCACGCCATGCTGCCATCCGCCACACCGCCGTCCGGTTCGTAGGCGGCGACGCCGACGTCATTCGTTCTCAGATAGGGGGCGACCTCGCTCAGCGCCTCGCCATCCAGTAGTTCGGTGCGGATACCGACCGCTTGCTGCATGGCAACGCTGGCAGCCATGTTATCCTTGTCCCCCGGCCCAGCGACGAAGACTACGCCGGTCTTGATGAAACCAGCATCCCCTCCCACCACTTGATCGAAGTGGTTCCATACCTGTACGGCGCGCAGCGCCATGCGGGCTACCGTTTCAATCGAATAGTGCTGGCGGATGATGCCGCCAGTCTTGCCGGTGGAACCGGCGCCTAATTGAGTTTTCTCCAACAGTAGAACGCCTGCCCCGCGCTTCGCCAGGTGATAGGCGGTGGCAGTGCCCATGATGCCGCCTCCGATCACGACCACATCGGCTGTTTTCTTCATGGCTGGATACCTCCTTAAAACCGATAAATCTTTGCGTGCGTATGATTATAACTTTGTTTTCTGTGCAAGCTTACATATTTGTGGTGGGTTGTGGGTGGGGTTTGGTCCCCCCGTTAGCGCAGACACTTCCTTTCGGCTGGCACGGGGGGAGCTATCTTGGGTGCATCATTTGCAGGGTTGCGGGTTGGCTTTGGTTGTGCGTAGGTGGGGAACCCAACCGCCCAGCAGACCTGCGGCAATAAGTAAACTTTTGGGTGAGGTCCGCTCGCTTAACCAGCCAGTCAAGATGATCCCAACTGTGATGGAAACGTAGGTTGAGGCCATAAACAAGCCAACCAATGAGGGCCGGGCGCCAAACTCGCCGGCGTAGAGCGGCAGGATGTGACTGATTCCCATGCCAATGAAGTAGATAGACAAGTTAGACAAGAACAGGTACAGCATTTGTTTGTTCATATCGGGAGGTGATCGATGGGGCCTCCTATCTCCAGGTGGCCCCGCTGGTCGGTTTAGAGGTGTTCATTGGGTTGGTTTATGCCACCTTGGCATGGCTGGTATTTCGGAAACGGTTAATGGACACCCGCCGCACCGGCAGGCTGGAGCTGGTTTAGGGACTCATGTATGCTCCTACTGCGTTCGTAAAGTTCTCGCGCCGTTAAAACGCTAAATTGTTGGATCTGTAAGTGGGGTTGTCTGGATCATTTGTGAGCTCCGCAGGGCAAGGGGGAGACACTCACCATGTAACCTTTTCGCTCCCAGTGCATCTAAGCCTATAGAAACCAAAAATCAATTAATAAATGGAGGTTGTTATGGGTTTTGCGAAGTTTATGTCCAATAGTTCCGGTCGTGTGCTGCGCATCGTCGCGGGCATCGCGCTCATCACCTTAGGCCTTTGGGTTGTCGGTGGGGTCTGGGGCATTTTGCTGGCGGTGGTCGGCGCAGTTCCGTTTCTGGCGGGCTTGTTCGATGTGTGCGTCATCGGTGCTTTGTTTCTGGGAACGCCGTTTAAAGGCGATGAGGTCAGAGCCAACTACGAGAGTTAATCCCCCCGGCAAATAAAAACCATAAAGCACCCGCAATTGGGTGCTTTTTGCTTTTGGCGTCTAGGTGGCGGTAAGAACCAGGGAGGTCGGATAAGGATCTATATAGTTATCCTTGCTCAGTCCAGCCGGCTTGCGCGGCTTGTTGAGATATCACTTTGGTGAGAGTATCAATGAACAATGGGTCATCGTTGAGCGCGGGAGGACGCTCCAGCCGGATTCCAACTTCCTTCGCCACCTCTTGGGCTTGAATATCGATATCGTACAAAATTTCTACGTGATCGCAGACGAAACCGATTGGAATGCTGATCACATTTTGGATGCCTCTGCTAGCCAGTTCTGGTAAATATTCCTGCAACTGGGGGCCTAACCAGGGTTCGCGGCTACGTCCAGCGGACTGGTAGCTCCAAGACCACTGTCCCTCGTTCAAACCAGCCTTGTCTGCCACCAGCGCTGCG